>JAEWFF010000061.1 GCA_023388965.1 Pseudomonadota bacterium | reverse complement strand
CCGCAATACCGCCGGCGCGTGATGCTCCGTCGTCTCCCACCGCACCGTGCGGCCTTCTTCCGTCACCGAATAGCCCTGGCTCAGCGCGATCGAGCGGATGCCGAGCAGCGTCCCCTCCATCGCGCCGGCAATGGTGCCGGAATAGGTGACGTCGTCGGCTACGTTGGAGCCCGAATTGACACCGACAGGATCAGGTCCGGCGGCTCGGGCATCAGCTTGCGCACGCCCATGATGACGCAATCGGTCGGCGTGCCGCGCACCGCGTAGTGCTTGTCGCGCACCTTACGCATGCGCAGCGGCTCGGACAGCGACAGCGAATGCGCGAAGCCGGACTGGTCGGTCTCGGGCGCCACCACCCACACCTCGTCGGTGAACTGCCGCGCGATCCGCTCCAGAACCTGGAGACCCTCGGCATGGATGCCGTCGTCATTCGTCAGAAGGATACGCATGGTCAGGCAGCCTCGATCTTCTCGATACCGCCCATATAGGGCCGCAATGCTTCAGGAATGCTGATCGAGCCGTCCTCGTTCTGGTAATTCTCCATCACCGCGATCAGCGCGCGGCCGACGGCGACGCCCGAGCCGTTGAGCGTATGCACGAACGTCGCCCCCTTGCCCTCGGGCGGGCGATAGCGCGCATTCATGCGCCGCGCCTGGAAATCGCCGCAGACCGAGCAGGACGAAATCTCGCGATAGCTGTTCTGCCCGGGCAGCCACACCTCGATATCGTAGGTTTTCCGTGCACCGAAACCCATGTCGCCGGTGCACAGCACCACGGTACGGAACGGCAGGCCGAGACGCTTCAGCACCGTCTCGGCGCATTCCGTCATCCGCTCATGCTCGGCGATCGAGCTTTCCTGGTCTGTGATCGAGACCATCTCGACCTTGTAGAACTGATGCTGGCGCAGCATCCCGCGCGTGTCGCGTCCCGCCGAACCGGCTTCGGAGCGGAAGCACGGCGTAAGAGCGGTGTAGCGCAGCGGCAACCGGTCGGTCGCGACGATCTCCTCGCGGACAAGGTTGGTCAGCGAAACCTCCGCCGTGGGGATGAGCCCGAGCCGGCCATCGCCATGCTTTACGAAAAACAGGTCTTCCTCGAATTTCGGCAACTGGTTGGTGCCGAACAGCACCTCGTCGCGCACCAGCAGCGGCGGCTGCACTTCCGTGTAGCCGTGCTCGGTGACATGCAGGTCGAGCATGAACTGGCCGAGCGCGCGCTCCAGTCGCGCGAGCTGGCCCGAAAGTACCGTGAAGCGCGCGCCGGAAAGCTTCGCTGCGCGCTCGAAATCCATCTGGCCGAGCGCCTCGCCAAGTTCGAAATGCTCCTTCGAGGAGTTCGAGCGCCTCGGCTCGCCGACCCGGCGCACCTCGACATTGTCGGTCTCATCCTTGCCGACCGGCACGTCGTCGAGCGGCAGGTTGGGGATCACGGCCAGCGCATCGCCAAGCGCCTTGTCGAGCTCGCGCTCGGTCGCTTCGCCCGACTGGATGAATTCCTTGATGCCCGCGACCTCGGTCTTCAGTTCCTCGGCGCGCGCGGAGTCTCCGGCCCGCATCGCGTTGCCGATCTCCTTGGAAGCGGCATTGCGGCGTTCCTGCTTCTCCTGCAGGGCGACGAGGTGCGCGCGCCGCGCTTCGTCCTTGGCGATGAGGTCCTCGACGACGGATCGCGCGGCCTCGCCGGACTGCCCGCGCTTTTCCAGCGCCTGGGCAAGGGCCTGCGGGTTTTCGCGAATCCATCTGATGTCGAGCATGGTGTGGCAATGTCCTCGGTGAGCCATGAAAGGCGTCCGAGGGGGTAAACCGCAATTGGATTCGAAGCAAGAGTCAGTAGCGGACGGGGCGTGTTGGTTGTGCGTCCTTCGAGGCTCGGGCTTTGCCCTCGCACCTCAGGATGAGGGAGGGTGTGTGCCGCCCCTCATCCTTGTTGGTCTAGGCCGACGCTGCCCCTCACCCTTACCCTCTCCCCGCAAGCAGGGAGAGGGAGGCATCAACGTCGGCGCCCCCTCTCCCCGTTTTTCACGGGGGTCCGAAGGACGGGCGAGACACGCGGCTCGCCCCGGAATGGGTAAGGGTGAGGGGCAGTGCCAAGTTTCCTCATCCTGAGGTGCGACCCTGAGCTTGTCGAAGGGGAGCCTCGAAGGACGCAGGGCCGGACACCGAACCCGCCGAAGCAACAATTATTCAGCCGGGTTCGGTTCGGCCGTTTCCGTCTCGCTCGCCTTGCGCTTCGCCTCTTCGCGCGCCCGCGTCCTCTCGATACGCTTCACCAGCCAGATCGAAATCTCGTAGAGGATGATCGTCGGCAGCGCGAGACCGATCTGGCTCACGGGGTCCGGCGGCGTGAGCACGGCTGCAACGACGAATGCGATGACGATCGCCCATTTGCGTTTGTCGACCAGCGTCGCCGCCGAGATCAGCCCCACGCGGGCCATCAGCGTCGTGACCACCGGAAGCTGAAACACCAGCCCGAAGGCCAGGATCAGCGTCATGATCAGGCCGAGATACTCGGACACCCGCGGCAGCAGCGAAATCTGGATTTCCTGGTCGGGTCCCACCTGCTGCATCGACAGGAAGAACCACATCACCATCGGCGTGAAGAAGAAGTACACGAGCGCCGCGCCGATCAGGAACAGGATCGGTGAAGCGACCAGAAATGGCAGGAACGCCATCCGCTCGTTGCGGTAGAGCCCCGGCGCCACGAACCTGTAAAGCTGCGTGGCGATCAGCGGGAAGGCGATGATGAGCCCGCCGAACATGCCGAGCTTGATCTGCGTGAAGAAGAATTCCTGCGGCGCGGTGTAGATCAGGTCGACCTTCGAAGCATCGAGCCCCGCCCATTCGGTCGCCCACTGGAAGGGCAGCACCAGCAGGTTGAACAGCCCCTTCGCGAAATAGAAGCAGATCAGGAAAGCGATGAAGAACCCGCCGAGCGACCACATGAGCCGCGAGCGCAGTTCGATCAGATGCTCGAGCAGTGGCGCCGAGGACTTGTCGATCTCGTCGTCTTCAGGCTTGCTCATGCTGCGG
>JAEWFF010000021.1 GCA_023388965.1 Pseudomonadota bacterium | reverse complement strand
AGTTGAACCCCTCTACCTCGGCGGCCGACCTTCCGACCACTGCGGCAAGGCTCGGGCCGATCAGATTCTTGCCCGGCTCGAGCGAATGGCAGGCCTGACATTTGCGGAACGACTGCCGGCCGGCATTGAGATCACGCGCCGCAGCATCCGCATCATGACCCGCATGCGGCGCGGCCGTCTGCGTCGGAGTAGAAGCGGCGGGAGAAGCAGGAGCAGCCGGTTGTTGTTCCGGCGCCGGGGCCTGTGCGGCCGCAGGCGGATGAGGTGTAGGCGGGGCTGAACTGGAATCCAGCGCCGCTGGATCCGGGCTTGCCGTTTCTTGCGCCACCGAGGCGCGACCTTGCGGCTCGGCCGTGGCCGGTTGCGAGTGATCGCCCCCGGCGGGGGGCGCGTTTGCCGTATCGTGGTTATGCGGATCGGCATTCGCCGGCTGGCTGGTATCCGCACCGTCGGGCGCAACCCGCTTCGAAGCTATGGTTTGTTCGGCAGCGGCGGGGAGGGCCTCGAATTTGGTAGCAATGACCGTGCTGCCAAGGACGAGAACGATGGCAGTGATAACGATGTACCAGTCGCGGAAAATCGCTTTCATCCAACACCCCACATCACTGATCCGAATAACAACAGTGAACTATGCAGGTTCCGATTGAAGATTATAAGCTTAACATCGTCCAACGATGCAATTGGCGGTAGCGTGAGCCACGACGCTCCAAACGGAACGCCCGGCGGCATTTCTGCCCGATGGACGGCGCGCGATGCTCTTCTTCCCGATACCAGCCCAATCCATCACAGCCGCTCCTTCAGATCGCGCAGCTTCGCGCCAATGCTGGTCCGCTTGCGCCAGATGACAAATCCGATGATGCCGACAAAGACGAGCGCCACGCCGAGCCCGATCAGCCAGCCGGACCCATCATCGTGGGATACGACTGCCGCGCCCGTACCGACGACGACAGCGCCACCCGCCGCTTTGCCGCCGGACTTGAGCTCGGGAGCACGGCCGGTGCGGACCGCGCGTAGCACGTCCTCGACCCGCTCTGGTTTCACGAGAGATTTGTTCAGGCCGTCGCCAGCGTAATAGCTCTGCCCGCGTACCACCTGCCGGTGAGCGCCCTTGGTCGCCGTCAGTACCGGCAGGGACGCCCATTCCATCTTGAGGCTCCGGGCCTTCCTGACAGATCGGAGAATGAGAATGGACCCTTCGGTTCCAGCCGGCGCCGCGCGCCTGCTCGACTTCGTGCGCCTGATCGAGACGGGCCGAGCCGACCGTGCGTCCTATGACGTGATCTACGGGCACAATCAGGCGAAGCTGGCGAAGCCGCTCACGTCCATGACGCTGGACGAAGTGATTGCGGCTGGGCCGGGGTGGACGAAGCGGTTGAGCGCCGCCGGCGCGTACCAGTTTATGAACGCCACGCTGAAAGGGCTGAAAAGGGAGCTCGGGCTGCGTGGCGGCCAGGTATTCGCGCCCGATCTGCAGGATCGCCTCGGCTATCACCTGCTGCGCCGCCGTGGCTACGACGCTTTCATGGCCGGAACGATTGGTGAGGCCGAGTTCGGTAAACGGCCAGAATCAAAAAAGCCGCCCGGGAGGACGGCCTTTCGCTTGTCTTCTTAGTTGCACATACGAATGGCAGGGCCTTGTTCGCAGGGGTCAGCAGCCATCAGCGCAGACTATCGATCACCCATCCGCACAACGTTATGACCGCCCGGGCGCCCCTCGTCGAATATGGCCTTGTTCCAGACCAGATCGGCCATCAAGCGATTAGCTTCTGTCGCCTGCAGCAGCGCGTAGGCAGTGAGACCCACACAGATACCTGCGACTATGCGGTCAGCCAACGGATGAGAGAATGTCATCGGCACCAGAAGTAGAGCTGCTGCACTGGCCAGCGCCGCTGCCCCTTGCGCGATGTTGATATAGCCGATGGACACAAGGTATCGGTGGAGCAAGTTGCAGCTTTTTAAATAGGCGCCAAATTGTCCGGACGTAATGATCTCAAAAACCTTCGAAAACGCCGACCACGTCACCGCAATTATGAGAGCGTTGAACGTAAGAAGCCCGGCGAAGACGGCCGTTGAGGTGTCCCATCTGTCATCAGACCAAAATTCTATAGGGAGCGCGTACGCAACGGCGCCTCCCACCGCTGCACAGACGAGCAGCCTATAAGGAAATATGGCCATCAATCCGCGCTTACGCGCGGATGCCGCCAGCGCTTCAAAGTAAGCCGTCAAAAAGGACGGGCGCTCAATCGGATCCATAGAAGCCGATCAGCGCACGAGCAACGCGTTCAAACATCGCTTTATCGCTTTCATCTTCTGTATCAACAATCACCCGAAGCTCCCGGGGGTTCTCCAGGTTCTTCTCGTTCTTTTCCTTGTCGACTTCAAACTTGGGTCGCTTGATTTGACCCTCGTGGCCATCGGGCGTGTAGCCCTTTATGCCATACTGGCCGTAGCCAGCGTCAGACAACTCAACGGCGGCGGCAATATGGCCATCATCTTGCGGCGTCAATTTGTGACCCGGCATCGGCTCCGCCACAGCCCTGTATCTGAAAATTCCATCGCTCTTGAGCTTGTCGCTCAGCTCCTTGCTGAGGTCACCGACAGGGTGTGGATTATATGGCCGGGCCACAAAACTGAACTGTGTCAGGTTCCAGTTATCGATCGCGCGCTTGGCGTCCTTCGCCGTGGTGGTCAGCAGGATGTTGATTTCTGCATCGTCGATCAGATCAAAAACCGACCTTAGCCGAGCTATAGCGGCCTTGCCGCCCAAATGGTTCTCGCTGTGCCTGTCATCGACCGCGAGGACACCAAGATCGGGAATGGCAGCAAAGTCGGAGTAACAGACGCCAGCGCCTTCGACATACGTCCACTCCAACTCATCTTTCCCGGCGTCATATTTCGGCGCCACACGGTCAGAAAGCTCCCTCCCGACTGACCAAGTGAGAACGGTGTGGCCGTCTACCTTGATCCGTCGCGGGCGCATCAGTTGCGTATCGAAGTCCGACTTCTCAGGATCGCGCTTTCTATGGGAAACAAGGCGCCCTTGAAGCTCGGTAAGCGTCTGGTACTGAGCGGTTGGGCTCAATGGCTCCTCACCGACCGTGATTTCGTATCGACAAAAGAAAAAAGGCGTCTTCCGCGCCATTGTACTCCCCCCCCCTCGTAACCAGCTAGGGGAAGGTTGCACAACCTATTCGCGATGCCAACCCGGTTTCACCCTGCTCGCGGAGGCCATGAAAAAAGCCCGCGCGAGGCGCGGCGGAATATCAGGAACGGAGATCGTGCAAGTGCATTTTCGTCGGCGTTTCAACGGTGCAAGAACAGCTTGTGAAAGCGAACTATACGGCTGAGCCGGTTTGGCTTGAGGCAGACGCCCTTGCCCGTACGGGCAATTATGCCGACTGGAAGGCCATCGAACATGAACTGCTAGCGCGGGGTTATTCCCGTGCCGCCGTCCTTCTCGACAGCACCGGCATCCGCTCACGGCTCGATCGGCTGTGCGCCAAGGCACGCTCGGCCCGGCCCATCTGAGGCCGCGAAGCTCTTCACGGAATGGTTTGTCGACCTGCCCCCTTAAACGTGAGAGGCTGCATCATCAGCATCTGATTGTCAGGGCGTTGCTGACAGGGAGAGACATGCTTCCGCCCCAGTCGGAGGCGGATATGTCAAAGACATCAAGCCTTTCCAAAGATTTGCCCTTCGTTGCCTACCCGCATGAAGGACCGCGTTGCCCCAAATGCGGCGGCGAAACTCTTCTTGTCCAAAGGAAACCCGAGTCTTTCGAGTGCCTCGTCTGTCGCGACACCGTGACTGCCGTTGAGGTCAATTTGCAGCCCAAACGCCAGCGACGCGCCTAGATGCGCACAGTGATTTGCCCCTCGGCGCCAAGCTATTTGCTGGCTAGGTAAAGCGCTTCCATCTTTGCCAGATTGATCAGAGCTGCAAGTCTTTCGGCCCTTAGCTCGTCAGATTGACGCTGCAGCGCCGTCAATTGCTCCGCAATCGCCTTGAAAATCCTCGCCCTGTTTTCGTTCATCCTCGACCCCTCTTGGAGAACGGTGCATGTTGGGACGGGGCTGCTCTCCTACGCAAGATTGAACGACCCATCTCTGGGCTGCTCAATCTTGAGGCGGGTTGGGTTTGCGACTTCGGCTAACGCGCCGTTAAACTCTCCGGCTCATGGCGAGGGGGAACATGCGCGCACTACTTGCTCTGATCTTTGCAGCGCTTATCGCGCTGCCGGCAATCGCTCGAGACTATGGCGTCCCCATCTCCGTACGTGCTGATCAGATCCGGATCATCGATGGCGACACGATCCGCCCGGCCGGGCAGGAGCAGTCAATACGTCTAGTAGGCTTCAACGCTGGCGAGAAAGGGCGTCGAGCGCAGTGTGCCGCTGAGCGGACAGGCTATCGGTGAACGCGTGCTCGAAACCCGCGCCAACAGCAAAGCCCAGATAGGTCTCGCCGAGAGTGCCGGCATCGGTGGCGGTACGAGAATCGACGTCACCGACCGCTAGGCCGCCAGTCACGTAAAGAAGAGAATTGTCGAAGGCGTGGCAGATCCGCCCTCGAACCGTCGGCAGCCAACTTCAGATTGACCTTCATTCTTCCTCCGAGCTTTCGCGTCCGTACTCGGCGCCGGCCATGATGCGGCGCACCCATGCGTTTGACGCCTGGTAATCGAGATCGCGGACCTTGTTGGTGAGCAGGTATTGCGCGAGGTCGGGGTCGAACCATGCGCGCTCGATCAGCCGCTGCACGCTTTCATTGTTGTTCGGAAGCGTCGCGGCAACGATACGCAGTGTGCGCAGAATGCCGCCGCCTTTCAGCACGCCGTACTTGGCTTTCAGCCCGGCTTCAGCGACCCGCCACACGTTCTCGAACTTGTCGGCCGTGTTCGATCCGCCCGTCGCGCGCACGGTCGCGTTCTTCAGCGGCTCGAGCACCGCGTGCGCCTGGCGGAGATTGCTCATCTCCTCCGGCGAATAGATTTTGGTCAGCAGCCGCTCGTGGTCCTTGAACAGCTTGTCGAGCTTGTCGAGCTCGGCACGGAACGTCTCGCTCGACCCGGCGCGGCCTTCGTCGATCTTGGTCGTGCCGGTGACACGCTTGTGCAGCGCCTCGCTGACCGCGGCCTTCCAGCCGCGCTGCGCCGCTTCGTCGTTCTTCAGGATCCCGTTGATGCGATCGACGTCTTTCTCGGCGTCCCAACGCCCGCTGAGAATCCGATCGGCGACATCACGCGGGTCTTCGTTGAGGAGGTTGCCGACGATCGAACGATCGATCTCTTCTTCGGTCGCGCGGATGTCCCTCTGGAGGACGCGATCGGTCTCGTCGATATTGCGGTCGAGGCGCTGCTCGGTCGAACGCCGGTCGCGTTCAAGACGTTGCTCGGTCGTGCGACGCCGGGTGCGCGCCTCCTTCAAGGCGGTCTTCGCTTCACCCGAAAGCTGCTCTCCTTGGCGCGCCCGTGCCGCGAGGTCGTCGAACTCCGCGCGCACAGCCGGGAACTCGGCCAATACATCGGCGCGGTTACGCATCCACGCGGCGGCGCGGCGCGCGTTCAACGTGCTGTCGGGATTGAGGACGGACGACGCAAACTCGCTGCGCAGATAATCGCGCACGGCGGCGTTGCCGGCGGCTTCGGTCGGCTGGCCCGCGAACACGCGCTTCAGAGACTGCACGGTCTCGCGGCTTCCGAGGAAACGCCCAGCGGTTTCGGAGCGCGGCGTCTTGCTGCGCGTCGGATCACGGTCGACCTCTCGCGTGAATTTCTCGGCCTCGTCGCCGGGTCCGGCGCGATAACGGGGCGCAAAGTTCTCACGATAGTTCGCAGCGGCGTCGGGCGATGCTGCATCGACCGCCTCCTGCAGCGGCTGGCGCACGCTGCGCAGATTGTCCACCTGCCCGAACTGGCCACCGGCGCGCGCAGCGTCCTCGGCGCCACGCAGTTCCATGCGGGTGCGCCGGGCGGCGTCGAGGTTCAGCGTGCCCAGGTTTTCGAGGTCCGCCAGAAGCGCCGGATCCATCGCCCGATCGCGCAGGGACGGCGGCAGCTTTTCGATCTCGGCCCGCAGCTCGGCGGCGCGGGTCTGGACGTTCGAAAGGTCGACGGGCTGGTCAGGGTCGGCCTGGTCATACAGTTCGTTCTTCCGCGTCCGGTCGGGAATGTAGGTTTCGTCCACCAGCGAACGGTCGAGCGCCGCGCTAGCGTTTGCGCGCGCATCGCTGTTGGCCACGGTGGCCATTGGCACCGCGACCTCTTCGTTCTGGCGCTGCACGCTCTTCGCGCGGATGTCCGCACGCTGTTCGTCTTCGGCGAGTCGCGCATTCGTCCGCGCCTGTTCGGCCTGCACGTCCTCGAGATGGCCGGTGCGCTCGCTGCGGAGTTCGGCCATGACCTGCTCGCGCTGCTCACGTTTCGGAGCGAGTTCGGTTTCGCGGGCGGCAGCCGCGGCCGCGCCGGGTGCGGATTGATCTGCCTCGGGGTCAAGCATGCGCTCGACACGGGATGTTGCCGCCGCACGAAGGTCGCGATCGCGCTCGATGAACGGCACAGCATTGCGGGTGCGCCCGGCGCTCTCCGCCGCCTGCATACCGACATCGTCGGTCATAAGGCCCGCGGTCGGAACGGGAAGCTCCTGCTCGCGGAACGCGGCGCTGCGGTCCTTGATGTCGCGCGCCGCGACCTGCGGATTGCTGGCGGTCTGCTGAGACATTCGGCTGGCGGTTTCGACGTCCCTCCGGGTCGCCGCACTGAAATCGATTGAATCTCGAGGAACGTTCGGGTCAGCACGGCGTCCCAGCGTCAAATCGGACGCGAACCTGCCTCCCATCCTGCCCACATCCACGCCGGCGGATGCAGCACCGCTTCCCGCGAGCGCCGCAAATGCTTGTGCGACCGGGCTGTCCGGCGCGAATTCCTCGGCGGCCGTGACGCCGACGCCAGCGCCGACGCCGCCGGCGACATCACCGGCAAACGTCCGTCCGGGGCTGCTGGCGTAGGGACGCACGAGTTCGTCCCAGAAACGCGGAAGCGCGCCCTGCGCCCATTGGGTACCTTTGCGCATAGCCTGGGCGGCCATCGGGCCACCCGCAAGAGCGGCCTGCCCTCCGAAGTCGTTGACGTTGTAGATCAGCCGTTCGAGCGAGTTCATATCGTCAGTGTCGATCGGCGCTAGGCCGGTCAAGCTGCCCCACACTCCGCCGATGCTTTCGAGCGGATTGGGCAGGAAACCGGACGGACCTTCGCCGGCCGCGCCCCTGCGCGCGCCTTCGGCAACGCTGTCCTTGATGCGCTCGGAGCCGCCATAGGGCTTTTCGATCTGAGGACCGCCGAACAGGTTAAGCCCGGCGTTGACGAGCCCGGTAACGAGATCGACCGGACCGCCGATCACATTGGCAAGGCTGGCGCCGGCACCCTGCGTGCCGATCTGCGGACGCACGGGAAACGCCGCCGTTTCTGTCTGCTTTGCCGCGGCCGACAGGCTTGGCTTGGCATGGGCAGAAGGACCATTCATGAATTTGCGCGCCGGCGCCCCGGAGCCGTCAGGCGGCGGCTGTTGCGAGAGAATATAACGGATCTCGTCATCGGTAACGTCGTCCGGTACCTCAATGCGCTGCCCCTCGAATTCGATCAGCATTACTGCACCCTCACGGGCTTGCCGTCCTTGGGATCGCGAATCCAAATCTGCGCGGGAGCGAAAGCGAGGATTGTGCCTACGACATCCTCAAGGACACCGCTCGACAGTCTAAGAGATACGGCGTTCATGATCGTTGCCTCTTAAAGGGGCCCCGGTGGCGAAGCGGGAGGACGACCAGAAAAAACAGTCTACCACGAGTGTATTAACACCTAATGGCTGTTCGCCGCGGCGGCTCGGACACGGCGGGATCAGGTAAAACCCATGGAGCGACCTACGCACACCTGTACTATCTCCGTCGCTCGTACCAACGCGCCAAGCCAAGGCTCAAACCCGAGATTTTTGAGCGCAGAAATTTAGCGGAGGCGGTTGCAGCCTTCTCCGACAATACAAATCGCCCCCCGCCGGAGGGGTGGGGGCGCGTGGGGAGCGCCGGCTTGTGAAATCCCTCGACGAGCGGGTCAAATGCGTCGGACTATCCGCTGGCGAGACGGCAATACGCCAAGGCTGCTCGAGGCGATCCGAGCAAAACGCCAGCTTTCGCGAAAAGCCGACTAACGCCGAAGCCGCGGGCGAATGCGACATTACGAGCCCGACGACAGAATACATCGGGCCCGCAAAACTGTCCAATCGGCTAGTGAGATCGAATGAAGGTCAGCATTTGCTCGATCTGCTGAGCCGCATCGGCGAGCACGTCATCGCCATCGCTGCAGCCCGCAACGATTTCCCTCACGGCAGATAGCTTCGCAGCCAAACCCGCGAAGCTGGTCGGGCGGGAACGTTCGAAGTCTTGGCGCGCCCTTTCGTACGCAGCGTCATCGACAGCGGCGTCCATTGCCGCGGCGGCGGCGGCAGCCGGATCCTGGCGACGCATCAAAGGAACTACGGTAAGATTGTCTATAGCCATGGCAGAGCCTCATTCTCTGGCGTGGTTAGAGCCGGATCGGAACTGCAATTCTGATTCGGCTCGCCCCCTCTTGCGATTTGACACTTGAAGTGTAAAACTATGGCACTTTAAGTGTCAATGGGGTCTCCATGATTATCACGCCAGAAATGAGCCGCGCCGCGCGCGCTCTGCTCGATTGGGATCAGCAAGCCCTGGCCACTGCCGCAGGTGTGTCGTTGCGAACGTTGAAGCGGGCCGAGCTCGGCTGCGGGCGGCTCGCTGGAACGGACAAGACGATTGAAGGGATAGCCCGCGCCTTTGAGGCCGCCGGCGTCACTTTCGAGAATGGTCGGACTGCAATTGGCGCCCGCCTGCTGCGCAGTACTGCGGACTCTGTCAAAACGTGAATCGGGCGCCCCGTGGCGACCTGGTGGCGACCCGGCACAACTCGCTGGCATCGCCGTGCGCCCGCGCATCGCTAACATGCTGATACTAAAGAGGAAAATGGCGCGCCCGAAAGGATTCGAACCTCTGACCCTCAGATTCGTAGTCTGATGCTCTATCCAGCTGAGCTACGGGCGCGCGGGACGGTGGCGCTGCCGCCGTCCGGAGCGGTGTGAATAATGTTTCGTGCCGGGCATTGCAAGCCGTCCGGCCGATCTTTCAGGCAATCGAGCGCGCCACCGCCCGCTCACGCAGATCGATCACCCGGTCGGGGATGGCGATGCGGAACGTGGCGCCGATCGTGCCCTCCACCAGCCTTATGTCCCCGCCATGCGCGCGCACGAGTTCGGCGGCGATGGCAAGGCCGAGCCCGGTGCCGCCCGGCGTGGTCGAGCCCTGAAAGGCGGCGAACAGATTCTCCTTCGCCCGCTCGCTCAAACCGGGGCCCGTGTCGGACACTTCCAGAATGACGACCGCCCCCTCGCGGCGGCCGACGATGCGGATCTGGTCGCGCGCCGGATCGAGCGGCCGCCCGGAGGATTCGAGCGCCTGACGGGCATTGCGGCCGAGATTGAGGAGGATGCGGAACAGCTGGTCGGGATCGGCGTCCACCGTGAGATTGCTTTCCACGGCATCGGTCCAGCCGATCCGCGCCCCGTCCGAAAGGCCGAGGGCCTCCCGCATATCCTGAATGAGCGTCGCGACCTCGATATCGCGCCGCTGCGGCGGCTGTTCGCGCACCGCGCCATAGGCCAGCGTCGAGGAGGCGTAAGCGACCGCGCGCTCCAGCGTCGAGACGAGCTTGCCCGACAACCGCCGCACGCTGGGATCGGGCGAATCGACCAGCCGTTCCGAGGCAAGCTGCGCCGCCGCGAGAAGATTGCGCAGATCGTGGTTGATCTTGGAAACGGCGAGCCCCAGCGCGGCCAGCCGGGCCTTGCTCTGCAACTGGCCCTGAAGCTCGGTCTGCATGCGGGCGAGTTCGGCCTCGGCGATGCCGATTTCGTCGGTGCGGCCGGACGGCACGATGATGCCGCGGGGATTTTCGGGGTCGTGGCCGAAAGCGACCATGCGCTCCGTCAGCCGGCGGACGGGGCGCACGATCAGTCTGGCAAGCAGAAGATAGATCAGCAGGCCCGCCGCCGCGCCGACCGCGAATGTCATGCCCAGCATGGAGCGCGAGAAGCGCCACATCGCCGTGCGCAGGGGCGCTTCCTCGACCAGCACCTCGACATATTCGCCGCCCATCGGCGCATCGCCGACAAGGCGCATCACGCCGTCGCCGCCGAACAGCAGAACGCCGAACGCGTTGCGGATCGAATCGAGCCCCTGCGGCTGGCGCAGGTCGATATTGCGGGAAATAGCCGGCGGCGGATCGGACGAGGCCAGGAGCCGCCGCGTCTCGCCGGTTTTGAGCACGATCAGCCGCGCGCCGACACTGTTGAGAAGCCGCCGCACCAGGGGATCGGGCACCATGCCCTGCGGGGCAGCGTCGAGAACGAGAGCCACTGAATGGGCGCGGCCAAGCCGGTCGGCCAGCCAGCGGTCGTGGAAATTGGCGAGAGAGGGCACATAGACGAGCACGACCGCCAGCATGACGAACAGGCTCGTCAGCCAGAGCAGCTTGGCCGAAAGACCGCGGCTCACCGCGGGGCGGGTGTCGTCCTTCGCCATGGCCTCCGTCTCGCGCGGCTCAAAAAAGGCCGCGATCACAAAATGGGGGGCGCCGCCCGGCGCGTCAAACAGTGCCCGGTCCGCATGAAGGCCCGTCTTCGCCAAATGGATGGCCGCGGACGCGCAGCCTGCGTTGACTTTCCGGGCTGCAATTCCCTATAAGCGCGACCAATAGGCGTCCGTGACCGCGCGGGCGCCCTTTTATCTTTCAAAGGTGACCCGTGAAACGGACCTATCAGCCCTCGAAGCTGGTGCGCAAGCGCCGCCATGGCTTCCGCGCCCGCATGAAGACAGCGGGCGGCCGCAAAGTGCTGGCCGCGCGCCGCAAGCACGGGCGCAAGCGCCTGTCGGCCTGAGCCTTTTGTTGGCCCCCCGCCCGCCTCAGGAGCCGGCCTTTGGCCGCCTCACCCGGCGCGGGGACTTTGTCGCCGCCGCAAGGGGCAGACGCGCCTCGACCGGCCTGCTCACTCTGCAATGCCTTGCACGGGCCGGCGCGCCTGGCGCCATGCCGCGCCTTGGCCTGACCGTAACGAAGAAGACCGGCGGCGCCGTCGAGCGCAACCGGATGCGCCGCCGCCTGCGCGCCGCACTGCGGCAGATCGCGCCCATGGCCGCCCGCCCGGGTCATGACTATGTGATCGTCGCGCGCGAGGGAATTCTCGGCGCGGCATTCGACCACCTCCTCACCGACCTAAAGTCCGTCTTCCGGCGGGTGCATGTGCCGGAACAAAAGGCCCGACCTTCATGAACGAAAGCAACCGCAATCTCCTGTTCGCGATCCTTCTGTCCATCGGCGTGCTCGGCCTGTGGGAGTATATGTACGCAAAGCCCCTGCGCGATCAGCAGCAGGCGCAGCAGCAGGCCATCGAGCAGACGCAGCCCGCGCCCAACGCGTCGCAGATACCTGCTCCGGACGGCACGCCCAATGCTCCGGCGACCAATGTCGCTGCGCCCGCCGCAAGCCGCGACGAGGCCGTCACCACATCCCAGCGCATCGCCGTCGATACGCCGAGCGTCGCGGGTTCGATCAACCTCACCGGCGCGCGGATCGACGATCTGCGGCTGAAGAACTACCACGAGACCGTCGAGCCGGATTCGCCGAACATCGTCCTTCTGTCGCCGCAGAACGCGCCGGCGCCGTTCTATGCCGAGAGCGGCTGGGTCGCGGGCGCGGGCACGACCGCCCTTCTGCCCGGTCCGGACACTGTATGGACCGCCGACACGCAGGGCTCGCTGACGCCCTCGACGCCCGTCACCCTGTCCTGGGACAATGGCGCGGGCCTCGTCTTCCACCGCACGATCGCGGTCGATGAGAATTACCTCTTCACCATCACCGACCGCGTCGAGAACGCCGGAGAGGCGGCAATTTCGCTGCACCCCTACGCGCTCGTCTCGCGCCACGGAATTCCGAAAACCGAGAGCTTCTACATCCTGCATGAGGGCCTGCTCGGCTATCTCGGCGATGACGGCCTTCAGGAAATGGACTACGGCGACATCCTCGACGAAGGCCAGAAGAGCTTCAATTCCAGCAGAGGCTGGCTCGGCATCACCGACAAATACTGGGCGGCGGCGATCATCCCGCCGCGCGACACGACGTTCACGGGGCGTTTTTCCGCCACGCAGGGCGCCGTGCCTACGTTCCAGACCGACTATCTCCTGCCCGCGCGCGAAATCGCCGCCGCCGGCGGTTCGGCGGAAGTGACCAGCCAGCTGTTCGCCGGCGCCAAGGTCGTGAGTCTCGTCGATGCCTATGAGAGCGAGCAGAACATTCCGCGCTTCGAGCTTCTGATCGACTGGGGCTGGTTCTATTTCATCACCAAGCCGCTGTTCTGGGTGCTCGAATTCTTCTTCCACCTCGTCGGCAATTTCGGTCTGTCGATCCTGATCACGACCGTTCTCATCAAGATCGTCTTCTATCCGCTCGCCAACAAGAGCTACGAGTCGATGTCGAAGATGAAGAAGATCCAGCCGGAAATGACGGCGCTGCGCGAGAAGCTCAAGGACGACAAGATGGCCCAGCAGAAGGCCATGATGGATATTTACAAGAAGGAGAAGATCAATCCGGCGGCGGGCTGCCTGCCGATCCTGATCCAGATCCCGGTCTTCTTCGCGCTCTACAAGGTGCTGTTCGTCACCATCGAAATGCGCCATGCGCCGTTCTTCGGCTGGATCAGGGATCTGTCCGCACCGGACCCGACCTCCCTGTTCAACCTGTTCGGGCTCATTCCGTGGGATCCGTCGACCGTGCCGTTCCTCGGCCCGTTCCTGATGCTCGGCATCTGGCCCATCATCATGGGCTTCACGATGTTCCTTCAGATGCGTCTGAACCCGCTGCCGCCCGATCCGACGCAGGCGATGATCTTCACCTGGATGCCGGTGTTCTTCACCTTCCTTCTCGCCTCCTTCCCGGCGGGCCTGGTGATCTACTGGTCGTGGAACAACCTGCTCTCGATCCTGCAGCAGGCCTCGATCATGAAGCGCCAGGGCGTGAAGATCGAGCTGTGGGACAATATGAAGGGCCTGTTCCGAAGAAAGCCCAAGCCCACGCAATAGACATGAAAGGCCGCCTCCGGGCGGCCTTTTTCATGCGCGGCCGGCCCACCGCCTTTCGTCGGAAGGGCATCTACATTTCGCCACCCCGGTTTGCTAAAAGCCGGGCATGACCGCTCCCCGCCTGATGCTCATCTCGCCCGAACTCGCCGCCGGAACTGTCCTGCCGCTCGAAGCGGCCCTCGGCGCCGACTCCGGGATCGCCGCCGTGATCCTGCGCACCGCGCCCGATACTGATGAGCGCGCGCTGCTCAAGACGCTCAAGCCGCTGGTCGAGGCGGCGCAGGCAAAGGACGCCGCCGCCCTGATCGCGGGCGCGCCGGACGTTGCCGGCAAAGCGGGCGCGGACGGCGTGCACGTCTTCGGCGACAGGCAAAGCCGCGAGGCCGTTGCCCGCTTCAAGCCGGAAAAGATCGTCGGCACCGGCGGACTGCGGACGCGCGACGCGGCCATGATCGCGGGCGAGCTTGGTTGCGATTACGTCCTGTTCGGCGATCCGGGCAAAGGCGGCGAGACGCCCCCGCTGGAAGCGACCTGCGAGCGTCTGTCGTGGTGGGCCGAGATTTTCACGACGCCCTGCGCCGGGCAGGCCGAAACGCTCGATGCGATCGGGCCGCTGGCGCGAACGGGCGCCGAATTCATCGCTTTGTCCTCGTTCGTATGGACGCATCCGGACGGGCCGGAAGCCGCCATGCGCGCCGCCGAGGCCGCGCTGAAACAGGCCATCGTTCCGGCATGAAGCGCCTTCCGCTCGTTCTTGCCTGCGCCCTACCCCTGCACGCGATGGCCGCGCCGGTGGAAGCGCCGCCGCCTTTCGACCCCCAGCTTGCCGCACCGCTTCAGCCGCAGGGCGACCGCGCCTTCGGCGCCTATCAGCGCGGCGAATACCTGCAGGCGATGCAGGAGGCGCTGAAACGGATCGACCGCAAGGACGATGCCGGCCCGGCGATGACGCTTGTGGGTTTCCTCTACGAGAACGGCCTCGGCTTTGCGAAAGACCTGAAGAAAGCCGCCGAATGGTACGCACTCGGCGCCAAGGAAGGCGACGCCAATTCCATGGTCGCGCTCGCTCTGCTCAAGCTCGAAGGCAACGGCACGCCCAAGGACCGCAAGGGCGCGGCCGACCTGTTCGAGAAGGCCGCCGGGAAAGGCGATCCCGTCGCGCATTACAATGTCGGCCTGCTTTTCATGGAGGGGCTGGACCGTCCATACGATCTCAAGACGGCGGCAGACCATTTCCGCAAGGCGGCGGAGGCCGGCAATGCCGATGGCGAATATGCCTGGGGCACGATGCTGCGCGAAGGCAACGGCACGGAGGAAGACCGCGCGAAAGGCAACGAATTTCTCGCCCGCGCCGCCGCTCAGGGCCATCTCGACGCCATGACCGAATACGCCATCGACATGTTCAACGGCAAAGGCGTCGACAGGAGCGAGGAAGGCGCGGCCCGCCTGTTTCTCAAGGCGGCGACGCGCGGCAGCGTCATCGCCATGAACCGCCTTGCGCGCATCTATGTCGCCGGGCGTGGCTTCGAGGGCGACCGGATCGAGGCGGCGGCCTGGTACATCGCCGCCCGCAAGCGCGGCGCCATGGACCCCATGCTCGACGATCATCTCGCCGGCCTGACCAAGGAAGAGATGGCGAGCGCCGAGCGCCGCGCCGCCGAGCTGACCGATCCCGGCGGCGGCAGCGCTCTTGACGCTTCGACCGCCAGAGCGCAGTAACCCCTTCCTCCCCCTTCCCTCTTTTTTCCGAGCCCGGATTCCATGGCCCGCTCCCCGCTGATGAATGTGATGGTCAACGCCGCGACCAAGGCCGGACGCGGCATGCGGCGCGATTTCGGCGAGGTCGAGCAGCTCCAGGTTTCGATCAAGGGGCCGTCCGATTTCGTTTCGGCCGCCGACCGGCGCGCGGAAGAGACGCTCGTGCGCGAATTGCAGAAGGCGCGTCCGGACGTCGGCTTCCTGCTCGAGGAAAACGGCGAGATCGCGGGTGCGGACAAGAGCCAGCGCTTCATCATCGACCCGCTCGACGGCACGACCAATTTCCTGCACGGCATTCCGCAATTCGCGGTCTCGATCGCGCTGGAGCGCAACGGCCTTCTCGTCGCCGCCGTCGTCTACAATCCGATCAACGACGAATTGTTCACCGCCGAGCGCGGTCAGGGCGCGTTTCTCAACGACCGGCGCATCCGCGTCGCCGCACGCTCGCGCCTGAACGATTGCGTCATCGGCACCGGCGTCACCCATCTCGGCAAGGGCGATCATGACCAGTTCGGGCGCGAGCTGCGTTCCGTACAGACGGACGTCGCCGGCATCAGGCGCATGGGCGCCGCCTCGCTCGATCTCGCCTATGTCGCCGCGGGCCGGCTCGACGGCTTCTGGGAGCGCGATCTGAAGCCCTGGGACATCGCGGCGGGCATATTGCTGATCCGCGAGGCCGGCGGCTTCGTCTCGGACCTCAACGGCCGCGACGACATGTCCACGCACGGCCATATCTGCGCCGGCAACGAGACCATACACAAAATGCTGCTGGAGCGGCTGAAGAAGGCGTAATTACGTCTTCTCTCCCGTTTGCGGGAGAGGACGACTCGCGGGCCACACCGGCTCCCTCATCCTGAGCCGGACTCGATGCGAAGCATCGAGCCGTGTCGAAGGATGGCCGCGAGTTGGGTGCTTGCCACCATCCTTCGGCACGGACGCCTGCGGCGTTCGGCTCAGGATGAGGGTTTCACGCAATGATATCCGGCGTCAGCGTATCTTCGAGATGGGAGATGCGGTCGCGCAGAAGGAGCTTGCGCTTTTTCAGCCGCTGGATCTGCAGCCGGTCGCCCGCGCCGATCTTTTCCAGCGCGAGGATCGCACTGTCGAGGTCGCGGTGCTCCTCTTCCAGGCGGGACAGTTCGCTGCGCAGCGCGCTTTCGTCGACCTCGTCCTCAGCCATGCCCGGCCTTCCGCATGAAAGTTTCCCGCTCCGGGAGTCTTTCTAGCGGAACAGGCGGCCGGGCGCGAAGGGGGAACGTCACGTCTTCCGTCACCGCTGTGCCTAATTCTCTAAGTCTAATCGACAGAGTCCGGAACGCGTGCAATCCTCGCGCGTCAGGGTCAAGCAAGAGGAGATTGGCGAATGTCGATGGCTTCGTATCTTACGGCGCTTGAGCAGAAACACCAGGCGCTCGAGCGCCAGATCGAAGACGAACTCTCCCATCCCGCGGCCGATGAAGACCGGGTCCGCGACCTCAAACGTAAAAAGCTGAAGCTGAAGGAAGAGATCACCCGGCTGAAGATGGCGCCGGAGGGCGCCACCCTGCACTAGCCGGCGCGGATCACTCTTCCTCGTCGTCGTCTTCGCGGCGAAGATTCTTGAGCTTCGCGAACACTGAATCGGCGTCGATCTTTTCTTCTTCGTCGCGGCGTTCGCGGGGCTCGAAGCCGCTGAACGGCTCCGGCTCGGCCGCCGCCGTGGTGACGTCGGTCGGCAGCAGCGTCTGGCCGTCCTCGGTCTCGGGGCGCGGCGGCGCGTTCTTCGAAGCCTTGTTCACCTCGAAATCGAGATCGATCTGCGAACACAGGCCGAGCGTCACCGGATCGAGCGGCGACAATTGCGAGCTGTTCCAGTGCGTGCGGTCGCGGATCGACTGGATGGTCGATTTCGTCGTGCCGACCAGACGCATGATCTGGCTGTCCTTCAGCTCCGGATGATTGCGCAGCAGCCACAGGATCGCGTTCGGGCGGTCATGGCGGCGCGAAACCGGGGTGTAACGCGGGCCCTTGCGGCGCTTGACCTCGGGCAGGCGCACCTTGGATTCCTGAAGCTTCATCCGGTATTCGGGATCAGCCTCGGCCTTTTCGACCTCGTCGCGGGCAAGCTGGCCGCCCGAAATCGGGTCGATGCCGCGAATGCCCTGCGCCGCGTCGCCGTCGGCGATGGCCTTCACTTCCAGCTCGTGCAGCCGGCAGAAATCCGCGATCTGGGCAAACGACAGCGATGTGTTGTCGACGAGCCAGACGGCGGTCGCCTTCGGCATGAGCGGCGCATTGGCCATGGCAAAAATCTCCTCTGCGCTTCGCCCGCCCGGGGACGAAGCATTGGTCGTATTCGAATGACCGGAATGCGACGTATATATGCCGGTGCGCAACTGCTGGCAAACGCTCTACGCGATTTTTGCGCCCGCCTGCGCTAAACTCTTTCCGGTCGATACCGATAACGGGAGAAAGGCCGATGGCGTTCAGCACCGACGACGACCTGCCCCTGCGCAAGGCCGCGCACGAGATCGGCCAGGACCTTTATTCCCTGTCGATCGAGGAGTTCGACGAGCGCATCGCCGTCCTGAAAGCGGAAATTCAGCGGCTGGAGGATGCGCGCGCGAAAAAGGCCGCCCAGCGCGCCGCGGCGGATAATCTATTCGGCTCAAAGTGATGCACGCGCTGGCAGCCGAGCAGCCTGACGTGCAGGGCATGGTTGAACGTTAACGCGGCATTAAGCTTTCTACGTTATTGATATGGGCACTCCAGATGTTCTGGATTCAGGCGGCACCCGCCGCTCTGTTTGACGCCTCCCTGTCATCAGACTTACGAGCCGCCTCCCGGCGGCTCTTTTTTGTGGCCGGCGTCATCTCGTTAACGCCAATCTGCATCTCCTAACCAACCGTTAAATTTTGGCTTCCGTTTGAAGGAATGGCGCGGCAGTGTAGCGGCCGTGGCGGGCCGTGGCCTGCCTTGTGTTTCAGCAGGTAAGTTCCGCGTCATGAGTGAACCGCACGACCTCCCCGCCCAGGACGGATATGTCTCGTTCGGGCAGAAGCTCGTCTCGTCCGAAGCCTTCCGGCCCCTGTTCCGCGAGGGCATGACGCTTGTCGAGGAGACGGCGGCCTATCTCGACGGCGACGGCCGCGAGGAAAGCCGCGTGCTCGCGCGCGCGGTCGCCCTGGCCTATGCGACGGAAAGCATGCGCCTGACCACGCGCCTGATGCAGATCGCGTCCTGGCTCCTGATCCAGCGCGCCGCCAATGAAGGCGAAATGAACCAGGAACAGGCCCAGAGCGAAAAATCCAAGGTCAAGCTGACCCAGGGCCGCTCGACCGTTTCTGCGGAAACCTACACCGCTTTGCCCGAGCGCCTGCGCGAACTCATCAGCCACACCGACCGCCTGCAGGCGCGCGTGCTGATGCTCGAGAACCAGATCAGCGGCAAGGGCGACGACAATCGCCCCAATCCGATCGAAAGCCAGCTCGCGCTGCTGCGCACGGCCTTCGCCACCGGCGCCTGATATTCTTTATCCGTGCTCTTCCCGTGGGGGCGGGGAGGCAACAAAAAAGCCCCGCTTCGGCGGGGCTTTTTCGTATCTGAATGAAGCGGCTTCTCAGCGCTTCGCGGCGCCGATATTGCCGAAACGCGCCGAGAACTTGGACACGCGGCCCGCGCGGTCCAGCAGGCGCTGCTCGCCGCCTGTCCAGGCCGGATGGGTCGTCGGATCGATGTCGAGCTGGAGCGTGTCGCCCTCTTTGCCGTAGGTCGACCGGGTCGTGTATTCGGTGCCGTCCGTCATCACCACTTTGATATAGTGGTAATCGGGGTGGATGTCGCTCTTTGCCATGGCTTGCCTCTCGGGCGCCTGGCGCCCCGGACGTACAGTGAAATCAGGAAGGCGCCGCTATAGCCGAACAGGGGGGCTTGAGCAAGCCTGCCGCGTCAACTTAGCTCTTTCGGCGCGCATTGCGCCTCTTGCTTCTGTGCGCCCGGCAACGGCATGGTCGCGCCCGATGCACGGCTCCTCGACCCCCGCCCGGCGCGCCCGTCTGGCACCCCTCAAAGCCCTCCTGCCCTTCGCGCTGCGCTACAAGGGACGGATCGTACTGGCCATTATCGCCCTGACGGCGGCATCGGCCGCGACCCTTGTCGTGCCGATCGCGGTGCGGCGGATCGTCGATTTCGGCTTTTCAGACAGCGCCGGCCTGATCGACTTCTATTTCCTGACCATGATCGGGGTCGCGGGCGTGCTCGCTCTGGCCTCCGCCTCCCGCTACTACCTCGTCATGACGCTGGGCGAGCGGGTGGTCGCCGATCTCCGCTCGGCGGTTCTCACCCATCTCACGCGGCTCTCGCCCGGCTTCTACGACGATGCGCGCTCCGGCGAACTCGTCTCGCGCCTTGCCGCCGACACCACGCTCATCAAATCGACCTTCGGCGCATCGGCCTCGGTCGCACTGCGCAACATCTTCCTGTTCTTCGGCGCGGCAATCATGATGATCGTGACCAGCCCGCGCCTGTCCGCGCTCGTCCTGCTCGCCATTCCGCTGATCGTTTTCCCGCTGATCGCCTTCGGCCGCGCCGTGCAGCGCCGCTCGCGCACCGCGCAGGACACTCTGGCCGATGCCTCCGCCCTCGCGGGCGAGGCGATCGGCGCGATGCGCGTCGTGCAGGCCTTCACCGCCGAAGCGCAGCTCATCGAACGTTTCGACATCGCGGTCGAGCGCGCCTATACCGGCGCGCAGCGCGCGACGGTGACGCGGGCCGTACTGACGGCCGTCGCCATTTTCCTCGTCTTCGCGAGCGTCGTCGCGATCCTGTGGTGGGGCGCCACCAATGTCGCCGCCGGCAATCTGTCGGCCGGCCTGCTCGGCCAGTTCGTGCTCTACGCCGTGTTCGCCGCAAGTTCGCTGGCGCAGATTTCCGAAGTCTGGGCGGAAATCTCGCAGGCCGCGGGCGCCGCCGAGCGTCTGGACGAGATCCTGCGCATCGAGCCGCACATACGCATGCGCAAGAACCCGCGCGCGTTTCCCGAACCGTTCAAGGGCGCGATCGAATTCGATTTCGCGCGCTTCGCCTATCCGGCCCGTGCGCATTCAATGGTGCTGAACGATATCAGCTTCAGGATCGCGCCCGGCGAGACGGTCGCCATTGTCGGCCCGTCCGGCGCCGGCAAGTCCACGCTGTTTTCGCTGCTGCTGCGGTTCTACGATCCGCAGCGCGGCCGCGTCCTGATCGACAATACGGATGTGCGCAAGGTCGATCCCACCGATCTCAGATCGCGCATGGCGCTCGTTCCGCAGGACCCGGTGATCTTCGCGACCACGGTGCGCGAGAATATCCGCTTCGGACGTCCGGACGCGACCGACGAGCAGATCGAGGCCGCGGCAAAGGATGCCGCCGCCGACACGTTCATCCGCGCTTTGCCGAACGGCTACGACACCGAAGTCGGCGAGCGTGGCGTGACGCTCTCTGGCGGCCAGCGCCAGCGCCTTGCCATCGCCCGCGCGATCCTGCGCGACGCGCCGATCCTGCTGCTCGACGAAGCCACCTCCGCTCTCGATGCCGAAAGCGAGGCGCTCGTTCAGGAGGCGCTTGCGCGGCTGATGAAGGGCCGCACCACGCTCGTCGTCGCCCACCGCCTCGCCACCGTGCAGAACGCGGACCGCATCCTCGTCATGCAGGACGGCCGGATCGTCGAGGAAGGCGAGCATTTCGAGCTCGTCAAGATGAAGGGCCTGTACGCACGACTGGCGGCATTGCAGTTCGTGTAACGCATATCCCGGAAGCGGCGAAGCCGCTGTCCGGGATCCATACGCCGCAGCGCCAGAGATCGAGTCGCGTCGTCACGGCGTATGGGTCCCGGGCTCGATGCTTCGCATCGCCCCGGGACACGCAATCACCTCTCCGTCAGCTTCAGCTCCAGCCGGCGGTTCTTCGCGAACGCCTCTTCGGTGTCGGCGCGGTCGATGGGCTGATATTCGCCGAAGCCGGCCGCGACCAGACGGTCCGGCGAGATGCCCTGTGAGATGAGATATTTCACGACCGCGATGGCCCGCGCCGCCGACAATTCCCAGTTCGACGGAAATTGCGGTGAGCGCACCGGACGGCGGTCCGTATGGCCATCGACCCGCAGCACCCATTTGATCTCGCCCGGAATATCGGTTTCGAGCTGTTTCAGCGCGCCGGCCAGCTTGTCGAGTTCCTGAAGGCCGGACGGCGAAACCTCCGCCGAACCGACATCGAAGAACACTTCCGACGGAAACACGAAACGGTCGCCCTCGATGCGGATGTCCGGACGGTCCGCGAGGATTTCGCGCAGGCGTCCGAAGAAGTCCGAACGGTAGCGGGCAAGTTCCTGCACCCGCTGGGCCAGCGCGACGTTGAGGCGCGAGCCAAGATCGGCGATGCGCGACTGGCTGTCGCGCTCGCGCGCCTCCGAGGCTTCGAGCGCGGATTCGATGGCGCCGAGTTGCTGACGCAAGGCTGCGATCTGCTGGTTGAGAAGCTCGACCTGATCGAGCGCCTGCCGCGAGATTTCACGCTGCTTGGTGAGTTCCGCGCCCGCCGACGCCCCTGCCCCCAATCCCGCGCCGACCTCGCCGCGCAGGCGCTCGCGCTCGGCCTCGGCCACCGCAAGCGAGGCCTGCAATGCGGCAAGCTCGTCCTGCGTGGAACGCTTCGACGTACGCTCCATCGCAAGCGATTCCGTAAGTTCCGCGATCTGGGCGTTGAGGCGGCTGAGCGCGGTGTCCTTGCTGCTCACTTCCTGCGACAGGATGAACTGCGCAACCACGAACACCGACAGCAGGAAGATGATCGCCATCAGAAGGGTGGCGAGAGCATCGACGAAGCCGGGCCAGTAATCGACGTGACGTTCGCGGCGGCGCGCGCGGCCGGCCATGGGCTAGTCCTTCTCGCGCTTGGACGGTGTGCCGCGGCCGAGCATGCGGCGTATTTCCTCGGTGTCGTGCGACTGTTTCTGCATCCAGTCGCGGATCAGCCCCTGCTCGGCGCGCAGATGCGAGATCAGCTTGCCCATGCCCTCGGTCAGGCGCGCCAGGGTCTCGGTGGAACCGGCCCCGGCCGCCATGTCCATCGCATCGCCCTCGATACGCGCATCGGCCACCGTGCCGGACAGCCAGTCCTCGAGTTCGTTGTAGAAGCGGTTCTGCGCCTGCCCGGCCTGAAGATCGAGGAAGCCGAGCACGAGCGATCCGGCAAGGCCGAACAGGGATGACGAGAACGCGATGCCCATGCCCGACAGGGGCTCGCTCAGCCCACGCTTCAGATCGTCGAACAAGACGCTCGCCTCGCCTTGTACGGACAGACCGCCGATCACGTTGCCGACCGAGGACACGGTTTCGAGCAGGCCCCAGAACGTGCCGAGCAGGCCGAGAAAGACGAGAAGCCCGGTCAGATAGCGGCCGATGTCCCGCGCCTCGTCGAGGCGCGTGCCGACCGAATCGAGGATGGAGCGCAATGTCATGGTCGAGATCGAGGCGCGGCCGAGCCGGTTGCCGAGCAGGCTCGCCATGGGCGCCAGCAGAACCGGCGGATCGCGCAGCGCGAGGCCCGGATCGGAAATGCGGAAATCGTTGACCCAGCGCACTTCGCGGAACAGGCGCACGACCTGCCGGAACGCGAGGATGATGCCGATGAACAGAACGCCGAAGATGAGTCCATTCAGCCCGGGATTGGCGAGGAAGGCCCGCCTGATCTGCTCATGCAGAATCAGGACAAGAAACGCCGCCAGCACGCAGAACACCACCATGCGCAGCAAAAAGACGCGCGGCGAAGACAGTTTGTAGGGATCGAATTCGTGCGTGACAGCCATAAGGCGAGAACTCCTTCGGGGCGGGGAGCTTAACCAAGCTCGCCTGTCATGCAAACGCGGTTGCCGATGAATATGGCTGTCTTGCCTCGGTCCCGCCCCCTCCCCTATAGTCCGGCGCTCTTTTTCGGGGGCGGAAGGAGCACGGGGAAATGGCCGCACAGGCAAAGCCTGTTGCCATCATCATGGGGAGCCAGTCGGACTGGGAAACCATGCGGCACGCTGCAGAGGTACTGGACGCGCTCGGCGTCGCCTATGACACGCGCATCGTCTCCGCTCACCGTACGCCCGACCGTCTCGTGGCCTTCGCCAAGGGCGCGAAGGGCGAGGGCTTTCAGGTCATCATCGCCGGCGCCGGCGGCGCGGCCCATCTGCCGGGCATGACGGCGTCGATGACGCCGCTGCCCGTCTTCGGCGTGCCGGTCGAAACCAAGGCGCTCGCCGGCATGGATTCGCTGCTGTCCATCGCGCAGATGCCGGCCGGCATTCCCGTCGGCACGCTCGCCATCGGCCGCGCGGGCGCGACCAATGCCGGGCTGCTTGCCGCCGCCGTTCTTGCGCTGCATGACGAAGCGCTGGCCGCGCGTCTTGACGAATGGCGCGGCGAGCAGACGGCGAAGATCGCCGAAACACCGATCACCGGAAACGCCTGAAATGTCCGCAGCCAAATCATCCGCGCTCGCACCGGGCGCGACCATCGGGATTCTCGGCGGCGGCCAGCTCGGCCGCATGCTCGCGCTCGACGCCGCCCGGCTCGGCCTCAAATGCCATATCTATTGTCCGGACACCGGCCCCGCCTTCGACGTGTCGGCCGCCCATACGATTGCCGCTTATGAGGACGAGGCGGCGCTTGCCGAGTTCGCCGGCAAGGTCGATCTGGTCACCTACGAATTCGAGAACGTGCCCGCCCGCACGGCCGAGGTGATCGCCGGCCTCAAGCCGCTCTATCCAGATGCGCGCGCGCTCGCGATCACGCAGGACCGGCTGAAGGAAAAAGCGTTCCTGCGCGAGACGGGCATTCCGATCGCCGATTTCGCCGAAGTGAACGATGTCGCCGATCTCGAATCCGCCGTGCGTACGCTCGGCCGCCCGTCCGTCCTCAAGACGCGCCGCTTCGGCTATGACGGCAAGGGCCAGATCATGATGCGCGAGGAGGTTGCGACCGACACCGCGTTCGCGGCCATCGGCGCGCAGCCCGCAGTGCTCGAAGCCTTCGTTCCGTTCGAGCGCGAAGTCTCGATCGTGTGCGCACGCGGCCGCGACGGCGGTTTCGCCGCCTTCGACGTCACCGAGAACCGCCACGAGAACCACATCCTGCGCACCTCGACCGTGCCGGCGGATCTCTCCGCCGAGGCCCAGGCCGAAGCGCTGCGGATGGCGGAAAAGATCGTCGCCGCGCTCGATTATGTCGGGGTGATCGGGGTCGAGATGTTCGTCGTCAAGGAAGGCAGCCGCGACCGCATCCTCATCAACGAACTCGCCCCCCGGGTCCACAATTCGGGCCATTGGACGCAGGACGGCGCCGAGACCAGCCAGTTCGAGCAGCATATCCGCGCCATTGCCGGCTGGCCGCTCGGCAGCACCAGCCGCCTTGGCCGGGCCGAGATGACCAATCTTCTGGGCGATGAAGTCCTGCAATGGCAGGCACTTGCGGCCGAGCCGGGCGTGCGCGTCCACCTCTACGGCAAGGGCACTCCCCGCCCCGGGCGCAAAATGGGCCATGTGAACCGGGTCTGGACAGAATAATCCCTCCTCCGCACGAAGTCGGGTGCTCCCGACTTCGTTTCTGAAATCGGAACTCGGGAACACCCGAGTTCCGTGCGGGGGAGGGTCGAGTCGATGCAAAGCATCGACCGGGGTGGGGGCAATTCGTGGAATCGCCTTGTCACCCCACCCCGGTGCGCTAACGCGCACTCGCCCTCCCCTTTCAGGGGAGGGAGCGCCCTGGATTCTCAACCTCACCCCTACCCGTGAAGGGAGAGGGTGTGAGAAGGAGAAGACAGGTAGACAAATCCCGACTCGTCCGGTATAGCGACGCACCAATATGCAGCGTTTGCGGTGGCTCTGGTGTCCCCGAACGGCTGCCTGTTCGCAATTCATACCTAAAGGAAGTGACGGCCCGTGCAGGTTCTCGTTCGCGACAACAATGTCGATCAGGCACTGAAAGCCCTCAAGAAGAAGATGCAGCGTGAAGGCATCTTCCGCGAGATGAAGCTTCGGGGCCATTACGAGAAGCCGTCGGAGAAGAAGGCCCGTGAGAAGGCGGAGGCCGTGCGCCGCGCCCGCAAGCTGGCGCGCAAGCGCGCCCAGCGCGAAGGCCTGATCCCGGCCAAGAAGCCGGCGGCGCGCTAAGCGCCTCCGCGTCGTCACACGCAAGCTTCTGGTAAGCGCTCGCGGATTAACATCCGGGGGCGCTTTTTGTTTTCGGGTCCCACTGTCGCCGCATTCCGCGCGCACATGGACGTTACGGGGACTTCAAAGACCATGCACCGCGGATCCGGCGTTCTTCTGAAGAGAAGCCTGCTTCTGGCTGGCTGCGCATTCGCGCTTGCCGCCTGCGAGACCATGCCCTCGGCCGGCCCCCGGCTCGATCCTCAGGCGGTGGCCGCCTCCAACGTCAACGTCGCCTCGCTGTCCGAGGTCGTCGCCCGCAATCCGAACGATCCGGAAGCCTATAATACGCGCGGATCGGCGCTGGCCCGCGCCGGCAAGTACAAGGACGCCATCGCCGATTTCGACGCCGCCGTCCGCCTCGATCCCAATATGGCCAAGGCCTATGCGAATCGCGGCCTTGCCTATGCCAGCATGGGCCAGACGCAGGCCGCGCTTGCCGATTACGAGCGCGCCATCACCGCCAATCCGAATTATGTCGGCGCCTATGTCGGGCGCGGCAATCTCTACCGTCAGGCCAATCAGTACGAAATGGCGCTGAACGATTATAACCGCGCCGTCGAGATCGACCGCCAGAACGCCGAGGCGTTCCACAATCGCGGCCTGATCCATCAGGCGCGCGGCCAGCACATGTTCGCGGTCGAGGATTTCAACCGCGCGATCACGGTGGACGCCAATGCGACGCCGCCGCGCATCGCCCGCGGCTATTCCTATCTGGCCCTGAACGATCCAAGGACCGCGCTCGACGACTTCAACACCGCGCTGGCGGCCGCCCCGTCCTCCGCCGAGGGCTGGATCGGCCGCGGCCAGGCCTATGAGGCCATGAACGACCGCGAGCGCGCCAAGGCCTCCTACGCCCGCGCCGTGCAGGTCGCACCGAAGAACGATGCGGCGCGCGAGGCCTTCAACCGCACCGGCGGCAAGGCCGGCCAGAGCTACAGCCTGACGAATTGACGGCAGAGCCGTCGTCCCGGACGGCCTCTCCCCCCTCTCCCGTTCACGGGAGAGGGCCGACTCGATGCATAGCATCGAGCGGGGTGAGGGGGAGCCGCAAACACCGAACGCGTCGCTCCCCTCACCCGGCCGGCGCTCCGCGCCGTGCCGACCTCTCCCGCAAGCGGGAGAGGGGAAAGGAAGGCCGCATATTCGGGCCCTCATCCCGAGCCGGCCTGATCGGCAGAGCCGCGAGCCGTGTCGAAGCACGGGGGCAGACACCGAACTCGCGACGAAGGCCGCGGAGTATGGGTCCCGGACAGGCGCTGCGCGCCTTTCGGGACATGCGGAGAGGCAAAACAAAAAGGGCGCCACAGCGGGCGCCCTTTTGCATTCGTATGGACGAAGCCTCAGTCGGCGAGGCCCTTGACGATCTCGTCCGTCATTTTCTTCGCGTCGCCGAACAGCATCATCGTGTTGTCGCGGAAGAACAGCTCGTTCTCGACGCCGGCATAGCCGGAGCCCATGCCGCGCTTGATGAACAGAACGGTCTTGGCCTTCTCGACGTCGAGGATCGGCATGCCGTAGATCGAGGACGACGGATCGGTCTTGGCGACCGGGTTCGTCACGTCGTTGGCGCCGATGACGAAGGCGACGTCGGCCTGCGCGAACTCGGCATTGATGTCCTCGAGCTCGAACACTTCGTCGTAAGGCACGTTCGCCTCGGCGAGCAGCACGTTCATATGGCCGGGCATGCGGCCCGCAACCGGATGAATGGCGTATTTCACCTCGACGCCTTCCTTCTTCAGCGTGTCGGCCATTTCGCGCACTGCGTGCTGCGCCTGCGCCACCGCCATGCCGTAGCCCGGCACGATGATGACCTTTTCGGCGTTCTTCATGATGAAGGCCGCATCGTCGGCGGAACCCTGCTTGACCGGGCGCGTCTCGACCTTGCCGGCGCCGGCCGCCACCTCGCCGCCGAAGCCGCCGAGAATGACCGAGAAGAAGCTGCGGTTCATGCCCTTGCACATGATGTAGGACAGGATGGCGCCCGACGAGCCGACCAGCGCGCCGGTGATGATCAGCGCCAGATTGCCCAGCGTGAAGCCGATGCCGGCCGCCGCCCAGCCCGAATAGGAGTTCAGCATCGAGACGACGACGGGCATGTCCGCGCCGCCGATCGGGATGATGAGCGTGATGCCGAGCACGAGCGCCAGCGCCGTGATCGCCCAGAAGGCCGTATGGTCTTCGGTCACGACGAAATAAGCGATCAGACCGACGAGCGCGACCGCGAGCGCGATGTTCAGCAGATGGCGCGCGGGCAGGATGATCGGCGCGCCCGACATCATTGCCGCGAGCTTGAGGAAGGCGATGATCGAGCCGGTGAACGTCATCGCGCCGATGGCGACGCCGAGCGACATCTCGACGAGGCTGGAACCGTGAATTTCACCCGGCGCCCCGATGCCGAAGGCTTCGGGTGCGTACAGCGCCGCGGCGGCCACCAGCACGGCGGCAAGGCCGACCAGCGAGTGGAAGGCCGCGACGAGCTGCGGCATGTCGGTCATGGCGATGCGCTTGGCGATCACCGCGCCGACCACGCCGCCGATGGCAAGACCGCCGACGACGAGCAGCCAGCCGAACCCGTCGGCGGGCGGCGAGATGATCAGCGTCGTGACGATCGCAATCGCCATGCCGGCCATGCCGAACATATTGCCCTGGCGCGAGGTCGTCGGATGCGACAGGCCGCGCAGCGCGAGGATGAAGAGAATGCCCGACGCGAGGTACAGGAACTGAGCGATATTGATGTCGATCACGGCGCGTCAGCCCTTCTTCTTGTACATTGCAAGCATGCGCTGCGTGACGAGGAAGCCGCCGAAAATGTTCACGGAGGCAAGCACAAGTCCGCCGAAGCCGAGCCCGCGGGCCCAGCCCGCGCCCTCGCCGGCCATCAGATCGACGCCGACCGCAAGCAGCGCGCCGACCACGATGACCGAGGAAATGGCGTTGGTGACAGCCATCAGCGGCGTATGCAGCGCCGGGGTGACGCTCCACACCACGTAATAACCAACGAAGATCGCCAGCACGAAGATCGCGAAGCGGAAGACAAACGGATCGATTGCACCGCCGGACGCGGCATGCGCGGCCGCCGCGGCGCCGTCGGCGACGGCCTCAGCGGGAACGGTCGCCTGGGCGAGCTGAATCATTCTCAGGCTCCCTTGGACTTGGATTTGGATTTCGCTGCGGACTTCGCAGTTTTCGTTGCCGTCGTACGGGCCGCCTTGGGAGCGGCCTTCGGCGCGGCGGGTTTCTTGGCCGCCGGCTTTTTGGCAGCAGCCGTTTTCTTCGCCGGCGCGGGCTTATCCTGCGCTGAGGGCTTTTCGCCCTCGGCCTTCGCGGCCTCCGGCGCATCGGCCTTTGCATCGGCCTTGCCGCCGAAATTCGGATGGACGATCGCGCCGCCGCGCGTCAGCGCGGTCGCCTTCACGAGTTCGTCGTCCCAATTGATCGCGAGCGTCTTCTTCTCCTTGTCGATCAGTGTCTCGACAAAGGCGAGGAGGTTCTTGGCGTAGAGCGCCGAGGCCGAGGCCGCGAGGCGGCCGGCGACATTCAGATGGCCGACGAGCTTGACGCCGTTGACGGTCACGACCTTGCCGGCCTGCACGCCTTCAACGTTGCCGCCGCGCTCGACCGCGAGGTCGATGATCACCGAACCCGGCTTCATCGACTCGATCATCTTCCTGGTGATGAGCCGCGGCGCCGGACGGCCCGGAATGAGCGCCGTCGTGATGACGATGTCCTGCTTGGCGATGTGCGTGGCGACGAGCTCGGCCTGCTTGGCCTGATACTCCTTCGACATTTCCTTCGCATAGCCGCCGGAGGTTTCCGCCTGCTTGAACTCGTCGTCCTCGACCGCGATGAACTTCGCGCCGAGCGATTCGACCTGTTCCTTGGTGGCGGGACGGACGTCCGTCGCAGTGACGACGGCGCCGAGGCGGCGCGCGGTCGCGATTGCCTGCAGGCCCGCAACGCCGACGCCCATGATGAAGGCGCGCGCGGCCGGGATCGTGCCCGCCGCCGTCATCATCATCGGGAAGGCGCGGCCATATTCGGCGGACGCGTCGATCACGGCGCGATAGCCCGCGAGGTTCGCCTGGGACGAGAGGACGTCCATGACCTGCGCGCGGGTGATGCGCGGCATCAGTTCCATCGCGAAGACGACGGCGTCGTTGCCCGCGATCTTCCTGATCTCGGCCTCGTTGCCATAGGGATCGGCAATCGAGATCACGGCCGCGCCGCTGCCCGCGCCCTTGAGCTGGGCGGCGGAGGGACGGCGCACCGACAGGACGATATCGGCCTTCGCCACCGCCTTGGCGGCATCGGCAACGACCGAGGCGCCGGCGGCGCTGTAATCCGCGTCGCGGATACCGGAATTCTCGCCGGCCCCCGCTTCGACGGCCACGTCCGCGCCGAGCGCGATCAGCTTCTTGACGGTTTCAGGGGTTGCGGCAACGCGGCCTTCATCGGCCGCGGTTTCGCTAAGAACGGCAATGCGCATGAGGTCCAACCAGAATCAGGTGAGAAGCGCCCAGACAAGGAGCATGAGAACGATCAGGCCGACGGCGGGAACCGACGTATCGCGCGCCAATCCGAGCGGAAAAGCCACGAACAGCGCGCCAACGACGCCGAACGTCGTCCAGCCAAGGGCGCCGGTGGTGCCATAGATGCCGAGACAGATCATGACGACGATCGAGACGAGGATGAAAATCTTCGCGAGCTTCGTCATGTTGCGATACGTCGTCTCGTGCTCGACGTAGTCGTTTCCGGTCGCAGTCGCGTAGTCGACCTTGTGCTCGGCCATGACACTCCCCCGGTTGCAGATGAATCCGTTGCCGCCTTTAACGGAAAGCCCGGGCGCCCGCAACGTTGGCGCCACAAAATCGCCATCTGCTGCCAGCGGCGCCCCGCCGCACCTGTCCATAAAGGCGTTCGCACGCCGGGCGGAAGCCCCGAATCGCGCGGAAATTCCGATCGGCCTATAGGCGTCAGCCATCAACCGGGCGGTGCATCCCTGCCGCTCCGCCCGGCGTCTCCTTACGCGGTTTCCAGAGCCTCCAGTTCGGAGATCATGCGGTCGATCAGGCCGAGGCCGGTCTGCCAGAAGGCCGGATCGCGGGCATCGAGGCCGAACGGCTTCAGAAGTTCCGAATGGTGCTTGGTGCCGCCGGCCGACAACAGATCGAAATAGCGGTCCGCAAAGCCCTCATGCGCGCTCTCGTACACCGCATAGAGCGAGTTCACGAGGCAGTCGCCGAACGCATAGGCGTAGACGTAGAACGGCGAGTGGATGAAGTGGCCGATATAGGTCCAGAACACCTCATAGCCGGGGTTGAAACGGATCGCGGGGCCAAGACTCTCCCCCTGCACCGACATCCAGATCTCGTTGAGCTGCTCGCTCGTCAGTTCGCCCTGCTCGCGGCGCGCTGTATGGACTTTCCGCTCGAACGTATAGAACGCGATCTGGCGCACGACCGTGTTGAGCATGTCCTCGACCTTGGAGGCGAGCAGCGCCTTTTTCTGCACCGGGTCGGTCGTGCCTTCGAGGATTTTGCGGAAGGTCAGCATTTCGCCGAACACACTCGCCGTCTCCGCAAGCGTCAACGGCGTCGGGGCCATCAAGGGGCCGTTCGGCGCCGCCAGCACCTGATGCACGCCATGGCCGAGTTCGTGCGCGAGCGTCATCACATCGCGCGGCTTGCCGAGATAATTGACGAGCACATAGGGATGCGCCGACGGCGTCGTCGGATGCGCGAACGCGCCCGGCGATTTACCGGGCCGCACCGGCGCGTCGATCCAGTTGCTGTCGAAGAACCGGCGCGCGATGTCCGCCATCTGCGGCGCGAATTCGCCATAGGCGGACAGCACCGTGTCCTTCGCCTCAAGCCACGGAATCGTGCGCTGCTCGACCTTCGGCAGCGGCGCGTTGCGGTCCCAATGTTCCAGCACATCCTTGCCGAACCATCTGGCCTTCAGCTTGTAATAACGATGCGACAGGCGCGGATAGGCCTCGCGCACGGCCGACACCAGCGCCTCGACCACTTCGCGCTCGACGCGGTTGGCGAGATGGCGTGAATCGGCGATGTCCTCGAATTTGCGCCAGCGGTCGGAGATTTCCTTGTCCTTCGCCAGCGTGTTGGTGATGAGCGTAAAGACGCGCAGATTTTCGGAGAAGGTTTTCGCCAGCGCCTCCGCCGCCGCCTTGCGCACCTCCTCGTCCGGCTCCTGCATCAGGTTGAGTGTCGGCTCGAGCGTCAGTTCCCGCCCGTTCACGTCGAAGCGCAAAGCGGCGATGGTCTCGTCGAACAGCCGGTTCCAGGCGCCGCGCCCCGTCGTGTATTTCTCGTGGAAGAGCTGCTCGACGCGCGGTTCGAGCTGGTGCGGACGCTCCTTGCGCACATCCTCGAAGAACGGCCGGTAATGACCGAGCGCCGGATCGGCGTTCAGCGCGCGGTCGAGCACATCGTCCTCGATGGCGTTGAGTTCGAGCGGGAAGAAGATGAGATGCGAGGACGCATTGGTCAGCTTCTCGGACACGTCGCCATAGAATTTCGCGCGCACCGCATCGGTCGTGTCGCCGGCATAGACCAGCCCGGCATAGGAACCGAGGCGGCCCATCAGATCGTCCAGCGCCTCATATTCCCGCACGGCCTGAAGCAGCTTCGCCCCATCGACCGCCGCCTCGGTGAGATTGCCCTTCCACGCCTCCGCAAAGGCGCGGGCATCGGCATCGGCGCGCGCGAGATCGGCCAGCACTTCAGGCGCATCCATACCCGTATAGAGGTCGTTCAGGTTCCACTCGGGCAGATCGCCGAGTTTGGCATCGGCGGCGTTTTCGGCGGCATCGAACACAGGCTGGGGAAATCGCACGTCGGGAACCTCGCATCGGGATCGTTTCGCCCGAGCATATCGCGTTCCGCCCCCTTCCGATCAACGGGCCGGGGAGAATTTCCCGCAATGGCACATCTTACGGGCCGGCGTAAGCATCTGTTTACGCTCACCCTTCAGGATGCGGCTCCCGTTCGCGAGATTCCATGACCGCCACCATTCTCATCGTCGACGACGATCCCGTTCAGCGCCGGCTGCTCGAAGCCATGGCTCAGCGCTTCGGCTATGAGGCGCTGTGCGCCGAATCGGGCGCGCGCGCGCTCGACATTCTTACGCAGCCCGGCCGCGGCGGCGTGGATGTCCTCGTGCTCGATCTTGTCATGCCGGATCTCGACGGATTTGCCGTGCTGGAGCGGCTGCGCAAAAGCGCCATCGACCTTCCCGTCATCGTGCAGACCGTGAACGGCTCGATCGACACCGTGATCTCGGCCATGCGGTCCGGCGCGACCGATTTCATGGTCAAGCCGGTCGGCCCGGAGCGGTTTCAAGTCTCGATCAGGAACGCGCTGAAAACGGGCGATCTGGCGAGCGAGGTGCGCCGTGCGTCCCGCCGCGCCGCCGGCACGCTGACCTTCGACGATCTCGCATCGAAGAGCGAGCCGATGCGCGCCGCGCTTCAGCTTGGCCGCCGCGCCGCCGCCTCGCATATTCCCGTTCTTCTGGAAGGCGAGACCGGCACCGGCAAGGACGTCTTTGCCCGCGCCATCGCGGCCTCCGGCGAGAGGGCGGGCCAGCCCTTCGTCGCGGTCAATTGCGGCGCCATCCCGCCCAATCTCGTGGAAAGCGTCCTGTTCGGCCACGAACGCGGCTCCTTCACCGGGGCCACGGAAAAACATGCCGGCAAATTCCTCGAAGCCCATGGCGGCACGCTTTTCCTCGACGAGGTCGGCGAACTGCCGCCCGACGCGCAGGTGAAGCTGCTGCGCGCGCTTCAGGACGGCGAGATCGATCCGGTCGGCGGTAAAAAGCCGGTGCGCGTCGATATCCGCGTCATCTCCGCGACCAATGCCTCGCTGGTCGATCTCGTGAAGAAGGGCCTGTTCCGCGAAGACCTCTATTACCGGCTCGGCGTCTTTCCCATCGGCATGCCGCCGCTGCGCCTGCGCCGCGCCGATATCCGCGCTCTGGCGCGGTCCTTCCTCGCGCGCTTCGCCGCCGAAGAAGGCCGCAAGATCAGATCCATCGCCCCGGCGGCTCTGGCCCTGCTCGAAGAGCATCCGTGGCCGGGCAATGTGCGCCAGCTTGAGAATGCCGTCTTCCGCGCCGTCGTCCTGTGCGAGGGCGACGAACTCACCGCCGCCGAGTTCCCCCAGATCGCGGCGGCCCTCGGTGCGCCCGTTTCCATGCCTGTACCGCCCACGCCCGAGGCGAAGCCCGAACCGCGCGCCGAGCCGGTTTTCCGCCACGCGCTTTCGCTGACCGGCGAGCGCGGCCATGTCCGCCCGCTCGAGGATATCGAACGCGAGGCACTCGTTCACGCCATCCGCCATTACGACGGGCAGATGACCGAGGTCGCGCGGCGGCTCGGCATCGGCCGCTCGACGCTCTATCGCAAGCTCAAGGAATTGGATCTCGACGGCGAGATACATACGGGCACAAAGCCCGAAGAGGCGGCCTGAGCAGGCCCGGGCCGGCGGGCCTTCCCCTCAAAAGAAACGCTTTACCGGGCGGACTTCCTGCGCCTAGTCTGTCCGGGGGACATCATACGCTCACAGGCTGGTTTCGCCGGCCGGAAAGTGATGAGCATGGCCCGCTACCGGTTCCGCAATCCCGCCGCGTCCGCCCTTGCCGGCGCCCTTGCTTTCTGCGCATCGGCCGTACTGCCGGGCGGCGCACAGGCGCAGGATGCGCCCGACGCGATTTTATTCAATAACGTACGTATATTCGACGGAAAAAGCGCGGAACTGAGCGCCGCCTCAAATGTGCTCGTGCGCGGCAACCTCATCGAAACGATCTCGACCGGCGAAATTTCGGCGAACGACGCCGATATCCGCACCATCGACGGCGGCGGCCGTACATTGATGCCCGGCCTGATCGATGCCCATTGGCACGCAATGCTTATCCGCGTGACGCCGGCGGAATCGTTCGGCGATGTCGGCTACACCAATTTCCTCGCCGGCGCCGAGGCGACCGATACCCTGATGCGCGGCTTCACCACCGTGCGCGATGTCGGCGGCCCGGTCTTCGGGCTAAAACACGCCATCGATGAAGGCGTCGTGGACGGCCCGCGCATCTATCCGTCCGGCGCCGTCATTACGGTCACGAGCGGGCACGGCGATTTCCGCCAGCTCACCGATCTGCCGCGCACCATCGGCGGCATGCTCTCCTGCATGGAGCAGATCGGCGGCTCCATGGTCGCGGACAGTCCCGACGAGGTGCGTGTGCGCACGCGCGAACAGCTCATGCAGGGTGCCTCCCAGATAAAACTGACGGCGGGCGGCGGCGTGTCGTCGCCCTTCAGCCCCATCGATGTCACGACCTTCACCGTTCCCGAACTGCGTGCCGCCGTCGAAGCAGCCGAGAACTGGGGCACCTACGTCGCCGTGCACGCCTTCACGCCCGGTGCAATTCAGGGCGCGATCGAGGCCGGCGTGAAATGCATCGAACACGGAATGCTGATGGACGAGGAAACGGCGCAGCTGATGGCCGAGAAGAACATCTGGCTGAGCACGCAGCCGCTTCCCGAAGGCCTCAGACTCGGATTCCGGAGGGTTCCGTACAACGCGAAAAGGCCGATGAGGTCTGGCCCGGCATCGCAAAAACCTACGAACTGGCGAAGAAGTACAAGCTCAAGACGGCCTGGGGCACGGACGTTCTGTTCTCCGCCGCGCTGGCAAAGCAGCAGGGCGCGATTCTCGCTTCGCTCAAGCGCTGGTACACGCCCGCCGAGGCGCTCATCATGGCGACCTCGACCAATGCCGAGCTTCTGCAACTTTCCGGCAAGCGCAATCCCTATCCGGGCAAGCTCGGCGTAGTCGAACAGGGCGCGTTCGCGGACCTGCTGCTGGTCGACGGCAATCCTCTCGAAAACATCGATCTCGTCGCCGATCCGGGAAAGAACTTCGTGGTCATCATGAAGGACGGCAAGGTTTACAAGGATACGGTCACGCCGTGATTGTCCTTGACTGTAAAGACGCCATAACCGTGACGGGGTGAGCGTGGGACGATCTCGCCGCATGGCGTATCATGCCGCCCGGACGCCCGGCTTCCTGTTCCGCGTCCTCCTCATCCTGTGGGCGGCACTCGCAATCCATTTTTCGAACCTGCCCTGGCCGCCCGCGCGCACGGCGCTCGCCATCGCGTTCGCCATCTTCTCCATCTGGATTCTGTGGTTCTCCGGCACGCGCCGGCGCAATGTGATCTTCTCCGCCGCCTTCGCTGCCGTCGTCGCATGGTGGATCGCGATCCCGCCCTCGCATGACCGCAACTGGCGCCCGGAAGCCGCCGTTCTGCCCCGCGCCGTTGTCGATGGCGATATCGTACGTATCGAAAACGTCCGCGATTTCGAATACCGCTCGCGCGAGGATTTCACGCCGCGCTACATGACCCGCGAAGTGCGGCTGTCGCATCTCACCGGCATTGATTTCTACGTGTCGTATTGGCGCGAAGGGCCGGTCGGCCACACCTTCCTCAGCTTCACCTTCGACAATGCGCCGCCGCTCGGCATCTCGATCGAGACGCGGCCGGAAGTCGGCGAAGGGTTCGCGCCGCTCGCCTCCATGTTCAAGCAGTTCGAGCTGATCTATGTCGTCGGCGAGGAACGCGATCTTGTCGGCGTGCGCGCCATACATCGCCGGGAATCGGTTTTTCTCTACCGGCTCAACACGTCGCCGGAAGACGCCCGCCGGCTCCTGCTCGTCTATCTCGAGCGCATCAACGAAATCGCCCGGCGCGCGGAATGGTATCATCTGCTGAGCAACAACTGCACGCTCAACATCGTCCGCTATGCCAGCGCCATCGGCCGCAAGGGCCGGTTCGACATCCGCCATCTCCTGAACGGCCTGTTCGACAGCTATCTCTACCACGCGGGCTACACCGCGACCTGGCTGCCGTTCGAAGAATTGCGCGAACGCTCGCGCATCAATGCCGCTGTCGAAGCCGCCGGAGATGCCGAGGACTTTCCTGCCCGCATCCGCAAGGGCCTGCCCGACCCGCGCGGGCCGGATGGCGATGCCGTCGCCGGGCCATCCTGACCGCGCCTTGTGACCCGACGGACACGACGCCGGGGGAAGCTGCCGCCGATCACGGTTTTGGGGATTCACACCGCACGGGCGCGCGTGCATAACTCTGATTCGTGCGGGAGATAACGATGCGCGGACGGTCCGAGATCCTATTGACATGTCTGGCGGCCTTGCTCGCCGCCGGCCCGGCCCTCAGCCAGCCTTTGCCCGAGGACGCGCCGGTGCTCGCCGCGCCGGAAACCGAGATCGTCGAGCCGCTCAAGACGGACCCGAAATCCGATCCGGATCATTTCGCCGAGGTCATTGCCGCCCCTCCCGCCATGACGGTCGAGGGCGTTCTGGCCGACCGGCTCGGCGAGACGAAATACGACGCCGATCTGCGGTCCTTCTACGAGGCGCGCAATTTCGCCCCGCTCTGGATCGAGGGCGGCAAATTGAGCGCCAAGGCGCTGGCCGTGATGGATTATATCCGGCGCGCGGATGAAGTGGGGCTCGATCCGTCCGCGTTCATCCTGCCCGATCCGGACGCCAGCAGCGACACGTCCGAGACTCTCGCGGTGGCCGAGATCGCCCTGTCGAAAGCCGTCAGCGCCTATGCGCGCCAGGCGCAGGGCGGGCGTCTCGACCTATCGAGTCTCGGCCCGCTCATCACGCCCGAACCTGAGCGGCCCGCGCGCACCGATGTGCTGAAGCTGATGGCTGAGCGCGAGGACGCGGCAGACTGGCTCGATACCTATAACCCGCCGCACGAAGGCTTCCGGGCGCTGAGGGCCAAGCTCGCCGAACTGCGCGCCAAGGCCGATGAGCCCGCCCCGCCGCCTCCGCCGCAGATTCCGCCGGCGAAGAAGAGCCTGCGTCCGGGCGAGATCGACGCGCGTGTGCCGCTGCTGCGCGAGCGTCTCGGCGTGCCGAAAAGCTTCATCGAGATTTCAGCCGCGGGCGGCGAAACCGCCGAAGTCGAAAGCCGGTTCTATGACGAACCTCTGGTCGCGGCGGTCAAGAGCTTCCAGTCGCGCGGCGGGCTGAACGATGACGGCATTGTCGGGCCGCAGACGCTCGAACTGATGAACCATCAGGCGACGATCGAGGACCCGATCCCGCTCATCATCGCCAATATGGAGCGCTGGCGCTGGCTGCCGCGCAAGCTCGGCCGGACCCATATCTTCGTCAACGTGCCGGAATTCACGGCCCGCATCGTCCGTGACGGCCGGACGATCCACGAAACCCGCGTCATTACGGGCTCCAAGCAGCACCCCTCCCCGATCTTCTCCGACGAGATGGACCACATCATCGTCAATCCGGCCTGGAACGTGCCGGCCTCGATCGTCATCAAGGAAATGCTGCCGCAATTGCAGAAGGACCCCTATTACTTGGAGCGTCAGGGCTTCGAGGTGACCTACAACGGCCCGAAGAAGAAAAAGGTCGTCAATACATTCTTCGGCCCCCGCACGGTCGAGACGCAAGGCATCGACTGGGCGAATATGAGCGCAGCGGACATGAACCGCATCCGCATCCGCCAGCCTCCGGGCGAGCGCAATGCGCTCGGGCACATCAAATTCATGTTCCCGAACAAGCATGCCGTCTATCTGCACGACACGCCGACGCGTCATCTGTTCGCCCGCGACAGCCGCGCCCTCAGCCATGGCTGCATCCGGGTTCAGGACCCCTTCAAGCTGGCCGATGTTCTGCTTGAGGGCACCGATCTCGACGGCGCCAGGCTGAAAGGCATGGTGGGCGGCGGGGCCGAGCGGAGAATCGACCTCAAGAACAAAATTCCGATCCACATCGCCTATTTCACCGCCGAGGTGCTGCCCGACGGCAGCCTGATGGCCCGCCCGGACGTCTACGGGACGGACCAGAAAATCAAGGTAGCGATGGGACTTAACGGAAAAATGTCGGCTTCCGCCAACCACTGATCCTGTGGACATCGGGACAAGGACCGCACCCGCCGGCCCGCGACGGAGGATGGGGCTTCCGTCGCGGACCGTTTTCCGCCACTTTTGTACCGCACAGCTTGACTGTGGACGGAAGCACACGGTTCGGGCAGTAACGGGCCGTTAACCGCGCTCCGGAACAGTACGGGGTTTCGATGCCTGCGCCTGCGGGCCAGTGGGGATAGTGGTCGGGTGAAACGGGGATTTGCCGCAACAGGACGGTCGCGTCGCATAATGGCGCGCCTGTGCGCATCTATTGCGCTGGCCGGCGGATTCGCGCTCGTCGCCGAATCGACCCAGACGGCCATCGCCAATGGCGATACGCGCACCCTGTCCTTCTACCACACCCATTCGCAGGAACGGCTCACCGTCACCTTCAAGAAGAACGGCCGCTACGACCCCGCCGCGCTGAAACAGCTCAATCATTTCATGCGCGACTGGCGCAACCAGAAGCAGATCGCGATGGAGCCCCGGCTCTTCGATGTCGTCTGGGAAGTGCAGAAGGATGCCGGTTCGAAGGCCCCGGTGCAGATCATTTCCTCCTACCGCTCGCCCGAAACCAATGAGGGCCTGCGCTCGCGCTCCAAGGGCGTCGCCAAGAACAGCCAGCACACGCTCGGCCGGGCGCTGGATATCCATCTGCCCGACGTGAAGATGGCCAAAATCCGCGAAGCGGGCCTGCGCCTGCAGCGCGGCGGCGTCGGCTTCTACCCGACTTCGGCAAAGCCTTTCGTCCATCTCGATGTCGGCAATGTCCGCCATTGGCCGCGCATGTCGCGCGATCAGCTCGTGCGCCTCTTCCCCGACGGCCGCACCGTCCATATCCCCTCGGACGGCAAGCCGCTGAAGAACTACCAGCTCGCCCTTGCCGATGTCGCGAATGGCGGGGCCACCGTGCGCGGCATGACGCAGACGCAGGTCGCCACCGCCGTCCGCAACCGCAAGAACGGCAATGGCAGCAGCCCCGGCTTCATCGCCAAATTCTTCGGCGCGGATGCGGAAGAAGACGATGCGCCGTCCGCCCCGGCCGCCGCTCCCACCCCTGCCGAGACGGCCGCGCCGGTTGCCGTCGCCGCGCTCGACCGGGCCATTCCAATGCCCGCGCCGCGCCCGAATGCAGTTGTCGCCGGTCCTCAGCTTGCCTCCGCCGGGCCCGAACTCGCTTCGGCCTATGCGCCGCAGCAGCTTCCCGCGCCGGGCATGATCTGGAACACCGGCCCCGACGCCGTCGCCGGCCGCGCCGCGACCTCGACCGAAACACCCGGTTCGTTCGCAATGCCGCTGCCGCGCCCGGCCGACACGACGCCCGCTGCGCTCGTCGCCAGCGTCGCGCCAAGCCAGATCCAGCCGTCCGCCAACCCGCCGGTCACCGCTTCGCTCGCGCCCTCCGCCAATGCCGGCGATGCGCGTCTTGAAGCCATGCGCCTGCTCGGCCTTCTGAACAACGATCCGAAGCCTGCTCCTGCCCCCGTCGCCGCCGCCCCGTCGCGGGTTTCCTCGGCGCATGACGTCTTCGCCCGGCAGCAGCAGGAAGCGGCCCCCGCTCCCGCGCCACGCGCGGCAAGGCCGCAGCAATCCGCGCCCGCTGCAGCGTCCGTCGCCACGCTCGCCCCGTCCCCGGCCGTCGCGCCGAAGAGCGTCTATTCGCCCACGCGCTCGGCGCGCAACCGCGCCCAGGTGCTCAATCATCCTCGGGCAGCAAGCGGCATGATCGCCAAGCCCGCCGGCGTCCTGCCCGCGAGCTTCGGCGGCAATCCGAGCATGGGCATGCGCAGCGATCTGTTCGGCGGCTCACCCGTTGCCGGTCTGCGCACCGTCTCCTTTACCGGCCACCGCACGGCCCAGCTCGACAGCTATCGCTGATCCGGGCTCTCCTCGCCGTTTCCCCGATGTTTTCCAGCCGCTCGCGGCCGGTCTCGCTTGATTCCAGCCTTGAAAGATGATTTTTCCAATTTACAATTGGTCAAATCAATAGAGAGGTTTTCAGGCGGACATGACCCTCGAACATGCTACGGGCGAACAGGGATCGTTTGCAGCGCTGACCCAGCTTCGCGCGTTCGTTGCTCAGCAGGATGTCGCCTCCGAAACGCGGCTCCCGCCCGAGCGAGAACTGTGCGAGATGCTCGGCGTTTCGCGCGGCGAATTGCGCAAGGCGCTGTCCATTCTGGAAGCCGAGGGGCGGCTGTGGCGCCATGTCGGCAAGGGCACGTTCATCGGCCAGCGGCCGATCGACGGCGCGGGCGACATCATCGGCCTGACCGAGCAGACCAATCCCACCGAGGTGATGCGCGCGCGGCTTCTGATCGAGCCCGGCATTGCGCGCGAGGCGGCACTGAACTCCACGCCGGCCGATCTTGCCGAGATGCGCACCTGCCTGGAGCGCGCGCTTGAGGCCGAATCCTGGCGTCAGTACGAGAACTGGGACAACCGCTTCCACCGCGCCATTGCCCAGGCCGCGCGCAACTCGCTCGTGCTCGGCCTGTTCGACACGCTCAATCTCGTGCGTCGTGCAGTCGTCTGGGGCCGGCTGCGCAACAACGGCAAGGCGCCCGACCGCACGCATCACAGCTTCGCGGAGCACGCGGCCATCGTGACCGCCATCGAGGAGCGCAATCTCGACGAGGCCGAGCGCACGATGCGCAGCCATCTTCAATCGGTCGAAAACAATTTGCGCCGCGGGCAGAACTAGCCGCCGCGGCGCTTTTTCACGTTTGGGAGTTATGAACGCCGGTCAGACGACCGGCGTTTTCAGCTCGCCCACGCCCTCGACGAAGCCCGTCATGACATCGCCGCGCTTGATCGCGCCGACGCCCGACGGCGTGCCGGACATGATGATGTCGCCCGGCGCCAGTTCGAACAGGCCGGACAGATAGGAGATCATTTCCGGCACCTTCCAGATGAGCTGGTTCAGGTCGCCGGTCTGCTTGCGCTCGCCATTGACGTCGAGCCAGATCGCGCCCTGATCGGGATGGCCGATCTCGGCGGCCGGCACGAGTTCGCTGCACGGGGCCGAGGCTTCGAACGCCTTGCCGACTTCCCACGGACGGCGCAGATCCTTGGCCTCGCCCTGCAGATCGCGGCGCGTCATGTCCAGACCGACGCCATAGCCGTACACATGATCGAGCGCAGCCTCGACCGGGATGTCGCGGCCGCCCTTGCCGAGCGCGACCACCATCTCGATCTCGAAATGCACGTCCTCGCTCTTGACCGGATAGGGGAAGGGCTCGCCATTGCCGATGATGTTGTCGGGGTTCTTCTGGAAGAAGAAGGGCGGCTCCTTGTTCGGATCGTGGCCCATCTCGATCGCGTGCGCGGCGTAGTTACGGCCGACGCAATATACGCGGCGCACCGGATAGAGCGCGTCCGTGCCGCGCACTTTCAGGGTTGCAAGCGGCGGCGGAGGAATGACGAATTCGGTTTGTCCGTCAGTGCGTTGCGTGGCGGCATTCGTACTCATCAATCTCTCACTCCAGCGTAGAATTCCACTTTGCGTTCGATAATCGCGATCACTTCGGCGGCGCCGAGCGCAAAGGCGAAGACGATCAATGTCAGGGCCCAGAACTCTTCCATCAGGAAGTTGCGCGAATAGACCTCGAACAGCTCGCCGAAGCCCACGATGGAGACGAGCAATTGTCCGATGACGACGCCCTTGACGCCGCGGATGACGCCGAGGCGCACGCCCGCGAGAATTTCAGGAAGCGCCGCGGGCAGCACGATCCGCCACAGCGAGCCCGGACGGCTCGAGCCGAAGGACCGCGCCATTTCCAGCAGCGATCTCGACACCTCGCGCACACCGGCGCGCGTATCCAGCACGATGATCCATACGGCGAACAAAAACACGGTCACGACGATGGTCGTCTGCCCCATGCCGAACAGGATCATGATGATCGGCACCAGCGCCGACAGCGGCGCCGAGACGAACAGGTTGACCCACATGGCGAGCAGGCGGTCCGCCGTCTGTACGCGGCCCATCAGCACGCCGATCGGCACGCCGACGACGATGGCGAGCGCCAGACCCTGGAAGAAGCTCGAGACCGTCAGCCAGGCAGCGTTGCGGAAGGTGCCGGTGGAAACCACCTGCCCGAGTTCCATCACCACCGCGCTCAGCGGCGGAAACAGGAAGACGAGGCCGGACCGGCCGATGAGTTCCCACATCGCCGCCCAGAAGATGAGCGATGCCATGGGCGGTATGCGGTAGCCGAAAAGCGTCATCGCCGCATCCTATTCCGCGTACTTACGCAGTTCCTGCCAGATGCTCTCGACGGTGTCGAGATAGGCAGGGTCGCGGCGGATCTGGTCGGGCGTGCGGTCGCGCGAGATGCGCGGCTCGATCACGCGGGCGACCTCGCCCGGACGACGCGACAGGATGACGATGCGATCCGACAGATAGACCGCCTCTTCGATCGAGTGCGTCACGAAGATCATCGTCTTGTTGTCGTTCTTGCGCAGGCTCAGGAGGTCTTCCTGGAACTTGCGGCGGTTCTGCTCGTCGACCGCGCTGAACGGCTCGTCCATCAGGAGCACATCGGCATTCACCGCAAGCGCGCGGGCAAGGCCGACACGCTGGCGCATGCCGCCCGACAATTCGTGCGGGAAGCGATGCTCGAAACCGGCAAGGCCCACATCCTTGATGTAACGGCGGGCCACTTCCTCGCGCTCGGCGCGCGGCGTGCCGCGCAGTTCGAGGCCGAAGGCCGCGTTGCGCAATACATCCGCCCACGGCATCAGCGCGAAATCCTGGAACACGAAAGCGCGCTCCGGGCCCGGCCCCGTCACCTTCCTGCCGTTGACCATCACTTCGCCGGAGGTCGGCTCGATCAGGCCCGCAATGATTTTCAGAAGCGTGGTCTTGCCGCAGCCCGAGGGGCCGAGCAGGCTCGTCAACTGGCCGTCGGGGAAATCGAGCACGATGTTGCGCAACGCCTCGACCTGCGTGCCATAGGTCTTGCAGATGCCGCGCACTTCCACGATGGCGCGCTTTTCGGTGCTGGCGTCCTGGATATTCGACACAACGCGCATGGTCGCCGTCATTGAACCGTTTCCCTCTTCTCCGGTCGGAACAGCGCGATCTCCAGACGTTCGAGAAGGCTCAGCGTAACCGCCGCAAATACAATGATCGTCGCGATGACCGCATACATTTCGGCGTAATCGGCAACGGACCGGTGATAGGTGATGAGATCGCCGACACCCGTCGGCGTGATCAGAAGCTCGGCGAGCACGATGCCGACAAAGCCGGCTGAAATGCCGAGCCGCAGCCCGGCGAAAATCATCGGGCTGGCATCGGGCAGGATGACCTTGAATATTTCCTGGCTGCGCGTGCCGAGGAACGAGCGCGCCATGGCCCGCAGCGACGGGCTGACATTGCGCACCGCCTTGTAGCCGTTCAGCGCGATCACCGGCAAAGCGAGGATCATCACCGACAGCACCTTCGCCGTGAGGCCGATGCCGTACAGATAGGTGATCAGCGGAATGAGCGCGGCCATCGGCGCGGCCTGCATGACCACGAAGACCGGCACGCCGGCCCATTCCAGTTCCTCGCGCAGGCCCATGCCGACGCCGACCGACACGCCGATCAGGGCGGAGGCCACGACGCCGATGACGAGCGGATAAAGCGTGATGAGGAAGGCGCGTGGCAGCGTGCCGTCGAGCGTGATGCGCCAGCCGGCCTCGACAACGTCGAGAAACGGCGGGAACGCCACATTGATCGGGATGCGCCCGGCGACTTCCCAGGCGCCGCACACCAGCACCACCGACAGCAGGCGCCACAGCAGCATGGACCCGGCCAGGCGGGCCAGAAGCCCCGGCCTGCGGGGCCCGGCGGCGGCCGAAGCCGCCGCCTCATATGTCGTATTTACGTTCATCAATCACTCAGTTTCCGGCGCCGGCACGCGCCTTTTCGAGCGCCGCGAACGACCAGAAGTCATCGACCTTCAGGTCTTCCGCCTTGCCCTGGAGCTGGCCGGAAACGGTGAAGAACTCGAAGTCGGCCTTCACATTGTCCGGATTGCCGCCATCGAGCGGATAGAGCTCGGCTTCCGCGGCGTCCTCGAAATAGGGCACCACTTCGCCTTCCAGATCCTTCGGCAGATCGGGCAGCAGTTTGTACTTGGCGCGCAGATCCGCGACGACCTTCGGATCCTTGGTGATCTCGCGCTGCGTCTTCAGCAGTTCCTCGAGAAGGATCGTCACTTCCTTTTCGTTCTTCGTCAGGAAGTCCGTATTGGCGTAGAGCGCCTCGTCGGTGCCGTCGATATCACCCATATCGAGCACCTTGAACTTGTCGCCGCCCTTTTCCTTGACGAGGTTAAGCGCGGAGCTGTCGACGATGGTCGCCTTCACATTGCCCTGCAGAAGGGCGCCGGCGCGCACTTCGGCGCCCGGAATGTAGTTGAGGTTCGAGAATTTGATGCCGTGCCTCTGCGCCATCAGGTTCATGATGGCCTCGGTGCCGGAGCCGCGCGAATGCACCGCGAATTCCTGGCCGTCGAGATCCTTCCAGTCCTTGTAGAATTCCGTATTGACGACCGGATAGAAGCGCAGATTGCTGAGCTGGTAGAACATGCGGATCGGCGCCTTCACCTTCTGCAGCAGGGCATAGGGCGCGCCGACGCCGATTTCGGCCTGCCCGCCGACCACCGCCTGCGCGGCGAGGTCTTCGGACTTGAAGAACGTCATCGACGCATCGACGCCGCGCTCCTTGGCGCGCTCGACGGCGATGAGGAGATTAAGGCTTTCAATGCTGGCGATATCGCCGAAGGCGATCCGGACCTGCTGGGCCGCAGCCTGCCCGGTGAGAGCGGCCACGACGGCCGCGGCCGCTGCAAACTTGACCATTGTGCGCAGCGCGCCTGGAACTTGGTGCTTCATCTTTTCCTCCCTACCAATTTTTACCAATCGGCTCAATTATACCGATTGGTTATCAGGGATTCAGATGACGGTCAAACCACAAGCGCGTGCTTTTCCGGGCTGCCTGCGGGCAAAGAAAAACCCTCCCCCGCATGCACGGGAGAGGGCTTTTCCGCTGTGGTGTGTTGATGAGTCGCGGCGCGGCGCCGCTTACTTCACCATTCCGAGCGCGGTGAGATAGAGGTCCAGGATTGCATCCTGTTCCTCGCGTTCGGCCTGATCCTGCTTGCGGATCGAGACGACCTTTCTCAACACCTTGGTGTCGAAGCCGTTGGCTTTCGCTTCGGCATAGACCTCCTTGATATCGTCGGCGATGCCCTTCTTTTCCTCTTCGAGGCGCTCGATGCGCTCGATGATGGACAGAAGCTGATCCTTGGCGACGACGGAAGCGTCCATGACAAATACACCTGTACGCGAAATGGCGGAGAGCCCTCTTGGTGGCCCGCGCCGGAGCCGAAATCAAGCAATCAAAAAAGGCAGGAACGGGCTTTGTGGAAAGCGGGTGGAACTCAAGGTTTTTGCTGGTTTGTGATGCCGGGGTGCGCCCGTGAGATTCGTGGCTTATCCCCTCTCCCGTTTACGGGAGAGGGCGACTCGAAAGCCGGGAGGCTTTCGAGCGGGGTGAGAGGAAAGTCACAAATGCCGAGCTTGCCGCATCCCCTCACCCGGAGCGCTCCGCGCTCTCGGCCTCTCCCGTAAACGGGAGAGGCGAAGACTAATGCGCGCCGCGCTCGGCGAACGCCTTGGCCTGTTCGGGCGAGGTTTCCGTCTGATGCTTCGCCTTCCACTCGTCGTAGGACATGCCGTACACAAGCTCGCGGCTCTCGTCCTTGGTCAGCGCCACGCCCTTTTCGTCGGCGGCATCCTTCAGCCAGTTCGACAGGCAGTTGCGGCAGAAACCTGTGAGATTCATCATGTCGATGTTCTGCACGTCCGTACGTTCGCGCAGATGCCCGATCAGCCGCCGGAAAGCCGCCGCCTGAAGTTCGGTCAGAGTCGCATCGTCGAGTTTCGTCATCTGGTCCCTTCCTTCGCCTCATGGGCCGGTGCGCGGCGGCCATGCCCCGCGCGCGATCCGTAATGCTTTACGCGATGCAGATCCGGCTGGTTCAGGATCGGCTCCATCAGCCGCGCCAGCCGGTCCGCCCACTCCTCCTGTCCGCTTTCATCGGCGATGAGATCCTGCCGGATCTCGATCAGCGCATGCGGCAGGCCGCGCATCGTAGCGTGGCGGAACATCGTGTCGTTTTCGAGCGCGCCGTCATAGGGCTCGTTGTCGCCGACGGAAAACCCCTCGCCTTCCAGCGCGGCGATCAGGGGCGCGGCCAGCCGGTCGTCCCTGTCCCACAGCAGCGCCGCCTGCCAGCGCCGGGGCGCTTCTTTCCAGCTCGACGTGAACGAATGAACCGACAGCACGGCCGGCACCTCCCCGCGCTCTGCGCTTTCGTCGAGCCAGGCGGCGATCGCGCCATGATAGGGCTCGTGGAACCGGCTCAGCCTGTCCTCGATCTCCGCCGCGCCGATCCGCGCATTGGCCGGAATAACCGCTCCGTCCGACAGCTTCATGACCAAAGTCGGATCGTCCGGCCCCCGATTGGGGTCGATCAGGAGCCGCGAAAAGCCCGACAGGATAGCCGGCGCGCCGAGCTTTTCCGCAAGCCGCCGCGTCACGCCCCCGGCGCCGATATCGTAGGCGATATGGCGGCGGAACTCGGCCTCCGGCAGTCCGAGCCGGCCGAATTCGGCCGGCAGGGCATTGGAGGCGTGGTCGCACAGGATCAGCAGCGGGCGCGCTCCCGCGCCCGGCAGAACCTCGAACGGACCGCGATAGGGATCGATGACCGGCATGTCGTGCATGGCCCGCAACATAGTCATTCGGGGGCCCGAGGTCATGCCGCCCGGCCCCCTGCCCGCCCCGATACCGCCCTTTTTGGCGCGCTCTAGTCTTCCGCCGCGGCCTGATCGGGGATGTTTACGTTGACACCGCCGCGCCAAAATGGGGATACACGTGCCTTATCGTTTGGCTGACACGAGCCGGTCACGGATGACGTCGATCCCTGCTCCGTGCCGCCGGACGCGGGGGCGTGTTCCTTCCTTCCTCGCGCTGTGCGCACTGGTGACAACTACGCTTTGGTCTTCCTCCGCCTTCGCGGTGGATTTCCGTCTGTGCAATTCCACCAAGAGCCGCGTCGGCGTCGCCATCGGCTACAAGGACGGCGCGAGCTGGGTCACCGAAGGCTGGTGGAATGTCGCGGCGGCGAGCTGCGAAACCCTGCTCACCGGGCCGCTGGTCGCCCGCTATTATTACGTCTACGCCATCGATTACGACCGCGGCGGCGAATGGGGCGGCAGCGCCTATATGTGCACCCGCGAAAAAGAGTTCACGATTCTGGGCATCGAGAACTGCCTTGCCCGCAATTTCAACCGCACCGGCTTTTTCGAGATCGACACCGGCGAGCAGCGCTCGTGGACCGTGCAGCTCACCGATCAGGATGCGGACACGAACGCCGGCGAACAGACCCAGGCCCGACGCGGCACCGCCGCGGGCCGCAGCGCCGCCGCGGAATAGATCTTCTCCGAACCGCTCCTCGGCGCCGCCACTCCGATCCTCATCCTGAGCCGGACTCGATGCGCAGCATTGAGCCGCGTCGAAGCACGGCGGCGAGTCCGCTGCTTGCTTCCATCCTTCGACACGGACGCCTTTCAGGCGTCCGGCTCAGGATGAGGATGGAGTGTGCTGCAGCGATTGGCTGTACTTCGCCCTAAAGCTCCTGCCCGCGCAGCTTCAGCGTGAGGCCGTCGATCTCTTCCTGCAGGTTTTCGAGATGCGGATGGATGGCGAGCGCGCGGCGATAGGCGTCGAGCGCCTTCTGGTCGTCGCCCGTCGTCTGCAGGATGCGGCCGAGCCCGGCCCAGGCACCGTAATGGCGCGGCTCATGGCGCAGCGTCTCGCGGATCGCGGCCATCGCGCTCACATAATCGCCGCGCAGGAAAAACAGGGTCGCGCGCCGGTTCCAGCCCTCGGCGAAATCGGGTTTGGCATCCAGCGCCGCCTGGATCAGCGTCAACGCTCCGCCGGCATCGTTGGCCTGCATCATCTCGTCCGCGCGTGTCATCAGAAGATCGGCGGTCGGGCTGCCCGAGGCGGTCCAGATGCGGTCGATCGCCTGTTCGTAGCGTTTGGCGTCCTCGGCATTTTCAGCGGCGGCGAGGCTGTCGAACAGGCGCTCCAGCCGCGCTTTGCGCTGGCTCTCGGCGGCGTCGATATTGAGGGGCTGGGCTTCGGCGGCCGGCGCCGGGTCCGGCGGCGGTGCCGCATCCTCCTGCGCCCGGCCCGGAAGCACGGCGGCAAAAAGGACAAGAACGGCCAAGGCAAAACGCGCGGTCATGCGCCCCAAATTAGGGCGCATCTGCCGCGCGGTCAAAATGCGAAAAAAGCCGGGGAGGCCTCAGCCCTGACGGGCTTTGAAGCGCTTCTGCGTCTTGTTGATGATGAAGACGCGGCCCTTGCGGCGGACGATACGGTTGTCCCGATGACGGCCGCGCAGCGACTTGAGGGAATTGCGGATTTTCATCGGTCGTCTGCCTGCGAATTGGAGTGCCGCCGCGAAAAGCGGTTCTTCACCGGTAGGGAAGATCGGCTGTTGGGGCGGCTAATTAGTCCAACGGGCGGTAAAATGCAACCCGCCCCGCGCGCTCCTCTTGTGACTTTTCCGCCGCCGCCCCACAGTGCGCCGCCCGGCCGCGGAGCGGAGATTTTGCATGTTCGGCTTTGATATTTTCGCTGTCCTTCTGGTCGGCTTCGTCGTCCTCGTCCTGTTCGCCGGCGTCAAGACCGTGCCGCAGGGCTACAATTACACCGTCGAACGCTTCCAGAAATACACGCGCACCCTGACGCCGGGCCTCACCCTCATCATCCCCTTCATCGACCGGATCGGCCGCAAGGTGAACATGATGGAGCAGGTGCTCGACATTCCGAGCCAGGAGGTCATCACCCGCGACAACGCCACCGTTCAGGTCGATGGCGTGAACTTCTATCAGGTCGTCGATGCCGCGCAGGCGAGTTACGAGGTCGACAATCTCCAGTCCGCCATCCTGAACATGACCATGACCAATATCCGCTCGGTCATGGGCTCGATGGACCTCGACCATGTCCTGTCGCAGCGCGACGAGATCAACGAGCGCCTGCTGCGAGTCGTCGATGCCGCCGCCGCGCCGTGGGGCGTCAAAGCCACGCGCATCGAGATCAAGGACATTCGCCCGCCGCAGGATCTCGTCGCCGCCATGGCGCGCCAGATGAAGGCCGAGCGTGAGAAGCGCGCGACAATTCTGGAAGCCGAAGGCGAGCGGCAGTCCGAAATCCTCCGCGCCGAGGGCAAGAAGCAGGCGCAAATCCTCGAAGCCGAAGGCCGCCGCGAGGCCGCCTTCCGCGATGCCGAGGGCCGCGAGCGCGCCGCCGAGGCCGAGGCGAAAGCCACCACCGCCGTCTCCGAAGCCGTCGCGCGCGGCGATCTCGCCGCCCTCAACTATTTCATCGCCGACAAATATGTCGGTGCCCTTGAAGCGCTCGCGAGCGCGCCGAACCAGAAGACCCTGATCCTGCCGGTCGAGGCCACCGCGATCATCGGCTCGCTCGCCGGCATCGCCGAAATCGCCAAATCGGCGGTCGAGAGCCATCGTCCCGACACGCCTCCTTCGCCGCCCGTGCGGCCGCGCACCGTGCCGCCGACATGATCGGCTTCATCGCCTCGCTCGGCGGCTGGAGCTGGATCATTCTCGGCGTCGTCCTGCTCGCCATCGAGATCGTCGCGCCCGGCAGCTTCATCCTGTGGCTCGGCATCGCCGCGCTCGTCACCGGCATACTGGCATTCGTCCTCGCGCTCGCATGGCAGACGCAGCTCATCCTTTATGCCGTGCTTGCGGTGCTCGCCGTCGCCGGCTGGTGGTTCTATTCGGGCGGACGCCGCGCGCGCGGGCCGGAACCCGTTCTGCACCGCCGCTCGGAAATGTATGTCGGCCGTGTCTTTACGCTCGACGAGCCGGTCTTAGGCGGCCAGGGCCGCGTCCATATCGAGGATACGGTCTGGCGCGTCACCGGCCCCGATCTGCCCGCGGGCACGAAAGTGCGCATCGCCGCCGCCGAGGGCGCGGTGTTGCGGGTGGAGGAAGCCTGATCCTTATCCCTCCCCTGAAAGGAGAGGGCGAGTCACGCGCCAGCGTGACCGGGGTGGGGTGACAGGACAATCTCTCGATATGCCCCCACCCCGCTCGCACTTCGTGCGAGTCGCCCTCCCCCGCTTCGCGTGGGAGGGATGGGAGCAACTCTCACCCTTCTAGGTAATTACAACTTCACATCCGCCGGCACGGGCGGCGGCTCGCTCATCAGCGTGATCGAGATGCGCCGGTTGGCGGGCAGATAGGGGTTGTCCGGATAGAGCGGCTGGGTGTCGGCGCGTCCGGACACCGAGAAGAAACGGTCGGCGGGCATCCCGCCCTTGGCGAGGATGCGGCGCACGGCATTGGCGCGGTCGGCCGAGATTTCCCACGGCCCGTAATTCAGCGGCACGGCGCTGTCGCTCGATGCCGTATGGCCCGTGATCGCGATGCGTTGCGGCAGTTCGCGCAACGTGGGCACGAGAGCGGTCAACGCTGAGCGTACGCGCGCATAGGGTTCGCGCGAGCCTTCGGGGAACATGGAGCGCCCGTCCTGATCGGCGATCCGGATTTCGAGTCCGTCCGGCGTTTCCTCGATCAGGATGTTCTGCGAGATTTCGGCAAGGTCCGGCATGTCCTGCAGCGCCTGGCGCAAGGTCGCGGCGGCGGTCGAGAACTTGTAGTCGCGGCCCTGCTGCAGCGGCGCGCGGTCGTATTGCTCGATGATCGGGCCGGGCTGCTGCGTCGAATCAACCGGATTGGTCATCGCGACATTTTTCGGGAAGCTGCGCACCGGCAGGCCCTGAATTTCCATGATGCCGCCATGGACTTCCTTGACCGTCTGTACGCCGAACGCCTCGCGGATCGAGCCGAGCGCCTGCTTCATCTTCTCCTCGTTCATCGTGGAGAAGGCGGCGATCATGACGAAGAACGCCATCATCAGCGCCATGAGATCGGCGAAGGTGACGTACCAGCCGTGGCCGCCGCCGTGGGCCTCGCCCTTTCTCTTGCGGGCCATGGGTCAGGCCGCCTCGTCGAGGTCCGCGTCCTCACGGTCGCGGTGTTTCTCGGGCAGATAGGCCTGCAGCATTTCGCGCACGAGCGCCGGGCTCTTAGCGTCGCGGATCTGCAGGATGCCGTCGATGATGAGCGTCTGGTTGAGGTCTTCCTCGGCGAATTTCAGATGCAGCTTGTCGGCGATCGGCAGACCGATGAAGTTCTGCACGATGGCGCCGTACAAGGTGGCGCACAGCGCAATCGCCATGTACGGACCAAGCGTCGAGGGGTCCGCCATATTGGCGAACATCTGCACCATGCCGATCAGGGTGCCGACCATGCCGAAGGCGGGCGCGCAGTCGCCGATGGAGCGGAAAATCTTTTCGCCTTCCGAGAGGCGCATCAGAAGGAGGTCGCGCTCGCGCTCGAGGCTGTCGCGGATGAATTCGGCGTCATAGCCGTCGGCAATATAGCGCACGCCCTTGGCGAGAAACTGATCGGAGACCGGCGTGTTCTCGAGCGCCAGCGGGCCCTTCTTGCGCACGAGGTCGGCAAGCTGGCCGATCTCGTCGATCAGCGCGCGGGTCGAGACCTTGCGCATGGAGAAGGTGTATTTCAGGCCGATCGGGAAACCGTACAGCGTCGAGTGCAGCGGAAAACGGATCATGGTCGCCGCAATGGCGCCGCCGAACACGACAACGGCGGCGTGCGTATCCATGAGCACGCGCGGATCGCCTCCCGAGATCGCGAGCCAGCCGACAATGGCGATCGCGAGGAAAAACCCGCCGAGAGATGCGATATCCATAAACCCGTACCCAACCCTAAGGAAAACAGCCCCTTACTCGGACCGCAGAATAGGCCGGGCTTTTCTAATTGCCCGTTAAGGGAGGGCAGAAATTTGTGCGGAGACGCGGGATCGCATGTCCGGGCTCCCAGTCCCCTCTCCCGCCTGCGGGAGAGGTGAATTACGCCACCCCGGCGCGCAGAGCGTCGTGCAGATGCAGGATGCCGACAGGCCTGCCGTCCTCGACGACGAACAGGGCCATGATCTTGGAAGAATTCATGATTTCCAGCGCGGCCGAGGCAATCGTCTCGGGCCCGACCGTGCGCGGCTGGCGCGTCATCACGTCCTCGATCCGGTTGGCCAGAAGGCCCGGATTCATGTGCCGCCGAAGATCGCCGTCGGTCACGATCCCGACCAGTTTGCGGCTCTGGTCGATCACGCCGACACAGCCGAAGCTCTTTGCGCTGATGACGAGGATCGCGTCCGACATCATCGTGGCGGCCGGCACGAGCGGCACATTTTCGCCCGTATGCATCAGGTCGCGGACATGGGTGAGCCCCGCCCCCAGCCGTCCGCCCGGATGAAAGACCCTGAAATCGGACGCCGAGAAGCCGCGCCCTTCCAGAAGCGCGATCGCCAGAGCATCGCCGATGACGAGCTGCATCGTGGTCGAGGTCGTCGGCGCAAGGCCGTGGGGGCAGGCCTCCGCCGCTTTCGGCAAAGCCAGAACCACCGTCGATGTCCGCCCGAGCGCGCTTGCGGCGTCGGAGGTGATCGCGATCACCGGCACGGCATTGCGCTGGGTGTGGTGAATGACATCGCGCAGTTCGGGCGTCTCGCCCGACCAGGACAGCGCGATCACCACATCCTTCGGCGTCACCATTCCGAGATCGCCATGCCCCGCTTCGGCGGCATGGACGAAGAAAGCGGGCGTGCCGGTTGAGGCCAGAGTAGCGGCGAGCTTGCGGCCCACATGACCGCTTTTGCCCATTCCGGTGACGATCACGCGGCCTTCCGCCCGGCCGATCAGATCGACCGCGGCCCCGAAGGCGCGGCCGAGATCGGCTTCGAGCGCATGGCCCAGAATTTCGAGGCCGCTGCGCTCGAAATCCAGCGTCTTGCGGGCCGAGGCAAGGGCCGGACTCGGCTCCTGATCCTCTCCGGCGGCGGGGACGGGCTTCGACACGGGTTTCAACTCCTTGGGAGGCGTTCTGTGTAATCCCGGGCCGGACCCCGGGCAAGCCGGCCGCAAATTCCCGAGCGACAAGAACCGCATATTAACCTCGCTTGGTCGATCTTCCTTAACCATGAATGCCCCGGGAAGACCTTCCGCATCCAAAGGCGGGCGGCGCGCGCCGCCGGTTTCGCCATTGCTCGGCCTTGTGCTTGCGGCCGCGCTGATGTCGCCCGTCCCGTCCCTCGCCCAGGGCATGCTGCGCGGGGCGCTCGATCCCCTGCCCGGCGCGGATGAGGATTTTTCGCCCTATGCGATGAACCCGGAGGCCGAACCGGCATCGGCATTCGCCGCGCCCGTCGACGGCGCCGACGAAGCGCCGGAGATATCGGGGCCCGAACCGCTGCCCGAGCCCTATCGCACGCCGCGCCGCGCCCGCCGCGACGACCCGGAGCCCTATGAGCCGCTCGGCATCCGCACCGGCGCCTTCCTCGTCAAGCCGAGCCTGACCCTGCGCGGCGGCTACGATTCCAATCCGCAAAACGACCCTGTGCCGCAGGGCTCGGCCTATGGCCGCGTGGACGGCCGCATCGATGTCGAGTCGGACTGGATACGCCATCAATTCCGCGGGCGGCTCGAGGCCGGCTACACGGCCTACGACAAGCTTCCGGACGAAAATGGCGCCGATTATGCCGCCGATGCCGCGCTGCGCCTCGATGTGCGTAACGACATCCGCGCCGATTTCGCCTTTCACGGCTCGCTCGACAACGATACACGCGACGATCCGGAACTGATCGGCGTAACGACGACCGAGCAGAATCTTCGCCTCGGCGGCCGCGCGGGCGTCGTCTACAAGCCCGGTCGCATCTCGATTGCACCGACCCTCGATGTCCTGCGCGTCGATTACGGCGACCCCGATCTGCACGACCGCGATTATACGGAAGCGGATCTGCGCCTGCGCACCGGCGTCGAACTCAGCCCCGCGCTTGAGCCGTTCGTGGAAGCCGCCGTCAACAAGCGCACTTACGATGTCGACATCAACGACAACGGCATCGCGCACAACACCGACGGCTATCGCATCTATGCCGGCGCACGTTTCGAGCCCGATCCGATCTGGACCGCCGAAGCCAAGATCGGCTACGGCCGCCAGGAAGCCGAGGATGCGGCGATACCGGCGGAATCCGGCCTCGTCGCCGAAGGGACGGTCATCTGGCAGCCGAGCGATCTGACGCGTCTGCGCCTGTCGACCGGGCGTACGGTCGATTCAACGACGCGCGAATGCTGCGCTGTCGGATCGTCCGTATATGCGCGCGCCGGCTTCGACCATGAATTCCGCGAATGGCTGATCTTGAGCGGCGAGGCCGGCTTCCGGCAGTCCGATTATCCGGACGGCGAGCGGCTGCGCGATTTCGATGCCGAACTGGAACTCGAATACAAGCTCAACCGCATGATGTCGGCGATCGGACGCGTCGAATACAGGAAACTCGAGACCACCGACGGCTCGGGTAATTACGATGCTACCAAGGTCGAGGTCGGGCTGCGCATGCAGCGATAGACTCCTCTCCCGCCTGAACCCGGCAACAGCCGGGTTCAGGCGGGAGAGGCAATACACCTACCCCAACGCGCCCTTGATCTCCGCGCGCAGAGCCGGCGCAAGGTCCTCGCGCTCCAGCCCGTAGGCGATGTTCGCGGCAAGAAAACCGATCTTCGATCCGCAGTCGAAAATGCGGCCCTCGAATTCATAGCCGAAGAAATCCTGCGTCTTGGCCAAAGTCAGCATGGAATCGGTAAGCTGGATTTCGCCGCCCGCGCCCTTCTGCTGCTTTTCGAGCAGAGCGAAGATGTCCGGCTGCAGTATGTACCGGCCGGAAATCGAGAAATTGGACGGCGCGTCCGCGGCTTTCGGCTTTTCCACCATGCCGGTGATGCGGAAGCCCGCGCCCGCTTTCTCGCCGACACCGACAATACCGTATTGATGCACCTGATCCTTCGGCACTTCGTTGACGGCGATGATGTTGCCGCCGGTCTTTTCATAGACCTCCATCATGCCCTTCAGGCAGGACGGGCCGTGATGCAGCATATCGGGCAGAAGTAGCGCGAACGGCTCGTTGCCGACGATGTCGCGCGCGCACCACACCGCATGGCCGAGGCCGAGCGGTTCCTGCTGGCGCGTGAAGCTCGACTGGCCGGCGCTCGGCAGGTCCTGCTGCAGGGCTTCGAGTTCCTTCATCTTGCAGCGCGCCTCGAGCGTCGCTTCGAGCTCGAACTGCTTGTCGAAATGATCCTCGATCACGCCCTTGTTGCGGCCGGTGACGAAGATGAAATGCTCGATGCCGGCTTCGCGCGCCTCGTCGACGACATGCTGGATGACGGGCCGGTCGACGACGGTCAGCATTTCCTTCGGCATGGCCTTGGTCGCGGGAAGAAAGCGGGTGCCGAGACCGGCCACCGGGAAGATCGCCTTGCGTATGGGCTTCATGTCAGATTCGGATATCCGTGAGATGGTTCTGGCGGGATGGCGCGCGGACATTGACGGCCCGTTCACCACGATTGTCTGTTTCCGGCCTTTTGTACCGGTAAAAAAACCTCAAGGTAAGTAGAGCAGCCCTTGGGTCTTTCCAGCAAGGAGAGGCGATTTTATGAACGTTCTGGTCACGGGCGGCGCGGGCTATATCGGCAGCCATATGGTGCTCGAACTGCTCGCCAATGGCGAGACGCCGGTCGTCCTCGACAATTTCTCGACCGGGTTCCGCTGGGCCGTCCCGCCGGGCGTCGCCGTGGTCGAAGGCGATGCCGGCGACGGCCCGCTGGTCGAGCGCGTGCTGCGCGAGCACAGGATTTCCGCCATCGTGCATTTCGCGGCCAAGATCGTCGTGCCGGATTCGGTTGCCGATCCGCTCGGCTATTACCTCGCCAACACCGTCAAGACGCGCAACCTGCTCGAAGCCGCCGTTCAGGCCGGCGTGCCGCACATCGTCTTTTCCTCGACCGCCGCCGTCTACGGCAATCCGCCGGTCAATCCGGTGCCGGAAGACACGCAGCCCAATCCGATGTCGCCCTACGGCATGTCCAAGCTGATGAGCGAGATCATGCTGCGCGATGCGGCCCTCGCCCATCCGATCCGCTATGTCGCGCTGCGCTATTTCAACGTCGCCGGCGCCGATCCGCAGGGCCGCACGGGCCAGTCCACCGCCGGCGCAACGCATCTCATCAAGGTCGCGTGCGAAACCGCGCTCGGCAAACGCCCGGCGATCTCGGTGTTCGGCACCGATTACGAGACGCGCGACGGAACCTGCGTGCGCGATTACATCCATGTCGCCGATCTGTGCATCGCGCATATGCTGGCGCTGCGCCATCTGCGCGGCGAGGGTGACAGCCTCACCCTCAATTGCGGCTACGGTCAGGGCTATTCGGTGTTCGAGGTCATCGATGCGGTGAAACGCGTCTCGGGCCGCGACTTCGAGGTGAACATTACGGAGCGCCGTCCGGGCGATCCGGTCAAGATCGTCGCCGCTGCCGACGCCATCCGCCAATATCTGCACTGGACGCCGGCCTATGACGATCTCGACACCATCGTCACCCACGCGCTCGCCTGGGAAGATGCGCTGACGACACGCAAACGCCAGATCGGCGCCGCCTGAGCGGCGAAAGACGCGAAATTAACTCCCCATTTACCAATGACGGGTCCGCTGGGACCGCTTAAAAACCCTTCGGGGCAAAACAGCGGAATCAGGATGACCGGAACACGTCTGCTCCTTACCGCCGCGCTCGCGGCAGCGCTTCTCGCGCCTCTTCCCGCGCGCGCCGATTTTCAGGCCTTCGTGCAGGGCCTGTGGCCGCAGGCGCAGGCGCGCGGCGTGCCCAAACCCGTATTCGATTCCGCCTTCCGCGGCATGAAACCCGATCCGGATGTGCTCAAGCTCGCGAGGAAGCAGCCGGAATTCAAATCGACCTCGGCGCAATACATCGTCAGGCGCGCCTCGGCCCTGCGCATCGAAAAGGGCATGATGAAAGCCCGCGAATGGGACGACGTGCTCGGCCATATCGAGGCCAGCTTCGGCGTCGACCGCTTCATCGTACTGTCGGTCTGGGGCAACGAGACCAATTTCGGCGGCTATCTCGGCGGCCACAATGTGCTGCAGGCCATGGCGACGCTCGCCTATCGGGGCTACCGCGCCGATTTCTTCAGACGCGAACTGCTGCACGCGCTCGAAATTCTGGTCGAGGGCCACACGACGCCCGGCAATATGGTCGGCTCGTGGGCCGGCGCGATGGGGCACACCCAGTTCATGCCGTCGAGCTTCAAGGCCTATGCGGTCGACGTCACGGGCGACGGCCGCCGCGACATCTGGACGACGATCCCGGACGCGCTCGCCTCGACCGCCAATTATCTCAAGGTCCATGGCTGGCGGCCGGGCGAAGCCTGGGGCTACGAGGTTCTACTGCCTTCGGGCCTTGCCGCCGCCAAGGGCCAGACCCACACACTCGCCGACTGGCAGCGGCGCGGCGTCAAGCGCGCCAATGGCCAGGCTTTTCCGCGCCCCGGCGATCAGGGACGCCTTCTCCTGCCCGGCGGGCCGCATGGCCCGGCCTTTCTCGTTCTGCCGAATTTCCGCGTCATCAAGCGCTACAACAATTCCGACAATTACGCGCTCGCGGTCGGCCATCTGGCGGACCGCATCCGCGGCGGCGGGCCCTTCGTCACGCCCTGGCCGCTCGACCAGTTGATGACGCAGAAGGAACGCGAGGAAATCCAGACGCTTCTGGCGCGGCGCGGCTTCGATCCCGGCGGCGTGGACGGCAAATTCGGCCCCAAGACGCGCGACGCCATCCGCGCCTTCCAGGCCGCCACCGGCACCGCCGTCGACGGCAATTACACGCCGGACGTCCTGGAGCGGCTGAGAGCGGCGCAGTGACTTTCTCCTCTCCCGCTTGCGGGAGAGGACGACTCGGCGGCGAGAGCCGCCGAGCGAGGTGAGGGGAAAACCACAGGCTCGGTGCTCGCTGCCCCCTCACCCGGCCGCGCATCTCAACTCGGCTGTTGCCGAGTTGAGCAACTGCTTTGCAAACTTGAGAACACTCAAGTTCGCTGCGTGCCGACCTCTCCCGTGAACGGGAGAGGTAGAAGCCACAATTGCGCCCCATGCGTCTGGAGGCTATGCCTCGCACCGGATGAGGCCATGACCGTTCTGCGAATCCTTTTCGCCGCTTTCCTGCTCGCGGGCGCCCCGCTTGCGATGACGGCTGCGTCTTCCCCGGCGAGCGCCCAGCTTTTCGAGCCGCGCTATTATCCGCCGCAGCAGCGCCGCCTGCCCTCCGGCGACAATTACCGGCGCCGTCAATACGTGCCGGAGCAGAACAACCAGCGCCCGCGCCGCGGTTTCTTCGAGCGCCTGTTCGGCCTGCCGGAGCGCGAGCCGCGCGAAGCTCCGACAAGGCGCGTCGCGCCTGCCGATGCCGGAGATTCGGAGCCCGCCGCGCCCGTCAAGAAGGCCGTGCCAAAGACCACCTTCGTCGCCGTGATCGGCGACAGCTTCGCCCAGGATCTCGTGCCCGGCCTGACCGATGCCCTGTCGGAGCGCCCGGAAGTCGGCCTCGTCCGCGAAATCCGCCCCGGCGTCGGCTTCCTGAAGGAAACCGACAAGACCTGGCGCATGGTCGTCGACGAGGTTCTGGCGCGCGATCCCGCCGTCACCGCGGCCGTCGTGTTCATGGGGCCGGACGACGATCCTCCGGTGAAGAAAAAGAAGAAGGCCCCCGAGCCCGTGGAAGCCGCGCCCGAAACCGAGGACACGGTGCCCGCGCTCACCGCCTCGCCGTGGATGGACCGCTACGCCGCCAAAGTGGACGATGTTGCGCTCGCCTTCCGCCAGCGGAACATCCCGCTGATCTGGATCGGCCTGCCGCCGGTCGAGGACGAGAAGACCACCGCCGACCATCTCTTCCTGAACGATCTCGTGCGCCAGCGCGTGGCGGCTCTGGGCGGAATTTTCATCGATGTCTGGGAAGGCTTCGTCGACACGGAAGAGAAGTTCACGGTTCAGGGACCGGACATCGAAGGGCGCGTCGTGCGCCTGCGCACCGCCGACGGCGTGCATTTCACGCGCGCAGGCTCGCGCAAGATCGGCCATTCCATCGAGATCGAGCTGCGCCCCTATCTCGCGCCGAAAGACAGCGGCGACAATATCGCGGACCTGATGCACCTCGATTCCACGGCGCCGACAACACCGGGTTCGAGCCGCATTCTCCTGCTCGGCCAGGCCCCGCGCGCGCCGGGCGCACAACTGGTTCCGGGCGAACGTACGGACGCTGACAGGTCGGCGGAAAAAGCCTCCGCCGGGGAAAAGTTCGAACCCGGCGTGCTCGCATCCGACGGCACGGCCAAAGAGGACAGTGCGGCGAAAGCGGACGCCACGCCGAAGGAAAAGGCCCTGCCGCCTCCGGCCGGGCCGGAAAACAAGGCCGTCCTTACCGGCGAGGCCGTCCCGGCCAGACCCGGCCGTGCGGACGACTTCGCCTGGCCGCAAACGGCGGTGAATTGATCGCATGTCCCGGGGCCGCGAAGCGGAGCCCGGGACCCATACGCCGTGATTTTTGGTTAGGGCAAAGAGTAACCAGGCACCTCACACACGGCACACTCTATTTTGAGTTGGCGTGACCAACCTGATCGAAAACACAATCTTGATTGGTCAAATCGCCCCTCCACTTTGGCCTATCTCTGAGGCTGCGGAGTATGGGTCCCGGACAGCGGCTGCGCCGCTTCCGGGACACTCTCCATCCTCTCCGGCGGCTCATCGTTCTCGTCCGGGTTCGGATCGGGCGCTTCGTCGGGCGGATAATCCGGCGGCGGCTCTTCGACCGGCACCGGCTCTTCCAGCGGCGACGGCGGCTCTTCCGGCTCGGGCGGCGGAACGGGAATCGGGGTCGGTTCCGGCGGTGTGATCGACATCAGGCAGACCTCCTGCCGGATTCAACACGGGCCGGCGAGGCGAGTTCCCCGACCCCTGAGACGTGCCCGCAGGCGCTCGAAGTCAGATGTATGTCCCGGGGCGACGCGGAGCGTCGAGCCCGGGACCCATACGCCGTGACGATGCGGCTCCATCTCCGATGCCGCGGAGTATGGGTCCCGGACAGGCGCTCCGCGCCTTCCGGGATATGGGGTCACACCCTCGGCAGGACCGTCGATCCCATCAGGAAGGCATCGACCGCCGCCGCGCATTGGCGGCCTTCGCGGATTGCCCATACGACCAGCGACTGGCCGCGCCGCATATCGCCGGCAACGAACACATTCGGCACCGATGTCTCATAGGCCACCGGATTGGCAACCACATTGCCGCGCACATCGAGCGCAACGCCAAGTTCCTCGATCATGCCCTCATGCACCGGATGAACGAAGCCCATCGCGAGAAAAACGAGATCGGCCCTGATCTGGAATTCCGTTCCCGCAATCGGCTTGAACGCCTCGTCCACCTTGACGCAGTTCAGCGCCGTCACCCTTCCGTCCTTGCCCGCAAAGCTCTGCGTCAATACGGCAAAATCGCGCTCGGCGCCCTCCAGATGCGAGGACGACGTGCGCAGTTTCAAGGGCCAGTCCGGCCAGGTCAGCAGCTTGTTCGGCTTTTCCGGCGGCATGGGTAGGATTTCGAGCTGCGTCACCGACAGCGCGCCATGGCGCACGGAGGTGCCGATGCAATCCGAACCCGTATCGCCGCCGCCGATGACGACGACATGTTTTCCGGTCGCAAGGATCGGGTCCCTGATATCGGTGTTCTCGCCCGAAACGCGGCGGTTGTTCTGCGTCAGGAAATCCATCGCGAAATGCACGCCGGCAAGCTCGCGTCCCGGCACCGGCAGATCGCGCGGCTTTTCCGAGCCGCCGGCAAGGATCACCGCCTCGTACTGACCGGCAAGATCCGTCGCGGTGACATCGACGCCGATATTCACACCGTAATGAAAGGTGACGCCCTCCTGTTCGAGCTGCTTCACGCGGCGCTCGACCACATGCTTTTCCAGCTTGAAGTCGGGAATGCCGTAGCGCAGCAATCCGCCCGCGCGCTGGTTCTTCTCGTAGACATGCACGTCATGACCGGCGCGCGCGAGCTGCTGGGCGGCCGCCATTCCGGCCGGGCCAGAGCCGACGACCGCGATCTTCCTGCCGGTCCTGTCACGCAATTTCTGGATCTCGATCCAGCCATTCGCCCACGCCTTGTCCGCGATCTCCTGCTCAATCGTCTTGATCGTGACCGGCGCGTCGATGAGGTTGAGCGTACAGCTTTCCTGACACGGCGCCGGGCAGATGCGGCCGGTGAAATCCGGGAAATTGTTGGTCGAATGCAGGTTGCGCGCCGCCTCCTGCCAGTCGCCATGATAGACGAGGTCGTTCCAGTCCGGGATCTGGTTATGGACCGGGCAGCCATTGTGGCAATACGGAATGCCGCAATCCATGCAGCGCGCCGCCTGCTTGCGCGTTCCCTCCTCGCCGAGCGAGACCACGAACTCGTTGTAATTGCGCACGCGGTCCGCCGCCGGCTCGTACTGACGGTCCTGGCGCTCGATTTCCAGAAATCCTGTAATCTTGCCCATGACCTTACTCCGCCGCCGCAAGTTCGCGCCTGGCCTTTTCCATCTCGGCCAATGCGCGGCGGTATTCCACCGGCATGACCTTGACGAACCTGCCGCGATACTCAGCCCAATTATCCAGAATGTAGCCGGCACGCGCCGAGCCCGTGTAACGCTCGTGGTTTGCGATCAACTGCAAAAGCCGTTCGGCGTCGAGGCGTGTCATTTCCTCGAACAGATCGACCCGCCCCTTGAACAGCAGATCGCCGCCCTGATGATGGACGCGCCGCATCAGCATCTCTTCCTCGAGCACCGGCTCGAGCTCGACCATGGACATGTTGCAGCGGCTCCCGAAGCTGCCGTCCTCGTCCAGAACATAGGCCACGCCGCCCGACATGCCGGCGGCGAAATTGCGGCCCGTCGGCCCGAGCACGACGACAACGCCGCCGGTCATGTATTCACAGCCGTGATCGCCCGTACCTTCGACAACGGCGATGGCGCCGGAATTGCGGACTGCGAAGCGCTCGCCCGCGACGCCGCGGAAATAGCACTCGCCCGCGATCGCGCCGTAGAGAACCGTATTGCCGACGATGATCGACTTCTCCGGCACGATGCCCGAATGGGTCGGCGGCTTGACGATGATGCGGCCGCCCGAAAGGCCCTTGCCGACATAATCGTTGGCCTCGCCCTCGAGATCGAACACCACCCCGTTCGCGAGCCAGGCGCCGAAGGCCTGACCGGCGGTGCCGGTCATCTTCACGGTGATGGTGCCGTCCGGAAGCCCGTCATGTCCGTACTTTTCGGCCACGCGGCCCGACAGCATCGCGCCCGCCGAGCGATTGGTGTTCCTGATCTCCGTTTCGATCGTGACCTTTGCGCCGCGCTCCAGCGCGGGCGCGGCCTTCGCGATCAAGGTACGGTCCAGCACTTTTTCGAGGTGGTGGTCCTGCGCCTCGCAATGATGGATCGGCGTGCCGCGCGGCGGCTCGGGCTTCTCGAACAGTTTGGAGAAATCGAGCCCCCTCGCCTTCCAGTGCTCGATGACCTTTGTACGGTCCAGCATCTGCATCTGGCCGACCATGTCGTCGAACGACCGATAGCCCATACGCGCCATCAGTTCGCGCACCTCTTCGGCAACATAGAAGAAGTAATTGATGACGTGCTCCGGCTGGCCGGTGAAGCGCTTCCTCAGCACCGGGTCCTGCGTCGCCACTCCGACCGGGCAGGTGTTCAGATGGCATTTGCGCATCATGATGCAGCCTGCCGCGATCAGCGGCGCGGTCGAGAAACCGAACTCGTCGGCGCCGAGCAGCGCGCCGATCACGACATCGCGTCCGGTGCGCAATCCGCCATCGACCTGCACGGCGATGCGGCCGCGCAATTCGTTCTTCACGAGCGTCTGGTGCGTTTCGGCAAGGCCGATCTCCCAGGGCGAGCCGGCATGCTTGATCGAGGTCAGCGGGCTTGCGCCCGTGCCGCCCTCGAAGCCGGAAATCGTCACATGATCGGCGCGCGCCTTGGCGACGCCCGCCGCGACCGTACCGACACCGATCTCCGAAACCAGCTTCACCGAGATCGCGGATTTCGGCTGCACATTCTTCAGGTCGTAGATGAGCTGCGCCAGATCCTCGATCGAATAGATGTCATGATGCGGCGGCGGCGAGATCAGGCCGACGCCTTGCGTCGAATGCCGCACCCTGGCGATGACCGCATCGACCTTGTGGCCGGGAAGCTGCCCGCCTTCGCCGGGTTTTGCGCCCTGCGCCATCTTGATCTGGATCATGTCGGAATTGACGAGATATTCCGCCGTCACGCCGAAACGTCCGGACGCCACCTGCTTGATGGCCGAACGCATGGAATCGCCGTTCGCCAGCGGCGTGAAGCGGTCCACTTCCTCGCCGCCCTCGCCGGTGTTCGATTTGCCGCCGAGCCGGTTCATGGCGATGGCGAGCGTCGTATGTGCTTCGCGCGAGATCGAGCCGAACGACATCGCGCCGGTCGAAAACCTCTTCACGATGTCCTTCGCGCTCTCGACCTCATCGAGCGGAACGGGCGCGCGGCCGTCGTCTTCCGCCGGGCGGATGTCGAACAGCGAGCGGATGGTCAGCGGACGCCCGACGCAATTGTTGATCTGTTCGGCGAACGCTCTGTACTTCTCCGGCAGATTGCCGCGCACGGCGTGCTGCAGATCGCGCACCGTATTGGCGGTCCAGGCATGCTCCTCGCCGCGCAGGCGCAACATGTACTCACCGCCGACGTCGAGCGCTTCCCGATAGATCTGCGCGCGGCCGAACGCGGCGTCGTGACGCCGCACCGCTTCCTCGGCAATTTCCGCAACGCCCACGCCCTCGATCGGCGTCGCCGTGCCGCGGAAATATTTCTCCACGAAATCCGATGACAGGCCGACGGCGTCGAAAATCTGCGCGCCGCAATAGGATTGATAGGTCGAGATGCCGAGCTTGGAGGCAACCTTCAATATGCCTTTGCCAATACTCTTTATGAACCGCGACACCGCCTCGTATTCCGAAACCTCCGGCGGAAATTCGCCCGCGCGGTGCATGTCGAGCATGGTCTCGAAGGCGAGATAGGGGTTGATCGCCTCCGCGCCATAGCCCGCAAGGCAGCAGAAATGATGCACTTCGCGCGCCTCGCCGGTTTCGACGACGAGGCCGACCCGCGTGCGCAGGCCGTGGCGGATGAGATCGTGATGCACCGCCGCCGTCGCCAGCAGCGCCGGGATCGGAATGCAATCCGCCGAAACCTTGCGGTCCGACAGCACGATGATGTTGCGTCCCTCGGCCACCGCCGCGCGCGCCTGTAGGCACAAGGTCTCGACGGCGCGCTCCATGCCCTCCGCGCCTTCCGCGGCCGGCCAGCAGATATCGAGCGTCACCGCCGAGAAATCCGGCTCCACATCCTGGATGTGGCGGATCTTTTCCAGATCGCTGTTGGTCAGGATCGGCTGGTGCACTTCGAGGCGTTTGCGCGTCGCCGAACCTTCATGGTCGAGAATGTTCGGACGCGGCCCGATGAACGAGACCAGGGACATAACGAGTTCCTCGCGGATCGGATCGATCGGCGGGTTCGTCACCTGCGCGAAAAGCTGCTTGAAATACTGATAGAGCGGCTTCGGCTTCAGCGAAAGCGGCGCAATGGGCGTGTCGGTGCCCATACTGCCGATCGCCTCCTGCCCGGTCTGCGCCATCGGCGCCATCAGCAGGGAAAGGTCTTCCTGCGTGTAGCCGAAGGCCTGCTGGCGGTCGAGCAGCGAAACATCGCTCGTCCAGTCCGGTGCGGACGGCGCATTGTCGAGCTCTTCGAGCTGTATTTGCGTTCTCGCCAGCCAGTCCTTGTAGGGATGCGCGGCGGCAAGCTCCGCCTTCACTTCCTCGTCGGAGACGATGCGGCCCTTTTCGAGATCGAGCAGCAGCATCTTGCCGGGCTGCAAGCGCCATTTCTCGACGATGGTTTCTTCCGGGAAGGAGATCGTGCCCATTTCCGAGGCCATGACGACGATGTCGTCCGAGGTCACGAAATAGCGCGCCGGGCGCAGGCCATTACGATCCAAAGTCGCGCCGATCTGGCGCCCGTCGGTGAACGCCATCGCCGCCGGACCGTCCCACGGCTCCATCAGAGCGGCGTGATATTCGTAGAACGCGCGCCGCCCCTCATCCATCAGCGGATTGCCGGCCCACGCTTCGGGGATCAGCATCATCGCAGCATGCGCCAGCGAATAGCCGCCCTGAACGAGGAATTCGAGCGCGTTGTCGAAGCACGCGGTGTCGCTCTGGCCTTCGTATGAGATCGGCCACAGCTTCTCGATGTCCGTACCGAACAGCGGCGATTCCACGCTCGCCTGCCGCGCCGCCATCCAGTTTACATTGCCGCGCAGCGTATTGATCTCGCCGTTATGCGCCACCATCCGGTAGGGATGCGAAAGCTGCCAGCTCGGAAACGTATTGGTCGAAAAGCGCTGGTGGACGAGCGCGAGCGCGCTCTCGAAGTCCCTGTGCTGCAGATCGGGGTAATAGACCGCCACCTGATCGGACAGGAACATGCCCTTGTAGATCATGGTGCGGCTGCTGAGGCTGGTCACGTAATAGCCGCGCGTGCGCGCATCGCCCGCGCCGTGCAGAGTCTGCGCCACAGCCTTGCGGAGGATGTAGAGCTTGCGCTCGAAGGCGTCGGCCCCGTCCAGCCATCCTTCCGGCCCCTCGCCCTTGCCGATGAAGACCTGGGCGTGGTGCGGCTCGGTCGGCAGCACGGAATAGCCGAGCGTGGAATTGTCGGTCGGCACGTCGCGCCAGCCGAGGACCCTCAGGCCCTCCTGTTTCGCCACCGTCTCATATGTTTCAAAAATGATTCGGCGGCCTTCCGCGTCCTTGGGCAGAAAGACATGGCCCGCGCCATATTCGCCCCTCGGCGGCAGGTCGAAGCCCAGCCCCCCGGCGGAGCGGAGAAACCGGTCCGGAATCTGGACGAGAATGCCCACGCCGTCGCCGGCGCGCGGATCGGCGCCGACAGCGCCGCGATGTTCGAGATTTGAGAGGATCGCAAGGCCCTTCTCCACGATCTCGTGGGAGGCCCTGTTCTTGAGGTGGGCGATGAAGCCCACGCCGCAGGAATCGTGTTCGTTGCGGCCGGTGTAAAGACCCGAAGGTCCGGGCAGATGAGGGTCGCGCGCATGTGCGGCCAGGCTGCCCCAGGGCAGCGTGGCCGGGTTCAGCGGTTTGGCGCGGTCACTCCCGAACAGCCTGTATTTCATGTCTCGTTTCCCCGGCGGCCTTTTCGGCCCTTTGGCGGGCGCGCCTCCCTATGGGCGGAGGACCGGAACCCGCTTGTTCTCCAATGCGCCGCCTTGGGCGCGCGGGCCGCCGGAAGCACGATGCTTTCGGGCGGCGCGGACGTGTCGGCGGCCATGACAGGCGGCACCTCGTCCGCCCGGTTCCCGAACCGGAACCGCGAGCCTAGACGAGATGCGCCTGAAGACAAATGGACAGCCCTGCTGTCCTAATTTGGAGCGGGTCTAAACGAAACAGTTTTGAAACGCAAGGGGGAAGAGCGCTCAGCCCTCATCCTTCGAGACGGGCTTCCTCAGGATGAGAACCGGGAAAGTACCGACAGCAGCGCAGCCGGCCCCCCTCCCATCGGGAGAGAGCCGACTCGGCCGACAGGCCGAGCCGGGTGAGGGGTATGATACGCGCATGTCCCGGGGCCGCGAAGCGGAGCCCGGGACCCATACTCCCGGTGGTGACGACAGGGAACCGCAGCGCCGGAGATCATCCCGCAAAGTCACGGAGTATGGATCCCGGACAGCGGCTCCGCCGCTTCCGGGATATGCGTCGCACCTACAGACTCGGTGCCCTCCCTCCCCTTGGCCCGAAGCCGGACCTGATCCGGCTGAGGGTCGGGTGGGGTGACGCCGCTTCAAGCTCAGCCGATATGTACGCGATCACGCCGTCGATATTCTCAAGCACGTCGGCGTTCATGATCCGGACGGTTCTCAACCCCATGCTCGCGAGCCGGGCATCGCGGCGCGCATCCCGGCTCACCGCGCCGTCATATCCGTGACTGTCGCCGTCGGCCTCGACCACCAGCTTTCTCGAGAAGCATACGAAATCGAGTATGTATCCCTCGAAAGGCGCCTGCCGCCGAAAATGATAACCTTGCCGGCGAAGCGGGCGCAGATGCGTCCACAGCCGCGCTTCAGCCCGCGTCATGCGTTTTCGGAGGCTGCGGGCTCTCGGAACGGACATCACCCCACCCGACTTCGGCTCGCCATGCTCGCCGAAGCCACCCTCCCCATCAAGGGGAGGGAGGGCACCGGGTCTGCCGCGGCGTCTTCAGTGAAAATAATCCTTGACTATTTTCCTATCTAGGGGTAATCCGATCCCATCCCGGTCGGGAGGGCGTGTTCTCGAGGCACACCTGAACATGGATCGGGATGCGGTGGCCGGCGGGAACGGGTTTGCAGCCCGCGCCGGAGGCCGGAATGGAATGCCGCCGGAAAGCCGACCGGCAGGGGGCTTGCTTGGCCTCTCCCCGTACCGCGTGTGCCAACACGTCAGGGGTAGACGGGCGAACCCCGAGGAAGACCGACAGGTGGGTCTTCGCGGCAGACCATTCCTTGCCGAAAATCCACCGCGCGCGGAGCGACGGCGTGCCGTTGGACCGTGGATTTCTTCGCGCTTTACCTGTCCGCACCGCGGGCAGCGGAAGCGCCGTTCGCTCCGCGCTCCCTCCTTGGGGAGACGTCGTGAGACCGGACCCGGATGTTTCCGGGGTCCGGCAAACAGGGACCAGAGCCCCGAAAGGCCGGGGCGGATGACGTGTGTCGGTACACCGCATGTCCCGGACAAGCTGCACGAAAGTGCAGCGCGATCCGGGATCCATACTCCGTGAGCTCACGGCTCTAATCTCTGCCGCTGTCGGTACTTCTTCGATCCTCATCCTTCGAGACGCGATGCTGCGCATCGCTCCTCACCATGAGAGGCGGGGCGTTACTACGATATGTACAGATGGCTCCGAGTCCGGATCAGGATGAGGATCGTATGTCCCGGGGCCGCGCAGCGGAGCCCGGGACCCATACGCCGCAGCGGCGCAACAGGTTGTCCCCTCTCCCGTTCACGGGAGAGGGCCGACTCGGCCCCAAGGCCGAGCGGGGTGAGGGGAAGTTACAAACACCGAACGCGGCGCTTCCCCCTCACCCGGTCGCCTTCGGCGACTCGACCTCTCCCGCGAGCGGGAGAGGCGAAGATCTCCGCAACACCGAAGATCATCCCGCATCATCACGGCGTATGGATCCCGGACAGCGTACCGAACTCGGCTGTTGCCGAGTTCGGCATTATTAATGCTCAACCCGGCAACAGCCGGGTTGAGATGCCGCTTCCGGGATATACGATGTGGCGACAATCGAACTCTCGGCCCTCCTCAGGATGAGGATTGGGAACAGGCTGCGGCGGCAGGCTCGCTACCCACCCCTTGAGGGGGAGGGTGGCGAGGGCCATAAGGGCCGAGCCGGGTGGGGTGGACGCTGAAGGCGTACGTCCCCGATGTAACCACCTCCACCCCGTCCATCCGCACCCGATATGGCCGACCCCGGATCAAGTCCGGGGCAAGCTCCCGCAGGCGGGAGAGGCGAAATCCGTTGCCCGGCCCCGGGACCTGCGCAGCCCGAACCTCCCAGAAGGCGAAACCCTCAGGCTCCCGCCATCCCCTCACCCGGTCACCTTCGGTGACTCGACCTCTCCCGCAAGCGGGAGAGGAGAAGTTCCGGCTACCTACCCCGAGACAACCCTCGCCCCCAATAACCGGCAAATCCTGCATGATTTTCCGCCGGGCCTCTGCTATAGCCGGAATCCATGCGGGAGGAGGACGATAGTTGGACGAGCAGGATCTGAAGAAGGTGCTGTGCTATCTCCAGCCGGGCTGGGCGCTCACCCTGCCCGACGAGTGGATCGAGCAGACCATTCCCGGCACGCGGATGCAGCAGGCCGAGCGCGTGAAGGAGATCGCGCAGGATTACGGCTGCGCCCTCAAATACGCGCCCGGCACCCACACTTTCGAGCGCTATCCCTACACCCGGACGGGCTGAACCGGGCCGCGGCCGCTTACGATATCCGGCTTCGGGGGGAGCCATGAACCTGCGCCAGATCCGCAATGTCGATTGGGATGCCATCGCCGGCATCATCGCGGCGGTCGCCGCCGTCGTGCTGCATCTGCTCCACATCATCGACGAGAGCGTGCTGCTGACGATCGCCGTCGTGCTGATCGCCATGCTGTTCCTGCGCGATCTGCGGCGCGAGCGCGCCAGTGAGGAGGCTCATGCCGCCATCGCCGACAACCGCGCCCTCCTGCGCGAAATCCGCGACGGGCTCAGCCGTCCCGATGTCGTGCTGGTCGGCCCCGGCCATCTGCGCGCGGCCAGCGAGCAGTTCGCCGCGCGGGCGGCGGGCGAAATCACCTGCTTCCATGTCTGCCTGTCCATGTACAAGCCGCAGGCCCTGTTCGATGTCCTGCTGCGCCCGGCGGTCGAAAATCCGCGCGTCACCGCGATCCGCTTCGTGCTCGATCCGCGCCAGAAATCCATGTGGGACGAGGACGTGCTGCCCAAGATCGCGTGCTGCAAGGGCGCGGCCAAGGTCGTGCCGCCGCACTGGACGAAGATCGAGGAATCCGTCTCGATCATGATCTCGGATTCCGGCACGCCCGGGGGCGCGGAAATCCTCCTCAGCTTCTGGGGCGAGCCCTTCATGGCGCATACGACGCGCCAGGTGCCGCGCTATATCTTCCACGTCCAGCCGCATTCCGAACTGGTCCCGCGCCTCGTCGAACTCGTCCGCGAATTCCGCTTCGCGGCGGGAACGGGTTCGTAAGGACAGGCGCCGGGCGCGCCGCAGCGCCTCCTCCCAACCATGTCCGTCTCGTGGCCCTGCCCCGAACATGCCCAGCATGAGGCAGGAACCGCCCTTCATCTGCGCCGTTCGCTTCCGGGGTGGGATATCGAGGGAGATGAGACCGATGAAAAAGCTCGTTCTTGCGCTCGTGCTGACGGGCGTGGCCGCCCCGGCCTTCGCGCAATATGTGGTCATCGAGCCGGATGTGCGCGAATACGTCATCCGCGAGGCGCCGTCCGTCAGCTACGATTACGACTATGACGAGGATATCGCGGTCGGCGCCGTCCTGCCGGGCGATGTCGAGATTTTCGACATCGAGGACCCGGAGATCGAGGCCGATTACGGCTATACGATCCTCGACGAGCAGCCGGTGATCGTGGAACCACGCTCGCGCCGCATCATCCAGATCCTGGACTGAGGCGGGGGGAGACCATCCCGTAACCACATCGGGCGAAAGCCCGGAACGGCGGAGCCTCCCGCGCTATTGTCGCCGCAGGAGGCTCCCATGCGCCACATTCCAGCTTTCGCGGCCCTCACGATTCCGGCCCTTGCCGCTCTCTGCGCGGCTCCGGCCCACGCCGCCGATCTTGGCCGCCCGGCCGCGGCCTATTCCGTGCCGGCCCGGAACGTTCCCGCCGGCTACGAGGTCCGCAAATATGTGATGGACAGCGGCCGCGCCTATGGCGCGCCCATGCGCGAATATATCCGCCTCGTTCCATCGCCGGCGCGGGACCGGATCGTGGTCCATGGCCCGCGCGGCACGGCGGAAATCCTGATCGACGAGCGGCCGGACATCAATTCGCCGGATTATATCCCTATCCTGAAATAGGGTGCGCGGCGGGCGGTCGCCCAAAGTCAGCTTCCCTTTTGCGGCATATGCCGCTATGCGTCCGCCTGCCCGTTTGTTCGCAGGCTCGGATCTGCTGGTTGGGAGGGACGCGATGACCAACGCCCTTTTCCAATTGGGGATATTTTCAGCGCCGCTGGAAGCCGCCCAAAAGGAAGACCGCTCTTTCACGCGCACCGTTTCCAAGTGCGCCCGAATGCCGATGCTAGGCATCGGCAGCGGTTGCGCGAACGCGCTTCTTTTCCAGTAACCGCATCGCCGCCTCGCCCGCGCCGTTTCATTTGAAACGGCAACGCACGCGCCCGTTCGCGCGTCATTCCAGCTTTTCCGGACCTTTTACATGATCCCGACGCCCTATTACCTCATCGACAAGGCCCGCCTCGAACGGAACCTGAAAATCATCCGCCATGTGCGCGAGCGCTCGGGCGCGAAGGCTCTGCTCGCGTTGAAATGCTTCGCGACCTGGTCGGTGTTCGACCTCATGCGCGAATATATGGACGGCACTACCAGCTCCTCGCTGTTCGAGGTCAAGCTCGGCCGCGAGACGTTCGGCGGCGAAACGCATGCCTACAGCGTCGCCTACAGCGAGAGCGAAATCGACGAGGTGATCGCCAATGCCGACAAGATCATCTTCAACACCGTCGGCCAGTTCGAGCGGTTCGCCGACCGCGCATCTGCCATTCCGCGCGGGCTGAGGCTCAATCCCGGCGTCTCGTCCTCGAGCTTCGACCTCGCCGATCCGGCGCGTCCCTACAGCCGCCTCGGCGAATGGGACGCGGCGAAGGTTGAGCCCCTGCTCGACCGCATTTCCGGCTTCATGGTCCACAACAATTGCGAGAACGACGATTTCGCGCTGTTCGACAAGATGCTGACCGATGTCGAGGAAAAGTTCGGCGCGCTGTTTGAGCATGTCGATTGGGTCAGCCTCGGCGGCGGCATCCACTTCACCGGCGAGAACTATCCGGTCGATGATTTCTGCGACCGCCTGAAGGCCTTCTCCGAGCGCCACGGCGTGCAGGTCTATCTTGAGCCCGGCGAAGCCGCGGTCACGAAATCGACCACGCTCGAAGTGACCGTGCTCGACACGCTGTTCAACGGCAAGGAACTCGCCGTGGTCGACAGCTCGATCGAGGCGCACATGCTCGATCTCCTGATCTATCGCGAAAACGCGAAAATCCTGCCGAACGGGGGTCCGCACCGCATCATGATCTGCGGCAAATCCTGCCTCGCGGGCGATGTGTTCGGCGAATTCGCCTTCCCCGAAAAGCTGAAGGCCGGCGACCGCATCTCCATTCAGGATGCCGCCGGTTACACCATGGTCAAGAAGAACTGGTTCAACGGTGTGCAGATGCCCTCGATCGCCCTGCGCGAGACCGATGGCAGCATCCGCCTCGTACGCAGCTTCACCTACGACGACTTCAAGTCGAACCTTTCCTGAAACCCGGCACGGAGATTTCCCGACGAAATGAAAAAGAACGTTCTCATCATCGGCGGCGGCGGCGTGGCTCACGTCGCGGCGCACAAGCTCGCCCAGAACACCGACATCATCGGCGACATTCACATCGCCTCGCGCACCGTGTCCAAGTGCGAGGAGATCATATCGTCCATACATGAAAAGAAGAACAGGAAGTCGGAAGGTCTTCTCCAGGCACATGCGCTGGATGCGCTTGATGTCGAGGCCACGCGGGCGCTGATCGAGAGAACGAAGACCCATATCGTCCTCAATCTCGGCTCGGCCTTCCTCAACATGTCGGTCATGTCGGCCTGCCTCGCCGCCGGGGTGTCCTATATCGACACCGCCATCCATGAGGACCCCGCGAAGATCTGCGAGACGCCGCCCTGGTACGGCAATTACGAATGGAAGCGCGCCGCGGAATTCGAGAAAGCGGGGCTGACCGCCGTTCTCGGCGCGGGCTTCGACCCCGGCGTCGTCAATGCCTATGCGGCGCTGGCGCACGCGGATTATTTCGACAGCATCGACAGCATCGACATCATCGACGTCAATGCCGGCGATCACGGACGCTATTTCGCGACCAATTTCGACCCCGAGATCAATTTCCGCGAATTCACCGGCCAGGTCTGGTCATGGCAGGATCGCAAATGGACCTCGAACAAGATGTTCGAAGTGCGCAAGGAATGGGATCTGCCGGTCGTCGGCACGCGCACGACCTATATGACGGGTCATGACGAAATCCATTCGCTGTCGAAAAATCTCGACGTGCCGCATATCCGTTTCTGGATGGGCTTCGGCGATCATTATCTGAACGTATTTACGGTCCTGAAGAATCTCGGCCTTCTGTCGGAACAGCCGGTCCGCACGGCCGAGGGGCTCGACGTCGTGCCGCTGAAGGTGGTGAAGGCCGTCCTGCCCGATCCGTCCTCGCTCGCGCCGGGCTATACGGGCAAGACCTGCATCGGCGATCTCGTGAAGGGCACGAAGGACGGCAAGGAACGCGAGGTGTTCATCTACAACATCTCCGATCACGAGCAGGCTTTCGCCGAGGTCGGCAGCCAGGCCATCTCCTACACGGCCGGCGTTCCGGCCGCCGCCGCCGCCATGCTGATCGCGCGCGGCGACTGGGACGTGAAGAAGATGGTCAATGTGGAAGAGCTGAAGCCGCATCCCTTCCTCGACCTTCTCAACCGCATCGGCCTGCCGACCCGCATCCGGGAAGGCGAGAAGGACGAGCCGTTCTCCGTGTGAGAAAAGGGTCCTGACCGGGCCACGAGCGCCTGACCTCCCTCTCCCCGGTTGCGGGGAGTACGGACTTACAAACTCAACTCGGCAACAGCCGAGTTGAGGATGCGCAGCATCGAGCGAGGTGAGGGGTCTGGTTCGGGCAAGGAAAACCCCTCATCCCGCTCGCGGCGCACGCCGCGAGTCGGCCTTCTCCCACAAGGGGAGAAGGCTCCTCACCCAGCCGCCGCTACGCGGCCCCGGGACATGCGATCCTCATCCTGAGCCGGACTCGCCGAAGGCGAGCCGCGTCGAAGGATGGCAACATGCACCGAATTTTCGGCCATCCTTCGAGACGGGCCTTCGGCCCTCCTCCTCAGGATGAGGGCGGAGGCGTGCTTCGACACGGCTCGATGCGGACGCATTGAGTCCGGCTCAGGATGAGGATTCGACTCCCTTCCTGCCCGCAGCCGATCTAGGATCGATTCGCGGCGAACAGGGAGAACGATAGACATGAGAATGCTCGCACTCGCCGCGGCCTTGGCCGCCCTAGCCGCAACTCCAGCCGGCGCTGCCGAAATCCGTCATTACAGCGTCCAGGCGGGCGCGGACGGCGATCACCCCGGGCGCGAATATGTCGTGCACGGCGTACGCGTCGTCGAAGGCCAGCCCCGCTGGTCGACGCAGCGCCGCAGCGTGATGGACGATATCCTCGCCCAGCCCGACAACCGCTCGGTCACGACGATCGTCAATACGTTCCGCCGTATCCGCCGGGATTGAGCGCGCTCAGTCCGCCTTCTCGTCGGCCCGATACCCGCTATGCTCGCGATGCTTCGGCTCGCGGCGCCGGGGCGGCTCGGTTTCGGCAAGGGATTTGTAGAAAAGCGCAAGGCCGCTGAACATTTGCGAGCGTCCGGGGCTGACCCCCTTCGACGCCTCATAGGCGCAGCGCCGCGCCTCTTTCAGAAATTCGCTCTGGTTCGCTTTCATGGTCCGCCTCCATTGGAGGCGCGACACGGGCTCATTCTCCCGCGAGCCCTGTGAAACGCCGATTGCGCCCAGCGTGCCACAGCCCCGGCCAGCGTCAACAGCAAATAGCGGCTTGCGTCAGACCGCGCCGTTCACGCTTACGAGAACCCGAAGAAAATCCACGTCAGCAGGATGAAGCACGGGATCAGGATTCCGATGGACCACGCCATGTAGCCGAAGAAGCTCGGCATCGCGACGCCGCGATCCTTGGCAATCGCCAGCACCATGAAGTTCGGCGCATTGCCGATATAGGTCAGCGCGCCCATGAACACCGCGCCGCCGGAAATGGCAGCCAATGTCGTTGCATAGGTCGTCATCAAAGCCTGCGCGTCGCCGCCGGCCATGTTGAAGAACACGAGATAGGTCGGCGCATTGTCGAGCACGCCCGACAGAAGGCCCGTCATCCAGAAATAAGCGCGGTCGACCGGCGCGCCGTTCGCATCCGTCACCAGCGAGACTATGGGCGCCGCCGCTCCGTCGAGGCCCATTTTCAGAATCGCGATGACCGGAATCAGCGTGGCGAAGATCGCCGCGAACAGTTTCGCGACTTCCTTGATCGGCTCCCAGTTGAACGCATTGCGCTCGCGGATATCGGCGCGCGTCACCGCCAGCGACACCAGCCCCGCAGCTACCATAATCGCGTCCCGCATCAGATTCTGCAGGTGCAGCTCCGTGCCGTAGACGGTGAACGAGATGCCGGGATTCCAGAGCCCGCTCATCAGGATGGCGGCGATCACGACGATGAGCAGCGGAACGTTCCACAGACCCACAAGACCGATGGTTTTGGTGTCCGGAGTGGGGTCGCGGCGCGGCTTGCCTTCGCGCGCGTAGAGCACCGAATCCAGAACGAAGAAAAGCGGCAGCAGGATCGCGGCCAGCAGAAGCGTCTCCGGCGCAAGATGAGTGGTCGTCCAGAAGAAATCCACACCCTTCAGGAAGCCGAGGAAGAGCGGCGGATCGCCGAGCGGCGTCAGCGAGCCGCCGATATTGGAGACGAGGAAAATGAAGAAGACGACCGTGTGGACATTGTAGCTGCGGTTGTCATTGGCCCGCAGCAGCGGGCGGATAAGCAGCATGCTGGCGCCGGTCGTGCCGATAATGCTGGCCAGCAATGTTCCCGTCGCCAGAAGCGCCGTGTTCGTTCCCGGGCTGCCATGCAGATTGCCGACGACGAGCAGACCGCCGGAGATCGTGTAGAGCGAGAACAGCAGGATCAGGAACGGCACATATTCGAGCAGCGCGGCATGCACCAGATCGTGCGCCGCCGTGGAGATGCCGAACGTCATCCCGTAGGGAACGAGGAACAGCAGCGCCCAGAACAGTGACACCTTGCCGTAATGCGCGTGCCAGAAATGGCCCGCCAGCAGAGGCAGGATCGCGATGGACAGCAGCATGCCGGCGAAGGGAATGCCCCAGAGCAGGGAAAGATCGGTCATGGGCGGCTAGATGCCCGGCTCCGGCAAAGGAAGGCAAGCCCGAATGAGGCCGAATTGCGGAAAACCTGCGGCTTTTCGGCCCGTATGGCCCGCCGGACCTTTGACTTGAGGGGTCCGGAGGCTCCAAATGCGCCCGAGCGCCGGTGCGGGCTGGCGCGTGCGGGGCATCGAAATGCTGAACGAGACGAATCGCGGGCGCAAGCCCTCCAGGACGGCAGGCGCGCTGCTCGCGCTGATGGAAGAAAGCCGGGCGCGCACCGAGGACGATCCGTTCGGCAACGCCGTTCTGGTCACCGCGCGGCAGATTCTGCGCATGATGGAGCGCGGCGACATCTCCGACGAGGAGATTTCGGACGTCATCGCCGAATTGCGGGATGAAGCCTTCCACGACCGCGCCGAACGCCTTGCCTCCTATGTCGGCGGCACCGAGCCAGCCGCCGCCGAGGACAGCTATCGCCGCATCGCCGAAAAGCTCGCCAATCCGCAATCGGCCGGCTCGTTCGAGGCGAACCGCGAGGAATATGAGCGCACGCGCTTCGTTGCGGTCTTCACCGCGCATCCGACATTCTCGGCGCCGGCGAAAGTGTTCGACGCCATCGCCGAACTCGCCAGCGGCCGCCCTGCGGGAGAAGACCTCGGCTCGCACCGCCCGACCACGCCCACTCTGGAAGACGAATTCAACCAGGCCATTCACGCCATCGGCAATGGCCGCGACGCCATCGACCGGCTGAACGCCGCGCTTCTGTCTCAGGCCGCCACGGCCTGGCCGTCCGAATGGACCGCGCTCATGCCGCAGGCGGTCGAGCTCGCAAGCTGGGTCGGTTACGACACCGACGGCCGCATCGACATCAATTGGTGGGACACGCTGCGCCTGCGCCTGCGCATGAAGCGGCTGCAGTTGAAGCGCCTTGAAGGTCAGGTCGCGGACATCGCCGCCGCAAAAGCACTATCGGACCGCATCGCGCAGGCGATTGCCTGCGTGGACCGCCAGATCGCCGCGGTGCCCACGAAGGGCGATCCGGATGCCGTCGCTGAATTCGCCACCGAGCTTATCGAGCACCGCGAGGATGCGCTGGTCACGACGCAGCCGCTGCTCGATCTGTTCGCGGATGCCATCGCCAAGGCATCACCGGAAGATCAGATCAGACTCACCGTCGCCCGTGCCGGCCTCGTCTCGCACGGAATGTCGTTCGCGCATTCCCATGTGCGGCTGAACGCGGCGCAGGTCCACAACGCGGTGCGCCTGCGGCTCGGACTTCAGGACCCGCCGGCCGATCCGTTCCGCCGCCGCGTCCTGCTCGGCGCGATCAACGGCGCGCTCGAAAAGGTCGAGCCCGTTCCCGTCGATTTCGGCGCCATCATCGCCGAACAGGCCTCGGCCACCCGCCTGATGATGACGGTCGCGCAGATCGCCAAGCACATCGACGGCACCGCCCCGATCCGTTTCCTGATCGCGGAGACGGAATCCGGCTATACGCTGCTGTCCATACTCTGGCTCGCGCGCCTGTTCGGCGTCGAAAAGCATGTCGAGATATCGCCGCTGTTCGAGACCGCCGAAGCGCTCGAACAGGGCTCGCGCGCCATCGAGGAGGCGCTGCGCTCGCCGCATTACCGCGCCTATCTCAAGCAGACCGGCAAACTCGCCATCGAATTCGGCTATTCGGATTCCGGCCGCTATGTCGGCCAGCTCGCCGCGACCTTCCTGATCGAGCGCCTGCGCGTCAAACTCGCCGACCTGATGCTGAAATACGGCCTCGCCGACGATGTCGAACTCATATTGTTCGACACGCACGGCGAGAGCATCGGCCGCGGCGCCCATCCCGGCTCGCTCGCGGACCGCCTGAAATATCTGTCGCCCTCGGCCAGCCGCGCGATGTTCGCCAAGGCCGGCATCAACCAGCGCGACGAATCGAGCTTTCAGGGCGGCGACGGCTATCTCCTGTTCGACACGCCGGAACTTGCCGGCGCCTCCATCGCGCGCATCGCCGAACATGCGTTCGACGATCTGCCGACAAGCGTCGATCCGATCTATGAGGAGGCGGATTTCGCCGCCGATTTCTTCGCGACCATCGGCGCGACCATGCACGAACTGGTCGAGGACCCGGGCTATGCGGCCCTTCTCGGCGCGTTCGGCCCGGCGCTGCTCGACCCGACCGGGTCGCGCCCGCCGATGCGCCAGAGCGAGGGCGTTGCCGGCCCGAACGTCATCAAGCATCCGCGCGAACTGCGCGCGATCCTGAACAACGCCATCCTCCAGCAGCTCGGCTGGTGCGCGAACACGCTGCAGGGCATCGGCGCCGCCGCCGCCCGCCAGCCCGAACTGTTCTCCGAACTCCGCGACACGAGCCCGCGCTTCCGTCGCGCGCTCGATTTCGCAAGCCACGCGCTGCGCCATTCGGACATCGACGTCCTGCGCGCCTGCACGGCGCTGCTCGATCCCGGCTCGTGGCTGGACCGCGCCGCGCATGTCGAATCCGCCGCGCGCGCCCGGCAACTGGTCGAGGTCGCCCATGCGCTGGAGCAGCTCGATCTGTGGGCGCCGGTGCAGGCCATGTTCCACCGCATCCAGACCGATTACGTGCTGCTGCGCGCCGCATGGCCGAACGCGCCGCAGATGCAGACGCGCGAACTCCTGCTGCACGCGCTGCGCGTCGCGCTCATCCAGCGCATCTGGATCATGGCGACCGCCATTCCGGACTTCTCGCCCCGCCACGGCATCACGCGCCAGGCGCTGGAAATGCGCCTCCTCCAATTGGAGGTTCCGGCCACTCTGGCGCTGATGAACGAGGTTTTTCCGAACGAGGCCGACCCGACCAAGGGCCGCGATTTCGGCGAGCCGCACGGCCCGCGCAAGGGCGTGTCCTACGCCAAGGAACACGAGCAGATCTTCGATCCGATCGGCCGCCTGTTTGCGCAGGTGCGCGAGATCGGCACTGCCATCACCCACGAGACCGGCGCGTTCGGGTAGCCGTGTCCCGGACAAGCGAGGCAGAGCCGAGCGCCGATCCGGAACCCAGGAGTGAATCGCGCCGAAGGCGCGCATGATGCGGCGGCTTCGCCGCACTTATGTCTGGGCCCCGGATCACGCGATGCGCTTCGCGCACGCGGTCCGGGGAACGCGGGTAAAGTTTTCGTAAACCCTGCTCGGCTATGAACGGAGCGTGCCAGCGTATCGGCATGCGTTTTGTGAGTAGCCCGTGTCAGCATATCCGCGCATTCGCGCCGCCGCCGCCCTTGCCGTGATCGGTCTGGCGCTTGCCGGCTGCCAGACATTTTCCAAGACAAGAACGAAGATCGCCTCCGCAGGCATGTCCTCGAAGGACTGCCTCGCGCGCGCGATGTATTTCGAATCCAACCGCTCCTCCGATCACGGCATGCTCGCGGTCGGCACGGTCGTCATGAACCGCTACGAAAGCGGCAAATACGGCAAGACGGTCTGTCAGGTCGTCGGCGCGCCGCGCCAGTTCGCGCCGGGCGTCCTGACGCGCGCGATGACCGAGGGCAAATCCAAGGAGCGCGCCTACCGCGCCGCCGACCGCGTGCTCAAGGGTGCGCGCCATCCCAAGGTCGGCAAGGCCGAATTCTTCCACACGGCCAAGTATGAGCCGGGCTACAACAATATGCGCTATGTCTCGATCGAGGGCGGCAACGCCTTCTACGAGAAGGTGAAGAAGGGCGAGGATACGGGCCATCTCGTGCGCATCGCACGGCAGGGGCCGCGCGATATCGGCGACATGGTCGCCTTGCAGGAAACGACGATGATCGCGGCCGGCGACCCCGCCATTCCGCCGCCGGTGCCGGAAGCCCCTGCCCCCGTCTATGCCCCGCCTGGCGTCTACACCGCGCCCGCGCCGCAATCCTACGAGCCCTATCCCTCGCAGGGCACGACACCGCCCGGCCAGCTCGGCTGGAATGCGGGCCCGCAGGGCGGTCGGTACTGATTTCGTATGTCCTGGGGCCGCGAAGCGGAGCCCGGGACCCATACGCCCGGTCACGCGGTTCATACCCCAATATTCGCGATCTGTCGCTGACGCTGCGGCGTATGGATCCCGGACAGTGGCTCCGCCACTTCCGGGATATACAACCAGTCTGCTGCCATCCTTCGACACGGACGGCTTCGCCGCCCGGCTCAGGATGAGGGACAGGGGAATACAGACAAACATGCGCTGGCCTCCCTCCCCTTGATGGGGAGGGAATCGACTCGTGCGGAGCACGAGCGAGGGTGGGGTGATGCAGATACCCCCACCCGACCCCTCGCTTCGCTCGGGGCCACCCTCCCCACAAAGGGGGAGGGAGAGTCGGAGCCCGGCGGAAGCAGACTCGCTCTCCCTACCCGCCGAACCCGTCCGCTTCAGCCTCACCACCGCCGCATCCAGCGCCTGAAGAAACGCGCTCCGGTCCTTCGCCGTAAAGGGCTTCGGCCCGCGTGTCGTCTCGCCCGCCGAGCGCAAACCGTCCATCAGATTGCGCGTCGCCAGCGCCATGCCGATGCTCTCGGGCGTGAACGCGCGGCCATTGGCGCCGAGGGCTTCGGCACCCGCCTTCACCGCGCGATCCGCGAGCGGCACATCGTTTGTAATGACGATGGACCCCGGCCGCGCGCGCTCGGCGATCCAGTCGTCGGCGACATCCATCCCCGCCGGCACGATCACGCGCTCGATCAGCTCGTCCCGCGGCACATTGATGAAGCCGTTGGCGACCACGAACACTTTGAGGCCGTAGCGCGCTGCGACGCGGTAGACCTCGTCCTTCACCGGACAGGCATCGGCATCGACGAAAATGATGATCGGTTCGCTCATGGGCCCTTCAATACAAGAAGGGCCGCTCCCGGGGGAACGGCCCTTCCATTGTCATCCGCGGTAGCGGCCGGGAAAATCGCCCCGCCGCTTGTGCGGGAAATCACGCGGTCCGGCACTCCAGGAGGAGTTTCCAGTCCGCGGTGACCAGCACCCGCCGAGAGAGACAATGAGACACTGGATCACCTCCTTCCGTTTTGTGAACGACAGCGGAAGGATGGTGGCCGCCCCGCTGCGCCGCACCTGCGCGTTTTGACGCACCCACCCCCTCATGGTGAGGAGCGATGCGCAGCATCGCACACGGTGCCTATCCTCTCCCTTTGTGGGAGAGGACGACTCATGGCCGCAAGGCCATGAGCGAGGTGAGGGGTCTGGTTCGACAACCCCGGTGACGCAGGCTTACCCCTCACCCGGCGGCGGCTTCGCCGCTTGCCGACCTCTCCCACAAGGGGAGAGGTGACGACCGCCGCAACACCGGAGATCACACCGCACCGTCACAGCGTATGGATCCCGGACAGCGGCTCCGCCGCTTCCGGGATATACGGCTGTGTCCTATTCTTCAGGCGATCGCTTTCAGCGGGCCCGTATCGGAATGGAAGTCGAGACCGTTGAACGTCTGCTTCACATAGCCCCGGCGGATCACGAAATCCGAGAAGTGCTCGGCAGGTTGCCGTGCCTTGGCGAAATCCGAAAACAGCGGATCGAGCGCGGCGATGATCGCATCGTGGTCGAGGTCTTCCAGATACAGCTTCGACATGCGCTCGCCGTTGAACGCCGCGCCGAGATAAAGATTGTATTTACCCGGCCCCTTGCCGACAAGGCCGATCTCGGCGAGATAGGGCCGCGCGCAGCCGTTCGGGCAGCCCGTCATGCGGATGACGATGTCGTCCGTAATGCCATGGGCGGCAAGCCGCTCCTCGAGCGCGGTAACGAGCGTCGGCAGATAACGTTCACTTTCCGCAAGCGCCAGCCCGCAGGTCGGCAGCGCCACGCACGCCATCGCGTTGCGGCGCAGCGGCCCGGCCTTGTCGGTCAGGCCGTATTGCTCGACCAGCGCCTCGACCGCCTTGCGGTTCTCTTTCGAGATATTGGCGATGATGACGTTCTGATTTCCGGTGCAGCGGAACTGGCCGTCATGAATTTTCGCGATTTCGCGCAGCCCTTTCATGATCTGTGGGCCGCCCGGCAGGTCGCTGACACGGCCGTTCTCAATGAACAGGGTCAGATGCGCGCGTCCGTCATCGCCTTCGGTCCAGCCATATTTATCGCCCATACCCGTAAAGACGAAAGGCCGCGCCGCCTCGAGCGGCGTACCCGACCGCCGGCCGATCTCCTCGCGCCAGGCATCCTCGCCGCGATCGTCCAGAGTATATTTGAGCCGGGCATGGGCCCGGTTCGAACGGTCGCCCCAGTCGCGCTGTATGGTCATAACGGCCTCGGCAGCCTTCAGCGCGTTTTCCGCGCGCACGAAGCCGATCACCGTGCCGCTGCGCGGATAGGTCCTGGTGTCGCCATGGGTCATGCCCATGCCGCCGCCGATGCTGAGATTGTAGCCTTCGACCCGTCCGTTGTCGTCGAGAATGGCGATCAGGCCGCAATCGTGCGCGAACACGTCCACGTCGTTCTGCGGCGGCACCGCAATCGCCACCTTGAATTTGCGCGGCAGATAGGTCGGCCCGTACAGCGGCTCGACGACCTCCTCCGTGCCGCCGACGATCTTTTCGCCGTCGAGCCAGATCTCGTGATAGGCGCGGGTGTGCGGCAGGAAATGCGTCATCACCTCGTTCGCGAACTGGTAGGTTTCGGCATGCGCACCGGACTGGTCGGGGTTCGTGGCCGAGATCACATTGCGGTTGATGTCGCCGCAGGCCGCGATCGTGTTCAGCATCACCGAATTGATGCGCTGGATCGCCGCCTTCACACTGGTCTTGATGATGCCGTGAAACTGGAAGGTCTCGCGCGTCGTCAGGCGCATCGTGTTGCCGCCGTAATTGCGGCCAATCTCGTCGAGCGCGAGCCATTGCTCGGATGTCAGCACGCCGCCCGTGATGCGGGCGCGGATCATGAACGAGAACGCCTTTTCCAGCTTCTTACGCGAACGCTCGCCGCGCAGGTCGCGGTCGTCCTGCAGATACATGCCGTGGAATTTGACCAGCTGGCCGTCGTCTTCGTTGATGCTGCCGGTGATTTCGTGCGCGATTTCCTGCGCCAGCGTGCCGCGCAGATAGTTCGACTGGCGCTTGAGGTGTTCGTTACGCGATAGAGGTTTGTCGGTCATGGCGATCAGTACACATCCGTCAGGTAGCGCTTGTCGGTTTCGAGCGCGCGCACGGTTTCTTCGGCCTTGTCTTCGGAAATCGCCTTCACATCGGCGAAGCTCTTGACGAGCGCGGCACGCACGTCCCTGGCCATGTTCTTGGCATCGCCGCAGACATAGAATTTGGCGCCGCCTTCGAGCCAGGAAACCACGTCCTTGCGCTGATCCCAGATCCTGTCCTGCACATAGACCTTCTGCGGCGTGTCGCGCGAGAAGGCGAGATCGATCCGGTGCAGATAGCCGTCGGCCTGATATTCCTGCCAGTCAAGCTGGTAGAGGAAATCGTGCGTGTACTGACGGTCGCCGAAGAACAGCCAGTTGCGGCCGCCGGCCTCGATGGCGCGGCGCTCCTGCACGAAAGCGCGGAACGGCGCGACGCCCGTGCCCGGCCCAACCATGATGATGTCGCGGTCGGCTTCCGGCAGGCGGAAATGCTTATTCGCCTTCAGCTTCACCCGCACCTTGTCGCCCTTGGCCACGCGATCGGCGATATAGCCGGAGGCGACGCCTGTGCGCGGCCGTCCGAACGCCTCATAGCGCACGGCCGAGACGAGGAGATGGATTTCGTCCTCGAACTCCTTGCGTGAGGAAGCGATGGAATAAGCACGCGGCGCCAGCGCGCGCGTCACATCGTAGAATTGCGCAATCGACAGGCGGCCGGGGAACTCGGCCAGAAGATCGACAAACTGGCGGCCCGCAATCCATTCGCGTGCGCGCCCGCTTTCGATCAGCGCCCATACATCCCTGTTGGATGTCGCATTGGCGTAGTTCTCGAGCGATTTGAGCGACAGGGTCGTGATGTCGCGATCCTCGATCAGCGTCCGGCGCAGATTGACGTTCGTGCCGTGGCCGGCAAGCGCCATCACGTCATCGACAAGGCCCGGATCGTTCTGCGGATAGACGTCGAGCGCATCGCCGGGCTCGTAGTGCAGAGGCTCCTCGAAGCCGAGCGCGAAATGGATCGTCTCCTTCGCCGAACGCGAGGAATTGAGATTCACATGCTCGACGATCTCGGCCTCGACCGGTTCGTCGGCGACAATCGCCTGGCGCGCACCGAAATCAACCTCGATGATATGGCCGATCCCGGCTTCCGCCTGCTGCGGCGCGATCGTGTCCAGCGTGCTCTCGATCCACCCCGCGGCCGGTGTCTGGTAATCGAGATCGCAATCGACGCGGCCGACCGCGCGCTTGCCGCCAAGGGCTTCAAGGCGCTCATCGATCTTGCGGCCGATGCCGCAGAAATCGACATAGGCCGTGTCGCCGAGCGCAAGCACGCCGAATTCGACCCCGTCGAGTCTCGGGGCCTTGTCGCCCATCAGGTCTTCGTATGCACGCACGGCGCGTGCCGGCGGATCGCCCTCGCCCCATGTGGCGGCGATCACGACGAGCTTCTTCGCCTTGGTGTAATCGGCCGGCTTGACGTCGGCGAAATCCACGACCGACGGCTTGAAGCCTTTCTTGCGCGCGGCCTTGGCCATATCGGCGGCGAGCTTTTCGGAATTGCCGCTCTCGGTCGCGAACAGGATGGTCAGCGGCTCTGCCGGTTTTGCCGCCACCGCCGCGGCCGGCGCTTTTCCCGCCAGATGCGGCTGGGCCTGCGCGAGCGCGCCGGAACCCGCGTCATAGCCTGCCAGAAAACCGGCCAGCCAGGCGCGTTGCAGCGCGGTGGAACTCCCCATCACCTCGTTGAGACGGGCGATCTCGTCGTCGTTGAAAGGGGCCGTGTTCGGGATCGGCGCAAAACTCATGGAACCGCATCTCTCTTCGTTGGAAGAGACCACATACAATATTCGTATTAGAAAGTAATCTACAAAATTATAATGATAAAAAGAGGAGCGCAAACGGGGAATCCGGCCCGCCCCGCTGGCCGACACGGCCTTGTCTCAATAGGTTAGGTTCATGACACGCTATCTCGGGCTGGCGGGCTGGAGCGGCGCCGGCAAAACCACACTCGTCGAAAAGCTGATCCCGGAGCTCACGGGACGCGGCCTCAGCGTCTCGACCGTCAAGCACGCCCATCACAATTTCGATGTGGATCAACCGGGCAAGGACTCATATGTCCACCGCCATGCGGGCGCGACGGAAGTGCTGGTGACGAGCGCTAACCGCTTCGCCCTCATGCACGAATTGCGCGGCGCGCCCGAACCGGGGCTGGCCGATCTGCTCGCTAAACTGGCGCCGGTGGATATCGTCATCGTCGAAGGCTTCAAGCGCGATCCACATCCCAAGATCGAGATCTGGCGCCGCGCCAACGGCAAGCCCTTCCTGCACCCGGAGGACCCGGCCATCGTGGCCATGGCTGCCGACGAAAAGCTCGACGGCCTTCCCCTGCCCTGCATCGATCTCAACGACATGAAAGAGGTGGCGGACATGGTGCTCGCCAAGGCCGCTCCGCTCGAGGACGTGCTCAAGAAGGGCTAGCTCTGCCCGGCCAGCAGAAGCTCGGCCTCAGCGGCCTCTTGCGGCGTGTTGACGTTGAAGAACGGGTCCACCGGGTCGGTGCCCCAGACGGCATTGACCACGCCATATCCGGCGGCCCATGCCGCGATCTTGCGCTCTCCGGCCGCAAGCGAGGCCCGCAATTCATCCCGCAGCGAGACTTTCCAGAGCGCGTTGACGGGATGGGCGCGCCCGCCGCTTTCGGCCTGCGCGAGAGGCGTTTCGGCTGCTTCCCGCGCCGCATGAAGCCGCGCCACGAGATCGGCCGGCAGGAAGGGCGTGTCGGTGGCGACGCTGACCACCCAGTCCACACCCGGCCTGTTCTCCGCCGTCCAGTCCAATGCAGCGAGGATGCCGGCCAGCGGCCCGGCGAAATCGGGCACCGTATCGGGCACGACCGGCAGGCCGGTAAAGGCAAAACGCGCGGGATCGCCATTGGCGCTCAGGATGAGGCCCGCGCATTGCGGAGCAAGCACGGCCTTCACGCGCTCGAGAATGGACAGATTGCCGATTTTGATCAGCGGCTTGTCGCCACCGCCCATGCGCCGCGCCAGCCCGCCCGCCAGAAGGACGCCGATCGTTTCGGGATGCGAGGAGGAATCGCTGCCGCTCACCATGACGGCACCATGTTTAGCGCTGCCCGTAATGCCCCGCCACAAAACATGGAACCCAAACCCTGTTGCGCCGTTGATATGCCCATAACGGACACAAAAGGGGCCGGGCAGACCAAGGCATGTATCACAACGACAAGCCGAAATGGCGCATCCTGATCGTCGAGGACGAGTTCATCGTGGGGCTTCACCTCGAAAGCATTTTCGAGCGCCTCGGCCACGATGTCGTGGGCGTCGTGGGCGACGAGGCCGAAGCGCTCCACATCGTCGCCACCGAGCCGATCGACATCATCGTCACCGATGTGCATCTCGCGCGCGGCGGCGACGGCCTGAAAGTGGCCCGCATAGCCCGCGAGAAATACGGCGCCCGCACGGTCGTCATTACCGGGCATCGCGACGGCGAGACCTTCCTCAAGGCCGAGGAATCCGGCGCGCTGGCCTTTCTGCGCAAGCCGTTCGGCCTCAACGAGGTCGAGAACGTCTTCTCGCACCTGCCGTAATCATTCCCGGACCGGCACGATCATGGCGCTGAGCGCCTGCCAGGCTTTTGCTGCATCGGCGCGTGCGGTGTCGGCTTCCTCAAGACTCACTTTCCGGAATCGTATCTGCGCGCCGGGCACGAGCCGCCCCGCCGCCGCAAGATCGGCGGAGATGACGGTCGCTATCTTCGGATAGCCGCCGGTCGTCTGGCAGTCGTTCAGGAGCAGGATCGGATGTCCCGACCCCGGCACCTGAATCGCTCCCGGAACGGTCGCGTCCGACACGATATCCGCCCCTCTGGAATGTTCGAGGACGGGACCGTCCAGACGAATGCCCATACGGTCGAGATCGCGCGTGACCGTGAAGGGAGCGGCGAGGAATGTAGCGCGCGCCGCATCCGTGAAATGATCGGCCTGCGGCCCTTCGATGACGCGCAGAATGGGCGATGCCATAAATTGCGGCGGCGTCAGCAGTACAAGGCACGGAACGTCCGGCCGCACAATATTGACCAGCGAAAGATCATCGCCCGCCTGCAAGGCGCGGCCATGGATACCGCCGAAGCCACCGCGCAGGAATGTCGCGCGCGAGCCGAGCACGTCCGGCACCGCAAAACCGCCGCGCACGGCGAGATAAGCAACCGCCGTATCCGCGAACGGTACGATGCGCACGATATCTCCGGCCTCGAGATCGATCGCACGCCAGCTCGGCCATTCCTGAACCTCGCCGCCGCGCTCGATGGAAAGGCCCGCCGAACTTCCTGTAAGGGCAATCCGCGCGGCCGGCGCGTCGAGACGCAAGACCGGCCCCGGCGAGCGCAGTTCGAGCGCCACATCTCCTTCCTCGTTGTGAACGAGCCTGTTGGCGAGCCGCCAGCTCAAAATATCGAGCGCGCCCGAATGCGGCACACCCACCGCCAGCAGGCCGCGCCGCCCCGCATCCTGAAAAACCGTCTGCAATCCGCCGTCGAGAACATGAAAGCCCGTCATGACGCGGGTTCCGAGAGGCGGCGGAACTCGTCGGCCCCGATCGCGCGGAAACACACCGTGTCGCCGGGCGCGAGCAGATTGGGCGGATCGGTCCTGTGATCGAACAGCACGGAAGGCGTGCGCCCGATGAGGCGCCAGCCGCCCGGCGAGGCGGACGGGTAGACGGCGGTCATCGGTCCCGCAATGGCGACCGAACCGGCCGGCACGCGAATGCGCGGCTCCTTCAGGCGCGGCAGCTGCAATTTCTCGGGCAGATCACCGAGATAGGCAAAGCCCGGCAGGAAGCCGAGCATGTAGACATGATATTGCGCGGCTGCGTGCAGATCGCGGACGCCCTCCGGCGTCAGCCCGCTTTCCTCCGCGACCTCCGCAAGATCCGCCCCATCGTACAGAACCGGAATCTCCCGGACACGGCCCGTGCCGGCCGCTTCTGCATCGGGAACGGAAAGCGCCCCGATCCGCGCGATCAGTTCATCGCGCGCCATTGCGGCGGGGTCGAAATGAACGGTCAGCGCTGCGAATGTCGGGACGGTTTCCGTCACGCCCGGAATCCGGGCCGCGCGAAGGGCGCTGTCCGCGCGCATGACACAGGCATTGATTTCAACATCCACGCTCTCGCCGAAAACGAGCGTCAGCGCCGTGTCACCCAGAGGGTATATTCGCGCAGCATCGAAAATATTCACGTTTTTGCCATCATCCTCTATCGGCGCCGCGCGCACCCTATATAGTCAGGAGGTCCGCTGTTGGATCGTCAAGGGTCTGCTTCATGCCCAGGCTGATCGACATCAATGCCGATATCGGTGAAGGCTACGGCACCGACGAAGCGCTGCTTGATGTTGTCTCCAGCGCCAATATCGCCTGCGGTTTCCACGCGGGCGATGCCGAGACCATGCGGTCCGTCTGCCGTTCCGCCGCCGCCCGGCGGGTTTCCGTCGGCGCCCATCCCAGTTTCGACGATCTCGGCAATTTCGGCCGCACGATCATCCGCATGTCGATGGACGAGCTCGAATCGCTCGTCGCCTACCAGATCGGCGCGCTGGCGGAAGCGGCCAGCGAAGCGGGCATCGCACTCTCGCACGTCAAGCCGCATGGCGCGCTTTACAATGTGGCCACGGTCGACGAGGCGCATGCGCTCGCCATCGGCCGCGCCATCAAGGCCGCCCATCCGCGCCTGATCTATGTCGGGTTCGCCGGCTCGGTGATGCGCAAGGCGGCCGACACCCTCGGGCTGGCCTTCGGCGCCGAGGCCTTTCCGGATCGCCATTACACCGATGACGGCCTGCTGATGCTGCGCGACAAGCCGCTCTCCGTCATCGCCAATCCGGAAGAGGTCGGCGCCCGCGTCAGGCGCATGATCGAGGCGGGAGAGGTCACGACGGCTTCCGGGAAAGTGCTGCCGCTCGATTTCGATTCTCTGTGCGTACATGGCGACGAGCCGACATCGGTGATGAGCGCGCGCGCCATCCGCCGGGCGGTGCAGGATTGCGGCGTCACCATCGCGCCGCTTGCCCGGGTGATCGCCGCGCGCGCCGAGAACACGCGCATCAGCGCATGATCGTCAGATCGGCCTCGGTGATGCGCGACTGGATCGTCCTGATCCGGCGCTGATAGGCACTCCAGTCGATCCGGCTCGCGGCGCGGCCCTTTCCGCCACCGCCCGCCGCAGCAACGCCCGTGACGGGCGCCCCGAACGTCGCGACCGGAACCTCGCCGCGCACCGGATAGCCCTGCGCCTGAAGAATGCCGCGCACGCGCCGGCAATAGGCGACGGACTTGTGCGAGAAACGGGTCTCGCCATGCCCGGCGCGGTATTTCATCACCGTTGTACAGATATCCTCGTCCGCGAGCTTCCACGCTCCGGAGAGATAATCGACGCCGTAGCGGATATTGGTCGCCGGATCGGCGAGTTCCGGATTGGTGCCGGCAAAACCGAGCATCCGCGCCGTGGACGGCAGAACCTGCATCAGGCCGATTTCGCCCGCCTGCCCCATGGCCCCAGGGCGGTAAGCGCTTTCGACTTCGGCGACCGCATCCGCGATTTCCGGCGGCAGGCCGCGCTGCACCGCTTCGGTGCGCACCATCACCCGAAGATCGACGGCATCCGCGGACACGGTCGGCTCGGCCGTGGCGGGCACGGCCAACAGCAGCAGGACGAGGCAGGCGGCGAGGCGCATTCCGGGACAATGCACAAAACCTGTGGCGGGATCCGGGTTCGTGTTCACCTTGCCTCCGGAGCGGCGGGACGTTAGGTTCCGCGCCATCATGGCTCACCGTCTCAATCCCTTGAACGCCCTCACCGTCATTTCGGCCACGATTCTCGTGGGCGTGGAAATCCTCGTTGCCGGCGTCGCCGGCGGCTGGGCGATCGCCGGCATGTTCGGCCTCGGCGAGATCGGCGCCTGGATTCTCGAAGGCGCGGGAGCCCTCCTCGCCGTCTATTTCCTGGTCGCCTTCTGGCGCAATGCGAACCGGGTCGAGCCGGTCATCGAGTAAAACGCGCCGTGGCGCGAGCGCCACAGCGCTAACGATCTCGAAATAATCACAATTCAGCTCTTGCACCGGCGCGGCATTTTGCTTATCTCGCGGCTGCCCAATTTCGCACGTGCCTGTGGTTGCGTGCCGGTCTAGACGGAAGCCCCGTCTGGGCAGACCGGTAACCGGAAAGACAAACCGGGTTTAAGTCGGCGCTCGGCCGGCGGACGCAACTTAAAGCAACGACGTAGAGGGCTTTTTTGGTCTCTCCCGGCCAGTCCAACGGCCGGGGTCACTGAAGAGGCAGACTACATCTTTGCCGAGGCGTGCGGACGGGACATTCCCTATCCAATCGTAGGCGGAACTTTGTGCCTGACGCAGCCGCGTGCTGCCACGGCATGGCTCCGTCTTCGGCGCGAACAAGAGCCGCCGGACTGATCGTCCGGCAGCGTTGACGAGTACCGCCCGGCGCGTCTCCATCGCGTGGCCGGAACGGGCGACCTCAACGCGAAAGCCACCGCGTATTTTGGGGACCTCCCGATGACCGACCGCATTCGCAACTATCTCACGGCCCATCCTCACGAAGGCCCGCGCCTCGTCGTCGATCTCGACGTGGTGCGCGACAACTACCGCGCCTTCGCCAAGGCGCTGCCGGACACCCGCGTCTTCTACGCGGTGAAGGCAAACCCGCAGCCGGAAGTGCTCCAGCTCCTGGCCGGTCTCGGCTCGTGCTTCGACACCGCGTCCGTGCAGGAAATGCGCATGGTGCTGGCCGCCGGCGCGACCGCCGACCGCATCTCCTTCGGCAACACGATCAAGAAGGAGCGCGACATCGCGACCGCGCGCGCGCTCGGCGTCGATCTGTACGCCGTCGATTGCGTCGAGGAAGTCGAGAAGATCGCCCGTGCCGCTCCCGGCGCGAAGGTCTTCGCGCGCATCCTGTGCGACGGCGCGGGTGCCGAATGGCCGCTCTCGCGCAAATTCGGCTGCGTGCCGGAGATGGCGGTCGATGTGCTCGAACACGCCCACCGCCTCGGCCTCATCGCCTATGGCGTCTCGTTCCATGTCGGCTCGCAGCAGCGCGACCCGAAAATGTGGGACGGCGCGCTGAAGTCGGCCGGCCGGATTTTCCGTACGCTCGCCGAGCGCGGCATCCACCTGTCGATGGTCAATCTCGGCGGCGGCTTCCCGACCCGTTATCTGAAGAAGATTCCGGGCGTGCGCAGCTATGGCGAGGCGATCTTCGGCGCGCTGCGCAAGCATTTCGGCAACCGCATCCCGGAAACGATCATCGAGCCCGGCCGCGGAATGGTCGGCAATGCGGGCATCATCGAATCCGAAGTCGTGCTGATCTCGAAGAAATCGGACGCTGCGGACGAGAAGCGCTGGGTCTATCTCGACATCGGCAAGTTCGGCGGCCTTGCCGAGACGATGGACGAGGCGATCCGCTATCCGATCCGCACGCCGCGCGACGGCGCGCCGCTCGCCCCGTGCGTGCTGGCGGGCCCGACCTGCGATTCGGCGGATGTGATGTATGAGCGCGAGCCGTACGAGCTTCCGATCAGCCTCGAAATCGGCGACCGCGTGCTGATCGAAGCGACGGGTGCGTACACGACGACCTATTCGTCGGTCGCGTTCAACGGCTTCCCGCCGCTGCACACGGTCTGCATCTGAGAGTTCCCCGGACCGCGTGCGCAAAGCGCATCGCGTGATCCGGGGCCCAGCATAATAAGGAGCGGCGAAGCCGCACTTTAATCCTGGATCCCGGATCGGCGCTCGGCTTCGCCTCGCTGGTCCGGGAAACGACGAACAAGAACCACCCGGACGGCTCGAAAGAGTGCGAGGGCTGCGCCCATGGAGGGCACGGCCATGATCAACATACGCAACGAAACCCTGTCGGACATCGACGCCCGCGAGGACATTCTCGACGCGGCGATGGGCGAGGCGCGTTTCCGCAAGACCTCGGCGCGGCTGCGCGAAGGCCGGATGCCGGCCGATGGCCTGGCGCTGGTCGCCGAGGACGAGACCGGCGCGCTCGTCGGCACGGTGCGGCTCTGGAACGTCGCGGCCGGCAGCCATGACGCGCTTCTGCTCGGCCCGCTCGCCGTTGCGCCGGATGCGCAGTCGCGCGGCGTGGGCAGCCTGCTGATGCGCAGCGCGATCACCCGCGCCGCCGCGCTTGGCCACCGCGCCGTTCTGCTCGTTGGCGATGCGCCCTATTATGCGCGCTTCGGCTTCTCGGCCGGGCCGACCGCGAGGCTGCATATGCCCGGCCCGTATGAGCCCGCGCGCTTCCTCGCCCGCGAACTCGTGGCGGATGCGCTCAATGGCGCCGAGGGCGTCCTGCGCGCGACCGGCCTGTTTGTCCCGGCCCCTGTGGCGGCCGAAGCGGGGCTTCAAGTCGCGGCCTGATCCGGCAGAAGCGCCGTCGGCGATTCCCATCGCCGGCGCGCCTTGATTTATCCCCATCCGCACGGCTCTACTTCGCGGGCGATTTTCTCTCACGGAGCGGGCACGAATGGCGGATTGGCCGATTCACGGACACATATCCGGACCGATCGTCATGATCGGGTTCGGATCGATCGGGCGCGGCACGCTGCCCCTGATCGAACGCCATCTGACCTATGACAAGGACCGCATAACGATCATCGATCCAAATCCGCACAACAGATGGATCGCGGACGAACGCGGCATTCCCTTCATCGAAAAGCATGTCACGAAGGACAATTACCGCGAGCTTCTGACGCCGCTTCTGACGAAAGGCGGCGGACAGGGCTTCTGCGTCAACCTTTCGGTCGATACCGGCTCGGTCGATCTCATGGAACTGTGCCGCGAACTCGGTTGTCTTTACATCGACACCGTCAACGAGCCGTGGCTCGGCTTCTATTTCGACAAGAGCAAGGGCCCGGCCGAGCGTTCCAATTACGCGCTACGGCAGATGACGCTTGACGCCCGGCAGCGCAATCCCGGCGGCCCCACCGCCGTGTCCACCTGCGGCGCCAATCCCGGAATGGTGTCGTTCTTCGCCAAGCAGGCCGCCCTCAACATCGCGCGCGACATGAACCTCAACGTGCCCGATCCGCAATCGCGCGCCGAATGGGCCGCGCTGATGCGGCAGATCGGCGTCAAGGGCATCCACATCGCCGAGCGCGACACGCAGACAACCAAAGACCCCAAGCCGCCGAACGTGTTTCTCAACACCTGGTCGGTCGAAGGCTTCATCTCGGAAGGGCTTCAGCCGTCAGAACTCGGCTGGGGCACGCATGAAAAATGGCGTCCGGACACCGCGCGCGACTTCGACGACAAGGATGCGCCAGCGATCTATCTGATGCAGCCCGGCGCGGAGACCAAGGTGCGCACCTGGTGCCCGACGCGCGGCCCGCAATACGGCTTCCTCATCACCCATAACGAGTCGATTTCGATCGCGGACTATTTCACCGTCTTCGAGGACGGCAAGGCCGTCTACCGACCAACCTGTCATTACGCCTATCATCCCTGCGACGACGCCATCCTCTCATGGCACGAACTGTTCGGCGGGGCCGGAAGGGTGCAGGACAGGCTGCACGTCCTCGACGAGGACGAGCTTGTCGACGGGATCGACGAACTCGGCGTGCTGCTCTATGGCCATGCGCGCGGCGCCTACTGGTTCGGTTCGCAGCTTTCCGTGGAAGAAACACGCATGCTCGCGCCCTATCAGAGCGCGACCGGCCTTCAGGTCACGTCCGCCGTTCTCGCCGGCATTGTCTGGGCGTTGGAAAATCCGGACGAGGGCATTGTCGAGGCCGACGAGATGGATTTCGCCCGTTGCCTCGAAATCCAGCGGCCTTATCTTGGCCCCGTGAAGGGCTATTATACGGACTGGACGCCGCTCGAAAACCGGCCCGGCCTGTTTCCCGAAGAGATCGACGAAAGCGATCCCTGGCAGTTCAAGAACTTTTTCGTCGGCTGAGGCCGGCAAGCGAAAAGAGGTTTCGTGTTCGCCGGTCTTGCAGCCCTTTCCGGACGCCGCGTGCTTCTCGTCGAGGACGAGATGCTGGTGTCCATGCTGGTCGAGGACATTCTGGCCGAGTTCGGCTGCACCGTGGTCGGTCCCGCCGCCAAGGTCGACCGGGCGAAGGAACTCGTGGCGTCCGAGCAGATCGATCTCGCGCTGCTCGACGTCAATATCGGCGGCACACGGGTTTTCCCCGTGGCGGACATGCTCGCAGAACGAAACATCCCGTTCGTCTTCATGTCCGGATATGGGGAAGCGGGCCTTCAACCGCCGCACGAGAACAGGCCGGTCATTGCCAAGCCGTTCAGCGCCGAATCGATCGGCGAAATCCTCGTGAGCGCGCTCGGCTAGACCTGCGGCAGCGTCAATACGCCTGCCGCGCCTTCGTCGGTGCCGAACGCCAGCATCTTGCCGTCGCCGCTCCACGCCAAAGCCGAGACCGCGCCGCCATCGCCCGGCGCGCGGGCCTGCAATATCTGCTCGTCATCGGCGTCCATGCGCACGAACAGGACGCAGCCGTCCTTGTAGCCGACCGCGAGCACCGGCGATGAGGGATGGAACGCGACGCGCTCGACGCGCGAGGAGCGGATGCCCAGTTCGAGCGGCGGCTTGCCCATCGGCCCGTCCTTGGTCATGAACGGCCATGTAATGGCGGCATCCGCGCCCGAACTCGCCAGCCATTTGCCGTCATGCGACCACGACATGGAGCGCACTTTCGACGGATAGCCCGACATGCGCATGTTTGCGCCGTCCGCGAGCCGCCAGCCGTGCATTTCGTTTTCCTGCATGGTGGAGACGACAAAACGCCCGTCCGGCGACGCGGTCACGTCGAGATGCGAGCCTTTCCAGCTCACTTCGCGCGGCGTGCCCTGCGTGCGCGGGAACCAGAGCGTCACGCCGCCATAGCGCGCAATGTAAAGCTGGAAGCCCTTGGTGGCGAAGGCGAGGCCGCGCCCGCTCGATCCAATGTCGAGCGCGAACATCTGGCCCTTGCCGTCGCGCACATGAGCCTTCTTCCCCGCCGACCAGGCCACAGCGCCGTCCGGCCCGGCCGCGACAGCATCGATCCACGCGCCGTTTCCGGCCCTGGCGATTTCCTCGGTCTTGCCGGCCGCATCCACGCGCACGACGCGGCCGTCATCGCCGCCGGTCACGAGATACTTGCCGTCGGATGCTGCGACCAGAATGGCCGAATCCGGATGCACGTTCACGCGCGAGGTCGTGGAGCCGCCGGCGAGAATGACCGTGCCGTCGCCAAGCGCGAACGCCGCTACATTGCCGAGAAATGCGCAGGCCGAGACATGCGATTCTGCGAGGACGGGGCGGATATAATCCGCAAGCGAGGTGTCGGTGAGGCCGGGGGAAGACATGATCGGGGTTTAACCGGTGACGCTGCGGCAGGGAACCCCTCTCGCGTTCACGGGAGAGGGCCGACTCAAGCCGAAAGGCTTGAGCGGGGTGAGGGGATCAAAAAACTATCGAGGTGCGAACTCCCTCTCCCCGCTTGCGGGGAGAGGGTCGGGGTGAGGGGGAGTGCGGGTGAAACGAGGGCCCACACCCCCCCCCCAGCCCCCGGCCCACCA
>JAEWFF010000052.1 GCA_023388965.1 Pseudomonadota bacterium | reverse complement strand
CCGGACATGTAGAGCGTCTTGGCCGCCGAATTGATGATCTGGTCCATGGCCTGCATGGCGAAATTCCAGGTCATGAATTCGACAATCGGACGAAGGCCCGCGAGCGCCGCACCGACACCGACGCCGGTGAAACCGTGCTCCGTGATGGGCGTATCGATCACGCGCTTCGGACCGAATTCCTCAAGCAGGTTCTGCGAGGCCTTGTACGCACCCTGATATTCCGCGACTTCCTCGCCCATCAAGAACACGTCGCCGTCGCGGCGCATCTCTTCGGCCATGGCATCGCGCAAAGCCTCGCGCACGGTCTGCCGGACCATTTCGGTGCCTTCCGGCACCTCCGGATCGGGCTGCACTTCCACTTTCGGCGGCGCGGCCACGGCGGACGGAGCCGTATCGGGCGCAGGCCCCTTCTCGGGAGCGGCGGGCGGCGCGCTTTCCTCAGCCTTCTGTTCGGCTGCGGGCGCCTCGGCCTCGGCGGGTTTTTCCGGCGCGGCCGGAACAGCCGAAGCATCCTCGCCCTCGGCGAGGATGATCGCTATCGGCGTATTGACGGCGATGTCTTCGGTGCCGTCCTGAATCAATATCTTGCCGAGGACGCCTTCATCGACGGCCTCGACTTCCATGGTCGCCTTGTCGGTTTCGATTTCGGCGAGAACATCGCCCGATTTCACCGTGTCGCCTTCGGCTTTCAGCCATTTGGCGAGCTTGCCCGACTCCATGGTCGGCGACAAAGCAGGCATCAATACTTCGATCGGCATGCGGATTGGTCTCTCGTGAGCGCCGGTCAGAGGTAAACGTCGGTCCACAGCTCCGACGGATCGGGCTCGGGATCGTTCGTCGCGAATTCGGCCGAAGCATTCACGATCGCGCGAATGTCCTTATCGATCTTGTTCAGATCGTCTTCGGTCGCCCACTTCTTTTCGAGCAGACGCTTGCGGACCTGCTCGATCGGATCGTGCTCGTCCCGCATTTTCTGGACCTCTTCCTTGGACCGGTATTTCGCCGGGTCCGACATGGAATGGCCGCGATAGCGGTAGGTCTGCATTTCGAGGATGTAGGGACCTTCGGTGCGTGCATGCTCGAGCGCGCGCTCGGCGGCCGACCGCACTGCGCGTACATCCATGCCGTCGACCTGCTCACCGGGAATGTCGAAGCTGCGTCCACGCTGCGAGAAATCGGTGGTCGAGGATGCACGCGTATAGGACGTGCCCATGCCGTAGCGATTGTTCTCGACGACATAAAGAACCGGCAGCTTCCAGAGCTTCGCCATGTTGAAGCTCTCATAGACCTGGCCCTGATTGACCGCGCCGTCGCCGAAATAGGTCACGGCCACCTGGCCGTTCTCCCGGTATCTGTTGGCGAAGGCGAGGCCGGTGCCGATCGAGACCTGCGCACCGACAATGCCATGGCCGCCGAAGAAATTCTTCTCGCGGCTGAACATGTGCATGGAGCCGCCCTTGCCGCGCGAATAGCCGCCGGCCCGGCCCGTGAGCTCGGCCATGACCCCGTTCGGGTCCATGTCCGTCGCCAGCATATGGCCGTGGTCGCGGTAGGAGGTGACGACCTGATCGCCCTCTTTCTGCGCCATCTGCACGCCGACGACGACCGCTTCCTGCCCGATGTAAAGGTGGCAGAAGCCGCCGATCAGACCCATGCCGTAAAGCTGGCCGGCCTTTTCCTCGAAACGGCGGATGTTGAGCATTTCGCGGAAGGCGTGAAGCTCTTCCTCTTTCGAAAATGCGGAAATGGAATTGGATACGCCAGGCTCGGTTGGAGGCTTGGCGGTTTTTGCCTTGGCGGCTGCAGCCATCCCGGAAGGCTCCCTGTTGCGTGGGCGGACCGGTCTTGCTCGACCGCTTCTAATTTTGGGCGACGTTAGCCGAATGATCCGGCAAAAGCGAGCACGGTCCGATTCACCAAATCAAGGTGCTATTTTAGCAAAATCAAGGCGTTAGGCAACGCGCACAATTATTTTGCTATGCATTTGTGACATAGCAGTCCGGCGTCAGGCTGCGTAATGCGGGACGCAACGCGTCCCGCAGCCGTTCAATTGGTCGGCAGACGGTCGAGTCGCGTCGGCGCTTCGAGCGAGCCCAGATCCCTCGCCCGCTCATACCAATGCCGGGCCTGCTTCACATCCGCCGTCATGCCGACAGCGCCATGCTCGTCGAGGGCAATCGGATCGTAGGTTTCGCCGAGAGCGAGCGCCGCTTCCGCATAGCCGGCTTCCGCAGCGCGCCGGTAAACCGGCCGGGCCGACGAGAAATCGCCGTTCTCGACAAAGCGGCGCCCCTTGGACATCAGGATCGCCAGTTCGCCCGCCGTCAGTTGCGGAACGATCGGCTCCGGCGGAGGTGCCGGAGGCGCTTCCCGGGCCGGGAGCGCCGCCACTTCCGTCGGTGCCGGCGCCTGCGGCTCCGGAAGAGGCGCAGCGGCGGCCGGCTCGGGAATCAGATTCGTATCGACGGGCGCGGCTTCGGGCGCGGCGCCACGATCGGTCGAGACCTTGGCATCCGCAGGCGGAACAAGTTTGGCCTCGACCGGCCGGTCGATCGCGCTGGCCGGTACAGAAGTCTCGGCGGCCGGAGGTTCGGGCGCTGCCGGTCCGGACTCCGGCGTCAATACGGCCTGGATGGCGGCGACAGCCTGATTGACGCCTTTGAAACGCTCGGCGTTGGTGCCCGCGAATTCGTCACCCGATTTGGTTGCGACATAGCCGATGAACAGAGCCAGCACCGCCGCGGCTGCGCCGACGACGAGGCCGAAGCGAAGCAGCATCCTGTTTGCCGGGCTCGCCGGCTTTTTGGCCGGCGGCGGCTGGGGCGCGAACATCTGCGCCATCGAGCGATAGCTCGGATTCTCCTCGTCGGAGAACGAGTCGTAGCTCACATTCTGCTGGGTGGCACGATAGCCCGGTGCGCGCGCCCATGACGGAGCATAGGGCAGCACATCGTCCGGCGTATCGTCTTTCACCGTCAAGGGATCATGCATTACTTCCCCCTCGGGCGCGAACACCGCGCCCAGCACCGTCAAGTGGTGCGTCCTTACGCGTCCCCCGCCGCGCGACCCTAATTGGGGCGCGGCTTGCCCTTGTTCTGCTGCGCGTGCCACGCCATGAAGTCGCGGAACAGAGCATCGCGCTCGGCCTGCGTCTTCGGCGCGATCGCAGCACCAGAATTTTCAAGAAACTTCTGGAAATCGCCCGCCAGCGCTTCGCGGCGATCGCCTTCGGCGCTGACCTGCTTGAGCATGCGCTCGGCGACGTCGAACCGCTTCCAGCCCGGAACGGTCGCAGCAAGATTGACGTCCTTCCAGCTCGGATGGAACGCGTCGTTGTGGAACTTGTCCCAGTTCAGAAAGAGACGCTCGACGAAACGCTCCACGCGCCGATAGCGCGAATTGTTGCGCTCCCAGTTATAGACCGCCAGAACCGTCGGCACGCCGATCGTATCGACAATCTGGCCCTGCGCGATCAGGTTGGGATAGTGCTCGTGGGTCAGTTCGCTCAGCGTGTAATAATCCGCGAGCTTTTCGGTGAACGGCACGGGAATGATGTGCAGGCCGGATTCGGCGGGAATATTGCGCACGAAACCGAGCGGCTTGCCGGCGCAGCGGATCAGCGCATCGAGCTTGCCGGATTCGAGATCGGCCATGCCCGTACGGTGATCCTGATAGACCTGCTCGACATCGATGCCGAGACGCTCAAGAACGATGTTGGCGGTCAGGCTGGCGGCCGTTCCCTTCGGGCCGAAGCTCACGCGCTTGCCGCGCAGATCCTCGAGTGTCCTGTATTTCTTCGGCGCGATGAAATGCAGTTCCGCGGTCGGAAAGCGCGCGACGTAATGCACGCGGTTCGCAAGATTTCCGATTCCCCGCTCCTTCGCGAAATATTCGAACACGTCGGACTGCGTGAACGCCGCATCGACGCCACGTAGATACAGAAGGTCTTCGAGATTCGAGGTCGCGCCGAAACCGATCATCGGCAGGATGCGCAGATCGTCGCCGTCGTTGAGCACTTTGCCCATCTCGTCGGCGAACCGCATATTGGTGGTGTCCAGCATTCCGCCGGAAATGCCGATCGTCCAGGTATTCTTCTTTTCCTTGAGGACGGCTTCGGATTCCCATTGCTGGGCCGTGGCAGGCATGGCCGCGATGGCGAACAGGGCCGCGATCACGCTGAGAATAAAACGCCGCATCTTTTTCCCCCGAAAATATGCAACTCGCGGCTCGCACTGGTTGACAGCGGCTTTCAGGTGCCACGCTACTATCGTCTAAAGCAAGACGAAAGTATGGCGTGGTCTTATGCGATTTCTTGGAACCATTGCGGTTTAACCATCTAAGTCCCGCGAATTCTTCGGCTTTGATAATTAAGGTTTCTTTTCGAAAGAATCTTCGGAATGAGCGCTTTTGCGCTTTCAAATGCCCCATTGTGCCCATACACGCGCCCAAGCGCCCGAAAAACGGGGTTCAGTCGAGTGTCAGCACGCGATCGTTGGGGTGCATCCAGCCGAGGCTTGTACGGGCTTCCTCGTCGAGCTGGTCGCGGTCGACCGAGGCCGGATTGAGCCGGCTCACCTGACGTTCCAGCACGGTGCGCTGGTTTTCGAGAGCCGCAAGCTCGGTCTTGAGGCCGGCGATTTCCGCCTCGAAGCTGCGATGGGCCTTGAGCCCGCGCTCGCCGTGGACGGCGTGATAGCCGAAATACCCCATCAGCACGGCAATGAGCGCCCAGAGCCCTATCTGGGTCAGCCATGTGCGGATTCGGTGATTTCGGACCATGGCGCACGCTGGCGCAGCAAGGGTTTACCGGCGGTTAAAATCCATTCTTCCAGCCGGTGCAGAGCGTTGCAGGCACACGAAAAAGCCCGGCCGGAGCCGGGCTTCTGGTTGGTTCAACCACGCTCCTCACCCTGAGCCGAACGCCCATCCTTCAACACGGCTCATGCTCCGCATGAGTCCGGCTCAGGATGAGGGCAGTGTCAGGCGGGAACCCTGATGCGTGCCCCGTTCAGGCGAGAGCCTTCAGGGCCTCGCGGCCGGCATAGACGGCCTGCGAACCGAGTTCTTCCTCGATGCGGATGAGCTGGTTGTACTTGGCGGTGCGGTCGGAGCGCGCCAGCGAGCCGGTCTTGATCTGCCCGCAATTGGTCGCGACCGCGAGGTCGGCAATGGTCGAATCCTCGGTCTCGCCGGAACGGTGCGACATGACGGCAGTATAGCCCGCGCGATGCGCCATGCTGACGGCGGCCATGGTTTCGGTCAGCGAGCCGATCTGGTTGACCTTCACGAGGATCGAGTTCGCTGTGCCGCTCTTGATGCCCTGAGAGAGGCGCGTGACGTTCGTGACGAACAGATCGTCGCCGACGAGCTGGCAGGTCTTGCCGATGAGGTCGGTCACGGCCTTCCAGCCTTCCCAATCGTCCTCGGACATGCCGTCCTCGATGGAGACGATGGGATAGTCGCCCACGAGCTTGGCGAGATATTCCGCCTGCTCCTTCGGCGTGCGGGTCACGCCCTCGCCCTCGTAGACGTATTTTCCGTCCCTGAAGAATTCGGTCGCCGCGCAGTCGAGCGCGATGCAGACATCGCCGCCGGGCTTGTAGCCGGCCTTTTCGATGGCGCTCATGACGAAATCGAGCGCCGCCGGCGCGGACGGCAGGTTCGGTGCGAAGCCGCCCTCATCGCCGACATTGGTGTTGTGGCCGGCGCTCTTCAGCGCGCTGCGCAGCGTGTGGAAGATCTCCGACCCCATGCGCACGGCCTCTTTCAGGCTCGGCGCGCCGACCGGCATGATCATGAATTCCTGGAAATCGATGGGATTGTCGGCATGGGCGCCGCCATTGACGATGTTCATCATCGGCACCGGCAGGACATGGGCGGACGAGCCGCCGACATAGCGATAGACCGGCAGGCCCGAGGCCTCGGCTGCCGCCTTCGCAACCGCGAGCGAGACGCCGAGAATGGCATTGGCGCCGAGGCGCCCCTTGTTCGGCGTGCCGTCGAGATCGATCATGGTCTGGTCGATGGCGGTCTGGTGCTCGGCCTCCATGCCGCCGAGCGCGTCATAGATCTCGCCGTTGACGGCATCGACCGCCTGCGTGACGCCCTTGCCGAGATAGCGCGCCTTGTCGCCGTCGCGCAGTTCGACCGCCTCATGGGCGCCGGTCGAGGCGCCCGAAGGCACGGCCGCACGGCCCATCGACCCGTCTTCCAGCACGACATCGACCTCGACCGTCGGATTGCCGCGGCTGTCCAGAATTTCGCGGCCGATAATGTCGACGATGGCGGTCATGCGCAGTCTCCGGGTGAATCGTGTTTCAGGATTGTTGCGCGCCGTCTTACGCGAGGAATGTGACGGACGCAAAGCAGTGCGGATATTGCGGGCACGCGGAATCCGCCCACCGGGGGCCCGGAAGCACATCACCCGCAGAGCGCGCCCCGGAGGGGTGCGCGGAGCGATCGGCGCCTCCGCCTTCCGCGGGGGCGGAACGGAAGCAAAGAAAATCCACGGTCAACGGGCACGCCGTCGCTCCGCGCGCGATGTTCTCGCCAAAGAGATGCTGCCCCGTGGGAACCTGCCTTCTCAGGCGCCCAACTGCGGCGTCCATCCGGAAAACCCTGGATGGTTGGACCATCCTGTACGGGCCTCCGCCAGTGTGGACACGCGGCGCTCGGTATCGCCGGGACCACGCACCTCCAGGCGTCCGGTCTCTCGAGGCCCGTTACGCCCGATCCTCCGGCCACCGCACCCTTCTCCGCGATCCCGGACGGTCCGGAACCGCCCCTCCGTGGAAAAGAGTGGGAGCTGGGTAGCACTTTATAGGAATATTGTCAAGATTTCCGTGCCGTCACGGCATCGAACAGCGGGCGCAGAGCTTGTTGCCGTCGGGATCGCGCAGATAGGCGATGTAGTTCTTCTTGCCGCCGGATTCGCGCACGCCCGGAGGATCTTCGGCCGTCGTGCCGCCATTGGCGACGCCCGCCGCATGCCAGGCGGCAACCAGTTCGGGGCTTGCGAGCGCAATGCCGATCGTGCCGCCGTTTGCGAACGAGGCCGGCTTGCCGTTGATCGGTTTCGTGATCAGCAGGCGTTTTCCATCCTGCGTGTAAACCGCTCGCCCCTTCGCATCGACCGTTCCGGCCGCGCCGCCGCCCGCGGTGAAAATGGCGTCGTAAAACTTCCTGGAGGCTTCAAGGTCGTTCGAACCGAGCACGACATGGGTGAACATTCCAGACTCTCCTTCCTGTATTGACGGATGCGCGTTCTGCGCGGGCCGCCCTTCCCGCATTCATGCAGGATGACGCGCCCTTGCGCCGCATTTTGTGGCGAACATGCACATCGGGACGCATGGATTATATCGGACATCGATATTTCTCCAAATGGTATTGGTGGGGTGGCTGCTGTGCTTCGACGCGGTTCAGGGTGCTTACCTCACCTCTCCCGCAAGCGGGAGAGGTCGGCACGCGCGAAGCGCGGCCGGGTGAGGGGAAGCGGCGCGTCGGTATTTGTAATTCCCCCTCACCCCGCTCGATGCTTCGCATCGAGTCGGCCCTCTCCCGTGAACGGGAGAGGGGAATACCCGGCTGCTCTGCCGTCGTTACCCTCTCGGTCCTCATCCTGAGGAGGCGCGGAGCGCCGTCTCGAAGGATAGGCCGCAAATACCGAGTTCGAGGCCCATCCTTCGAGACGCGATGCTGCGCATCGCTCCTCAGGATGAGGGTAAGTGTTAGCCGCAGCCGATATGTCCCGGGGCCGCGCAGCGGAGCCCGGGACCCATACTCCCGGTCTTTGCGGGAATACTGCAACGCCTCAGACCGGAGCCGCACCGTCACGGCGTATGGATCCCGGACAGCGGCTCCGCCGCTTCCGTGATGTACCCAGCTCAGGATGAGGCTTTCGCCAACCGATCAAACGCCACGAGGTCGCTCAGCAGCTTTTCCATGTCCCGCAGCGGGATCATGTTCGGCCCGTCGCTCGGCGCGTGGTCCGGGTCCGGATGGGTTTCGATGAACACGCCGGCGACGCCGATCGCGACCGCCGCCCGGGCCAGCACCGGCACGAATTCGCGCTGGCCGCCGGAAGACGTGCCCTGCCCGCCCGGCTGCTGCACCGAATGGGTGGCGTCGAAGACGACCGGCTTGCCCATGTCCTTCAGGATCGGCAGCGCGCGCATGTCGGAGACGAGCGTGTTGTAGCCGAAGCTGGCGCCGCGCTCGGTGAGGAGCACATTGTCATTACCCGCGCCCGTGACCTTTTCGATCACGTTCTTCATGTCCCAGGGCGCGAGGAACTGACCCTTCTTGACGTTGACCGCCCGGCCCGTCTTGGCGGCGGCGACAAGAAGATCGGTCTGGCGGCACAGAAAGGCCGGAATCTGCAGCACATCGACGGCTTCCGCCGCCGGCGCGCACTGCTCGATCTCATGCACGTCCGTCAGTACGGGCAGGCCGAAAGTCTCACGGATTTCCGCAAAGATCGGCAGTGCGCCTTTCAGGCCGATGCCGCGCTGCGCGTTCGCCGAGGTGCGGTTGGCCTTGTCGAAACTGGTCTTGAAGACGAGGCCGATGCCGACGCGGCCCGCAATGTCCTTGAGCGCGCCGGCAACTTCCAGCGCATGATCGCGCGATTCAAGCTGGCACGGCCCGGCGATCAGCGCGAGCGGGAGGGTATTGCCGAAGGAGACGGAGCCGAGAGAGACGGTGTGCGCGGTCATGACCGCACCTTACACCAAACGGCTCTGGTGTACCGCCGCCTCGATGAAGCTCGCAAACAGCGGATGCGGCTCGAACGGGCGGGACTTCAGCTCCGGGTGGAACTGGACGCCGACGAACCAGGGATGGCCGTCCATCTCCACCGTTTCCGGGAGAATGCCGTCCGGCGACATGCCGCAGAAGCGGAAGCCGCGTTCCGCCAGCCGGTCGAGATAGTTCGTATTGACCTCGTAGCGGTGGCGGTGGCGCTCGGAGATCGAGGTCGAGCCGTAGATCTCCGCGATCCGGGAGCCGGGCGTCAACGTCGCCTGATAGGCGCCGAGCCGCATCGTGCCGCCGAGATCGCCGTCCGCGGCGCGCCTTTCGAGTTCGTTGCCGCGCACCCATTCGGTCATCAGGCCAACCACGGGCTCGGGCGTCGGGCCGAATTCCGTCGAGTTCGCGTCCGCGACGCCGGCGAGATTGCGCGCCGCCTCGATGACCGCCATCTGCATGCCGAGGCAGATGCCGAAATAGGGAATCTGGCGCTCGCGGGCGAACTGCGCCGCCCGGATCTTGCCTTCGACGCCGCGCACGCCGAAGCCGCCGGGCACGAGAATGCCGTCGGCCTTTTCCAGCAGCGTGACCGGATCTTCGGTCTCGAAAATCTCGCTCTCGATCCAGTCGAGATTGACCTTCACGCGGTTGGCGATGCCGCCATGGACCAGCGCCTCGATGAGGGATTTGTACGCATCTTTCAGGCCGGTATATTTGCCGACCACGGCGATGGTGACCTCGCCTTCCGGGTTCTTGATCCGGTCGACGATCCGGGTCCAGCGCGACAGGTCGGGCTTTTCTGTCGAATCGAGGCCGAAGGCGCGCAGCACTTCGGAATCGAGCCCTTCCTGATGATAGGCGATCGGAACTTCGTAGATCGTCTCGACGTCGCGCGCCTCGATGACGGCTTCCGGGCGCACATTGCAGAACAGGCCGAGCTTGCGGCGCTCGTCGCCCGGAATCGGCCGGTCTGTGCGGCAGAGCAGGATGTCGGGCTGGATGCCGATGGACCGCAGTTCCTTGACCGAATGCTGCGTCGGCTTGGTCTTGAGCTCGCCCGCGCTCGGTATGTACGGAAGCAGCGTCAGGTGGATGTAGATCGACGAGCCGCGCGGCAGATCGTTGCCGAGCTGGCGGATGGCCTCGAAGAACGGCAGGCCCTCGATGTCGCCGACCGTGCCGCCGATCTCGACGAGCACGAAGTCGACGTCCTCATTGCCCGACAGCACGAAATTCTTGATCGCGTCGGTAACGTGCGGAATGACCTGCACCGTGCCGCCGAGATAATCGCCGCGCCGTTCCTTGGCGAGAATGTCCTGATAGATGCGCCCCGTCGTGACGTTGTCCGACTGTTTCGCCGGCACGCCCGTAAAGCGCTCGTAATGGCCAAGGTCCAGGTCCGTCTCCGCACCGTCGTCGGTGACGAAAACTTCGCCGTGCTGATAGGGGCTCATGGTCCCGGGATCGACATTCAGGTAGGGATCAAGCTTCTTGAGCCGAACTGAATAGCCGCGCGCTTGAAGAAGCGCGCCTAGGGCTGCGGACGCGAGGCCTTTGCCGAGGGAGGAGACCACGCCGCCGGTGATGAAGATATACCGCTGCATGGGCCTTGGTTCTGGCACAGCCGACCCCGGATTCGGAAGCGGCTTTTTTGCACCTTCACCAAACGAAAACGTCGCAAGGCTCAGACCGAGACGGAAGTCGGCGCTTTAAAGGGGCCTGCCGCACTGCTGGGAGACTTCTTGCGTTGCAGCAGCCTGCACGTCCGGAGGCACTGTTTCGTTCGCAAGTTGCCCTTTGAGCGTGTCTGCGGTCTCACGCGTGCCCCGCGCCGCCGGTGCAATCCCGTCGCGGCCATAGGTAACGTCGATCGAGACGACGCGCAGATCGGTCGGCTTGATGGTGACCTGTTGACCCTTCTCGGTCATCTTCGTCTTACCGCACTTG
>JAEWFF010000010.1 GCA_023388965.1 Pseudomonadota bacterium | reverse complement strand
CTGTCATAGGGCAGGGTTTCCCCCTCATCATGGGCAAGGGTGCCCAGCATCCAGCGGATGACATTGCGCAATTTGCGGTAGGCATCGACATTGGTCTGAATGGTGTTCTTCCCCAGACGCTGATCTTCCCAGTAATCGGTGGTCATCACCCAGAGGCGCAGAATATCGGCACCGGAATTTTTCATCACTTCCTGAGGGGTAATGACATTGCCGAGTGACTTCGACATCTTCTTACCCTGCTCATCAAGGGTGAAGCCATGCGTGACCACCGTGTCATAAGGCGCACGACCACGCGTGCCGCAGCTTTCCAGCATCGATGAATGGAACCAGCCGCGATGCTGATCGGAGCCTTCCAGATAGAGATCGGCACGTGGGCCGCTTTCGTGGCCCATGGGGTGCGAGCCGCGCATCACGTGCCAGTGGGTGGTGCCGGAATCGAACCAGACATCGAGGGTGTCGGTGATCTTTTCGTACTGGGCCGCTTCGTCGCCGAGCAGCTCGGCCGCGTCCAGCTTCGACCACGCCTCGATACCGCCCTGCTCTACGCGCTGCGCCACCTGCTCCATCAGCTCGACGGTGCGTGGGTGCAGCTCGCCGCTTTCCTTGTGCAGGAAGAACGGGATCGGCACGCCCCAGGTGCGCTGGCGCGAGATGCACCAGTCCGGGCGCCCGGCGATCATGCCGTGCAGGCGCGCCTGGCCCCAGGCAGGGACGAACTCGGTCTGCTCGATGGCATCCAGTGCACGGCGGCGCAGCGAGCTGCCGTCATGGGCAACCTTGTCCATGCCGACAAACCACTGCGCCGTGGCGCGGTAGATCAGCGGGGTCTTGTGCCGCCAGCAGTGCATGTAGCTGTGCTGGATCGACTCGTGCTTGAGCAGCGCGCCGACCTCGGCGAGCTTCTCGACGATAGCCGGGTTCGCTTTCCAGATGAACTGTCCACCAAAGAACGGCAGGTCGGAGACGTAGACGCCGTTGCTCTGCACCGGGCCGAGGATGTCGTCGTTCTCCATCCCGTAGTGCTTGCAGGAGCGGAAGTCGTCCTCGCCGTAGGCCGGCGCCGAGTGGACGATACCGGTACCGGCACCGGTTTCCACGTAATCGGCCAGGTAGATCGGGGCGAAGCGCTCGTAGAACGGATGACGGAAGCGGATCAGCTCCAGCACCTTGCCTTCGCAACGGGCGATGATTTCACCAGCCAGACCGTAGCGCTGCAGGCAGGACTCGACCAGTTCCTCGGCCAGCACCAGCAGGCGCTCGCCGGTGTCGACCAGCGCATAGACGAACTCGGGGTGCACGTTCAGTGCCTGGTTGGCCGGAATGGTCCAGGGCGTGGTGGTCCAGATCACGATGCTGGCAGGCTTGGCCAGATTCGGCAGACCGAACGCAGCAGCCAGCTTGTCGGCATCCTCGACTTCGAAGGCGACGTCGATGGCATCGGATTTCTTGTCCTGATATTCGACCTCCGCCTCGGCCAGCGCCGAACCGCAGTCGAAGCACCAGTACACCGGCTTCGCGCCGCGCAGCAGGTGGCCGTTGTCGATCACCTTGGCCAGCGCACGCATCTCGTCGGCCTCGAACTTCGGGTCCAGCGAGAGATAGGGATCGTCCCAGTCGCCGAGCACGCCCAGGCGCTTGAAGTCCTGCTTCTGCAGCTCGACCTGCGACAGCGCGTATTCGCGGCAGGCCTGGCGGAAGGCCCTGGCGTCGAGCTTGGTGCCCACGCGGCCGTGCTTCTTCTCGATCGCGATCTCGATCGGCAGGCCGTGGCAGTCCCAGCCCGGGACGTAGGGCGCGTCGAAACCGGCGACCGTCTTCGAGCGGACGATGATGTCCTTGAGGATCTTGTTGACCGCATGCCCCAGGTGGATCGCGCCGTTGGCGTAGGGCGGGCCGTCGTGCAGCACGAAGCGCGGGCGCCCCGCGGCATGCTCGCGCAGCTGCCGGTACAGGCCCTCGGCCTCCCAGCGCGCAAGGGTGCCCGGCTCCCGCTTCGGCAGGTCCCCGCGCATCGGGAACGCGGTCTCGGGCAGGAGGATGGTCGGCTTGTAGCGCTGGCTGTCGTCGGTCACGCGGTTGCTCGCTGGGGGGCCTGCATCAGGATCGCGCGCGCGCTGGCGGCATCGCGGTCCATCTGCGCGACCAGGGTCGGCAGGTCGGGGTACTTCTCCTCGTCGCGCAGGCGCGCGACGAACTCCACTTCGATGCGCCGACCGTACAGGTCGCCGTCGAAATCGAACAGGTGGGCTTCCAGCAGCGGCTCGACGCCGTCGACCGTGGGCCGGGTGCCGAAGCTCGACACCGACGGCCAGGGCGCGTCGCCGACGCCGTGCACGCGCGTGGCATAGATGCCCTGCAGCGCCGGCACCTTGCCGCCGAAGCGCAGGTTGGCGGTGGGGAAGCCGAGCGTGCGGCCGAGCTGGCGGCCGCGCACGACGCGCCCGCCGATGGCATAGGGCCGTCCGAGCAGGCGCGCCGCGGCGGCGAAGTCGCCGGCCACCAGCGCGGCGCGGATGCGCGTGCTGGACACCCGCTCGCCGTCGAGCAGTACCGGCTCGATCTCGCCGGCGCTGAAGCCCATGAGCTGGCCAGCGGCCTGCAGGCTGCCGATGTCGCCGGCGCGGCGGTGGCCGTAGCGGAAGCCGGGGCCGACCCAGACCTCCCGCGCGCGCAGGCGCCCGGCGAGCACGCGCGCGGCGAATCCGTCGGGCGTCATGGCGGTGAACGCGCGGTTGAAGCGCAGCAGGCCGACCAGATCGACGCCCAGGTCACACAGCCCTTCGACGCGCGCCCGCGGCAGCATCAGCCGCGGCGGCGGCGCGGCGGGAGTGAAGAACTCGCGCGGCAGCGGCTCGAAGCTCAGCGCCGCCAGCGGCAGCCCGAGCGCGCGCGCGCGTCCGGCGGCGTGGCGCACCAGCGCGCGGTGGCCCAGGTGCAGGCCGTCAAAGGCGCCGATGCAGGCCACGCTGCCTTCGGGGCACAGGGGCCCGCCGTCGACGTCGCGGAACAGCTGCTTCATGGGATCCATGTGTGGAGTGGCGCGGCCGCCCGTGGCAGCGCGCCCGACCCGGGTCGGCCCGCAAGTATAGCGGCCGCGCGCGACCCGCCGCGGTGCAGCGGCGCTCAGTGCCGCAGGTGCCGCGGCCGCAGGCCCAGCGCGAGCATCGCCACGCCGTAGGCGAGGGCCCCGGCGGCCACCACCGCCAGCAGCAGGCCCGCGCGCAGCAGCAGGCTCCCGATCGCCGTCCAGTCGCCGATCCACGCGTCCAGCGCCAGCACGGTCGCCGCCATCGCGACACAGGCCGCGATCATCCGCAGCCAGAACACGCTCCAGCCGGGCTGCAGCCGCGCCAGGCCGGCGCGCTTCAGGTAGCGCCACAGCAGCCAGGCGTTGACGATGCCCGCCAGCCCGGTCGCCAGCGCGATGCCGCCGTGGGCGCCGGGCACGTTCCACAGCCACAGCGGCGTGGTGAAGGCGATGGTCATCACCACGTTGGCGATGACGGTGATGATCGCCGCGCGCATCGGCGTCTTCGTGTCCTGGCGGGCGTAGAAGGCCGGGGCCAGCACCTTGGTGAGCATGAACGCCGGGATGCCGATGCTCATCGCCGCCAGGCTGAGTGCCGCCATGCGGGTGTCGTGCGGGGTGAAGCGCCCGCCCTGGTAGACCACCGCGGTCAGCGGCTCGGCCAGCAGCAGCAGGCCCACGGCCGCCGGCACGCCGGCCATCAGCGCCATGCGCAGCGCCCAGTCCAGCGTGGCGCCGTAGCCTTCGCTGTCCTCGGCCGCGTGCCGGCGCGAGAGGTGCGGCAGGATCACGGTGCCGATGGCCACGCCGAACAGGCCCAGCGGGAATTCCACCAGGCGGTCGGACAGGTACAGCCAGGTCTGGCTGCCGGTCACCAGCAGCGACGCGAAGATGGTGCCCACGAGCAGGTTGAGCTGGGCCACGGACGACGAGAACAGGGTCGGCACCATCAGCCTGGCGACCCGGCGCACGTCCGGATGGTGGAAGCCCGGTTTGAAGCTCGGGCGCATCCCCAGCCGCCCCAGCGCCGGCCAGAGCAGGGCCAGCTGCAGCACGCCCGCCACCAATACGCCCCAGGCCAGCGCCTTCACCGGTTCGGCGAACCAGCGCGAGGCCCAGACGATGGCGGCGATCATCACCAGGTTGTGCAGCACCGGCGTCACCGCCGGAAGCGCGAAGCGCCCGAAGCTGTTGAGCACCGAGGCCACCAGCGCCATCAGCGAGATGCACACGAGGTACGGGAAGGTGATCCGGAGCATGCCGGCGATCAGCGCCAGCTTCTCGGGATCGTCGATCGCGCCGGGCGCGAAAATGCGCGCCAGCAGCGGCGCGGCCAGCATGCCGACGGCCGCGAACACCAGCACCACGGCCAGCAGCGCGCCGGCCATGGCGTCGAGGAATTCCTTCAGCGCCTTCGGGTCGCCGCGCTCGCGCAGCTCGTTGAACACCGGCACAAAGGCCATCTGCAC
>JAEWFF010000039.1 GCA_023388965.1 Pseudomonadota bacterium | reverse complement strand
CGCCGCCCATGCCCTTGACCATCTTGCCGGGCACCATCCAGTTGGCCAGGTCGCCCTTGTCGGTGACCTCCATCGCGCCCAGGATCGCCAGGTTGACGTGGCCGCCGCGGATCATCGCGAAGCTGTCGTGGCTGCCGAAATAGCTGGCGCCCTTGCGCGCGGTCACGGTCTGCTTGCCGGCGTTGATCAGGTCGGCGTCCAGCTCCTCCTCGGTGGGGAACGGGCCGATGCCGAGCAGGCCGTTCTCGGACTGCAGCCACACGTCCACGCCGTCGGGGATGTGGTTGGCGACCATCGTCGGCAGGCCGATGCCGAGGTTCACGTACATGCCGTCGCGCAGTTCCTGTGCGGCGCGGCGGGCCATTTCGTCACGGGTCCAGGCCATTGGGGTTGCTCCTCAATCTCTCTGTCGTCATTCCCGCGCACGCGGGAATCCATTGCGAATGTCCTTGGGTTCCCGCGTTCGCGGGAACGACGTACTTAGGCGCGCACCGTGCGCTGCTCGATGCGCTTCTCGGGATCCGGGTTGTGCACGATGCGGTCGACGTAGATGCCGGGCAGGTGCACGTGGTCGGGGTCGAGGTCGCCGATCTCCACGACTTCCTCGACCTCGGCGATGCAGACCTTGCCGGCCATGGCACAGGCCGGGTTGAAGTTGCGCGCGGTCTTGCGGAACACCAGGTTGCCCGCCTTGTCGGCCTTCCACGCCTTGACCAGCGACACGTCGGCGACCAGCGCGGTCTCCATCACGTAGTGCTTGCCGTCGAACTCGCGGGTCTCCTTGCCCTCGGCCACCACGGTGCCGTAGCCGGTGGCGGTGAAGAAGGCCGGGATGCCGGCACCGCCGGCCCGCAGGCGCTCGGCCAGGGTACCCTGCGGGTTGAACTCCAGCTCCAGCTCGCCGGCCAGGAACTGGCGCTCGAACTCCTTGTTCTCGCCGACGTAGGACGAAATCATCTTGCGAATCTGCCGGGTCTCCAGCAGCAGGCCGAGGCCGAAGCCGTCGACGCCCGCGTTGTTGGAGATGGCGGTCAGACGCTTGACGCCGGAGTCGCGCAGGGCCTCGATCAGGGCTTCGGGGATGCCGCACAGGCCGAAGCCGCCGACCGCCAAGGTCTGGCCATCGGCCACCACGCCTTTAAGGGCGGTCTTCGCGTCGGGATAGAGCTTGCTCTTGGCGCCGGACACGGGCGACGCCACGGGGGCCTGGGCCATGGGACATCTCCATTGCGGGATGGAACAAGTCTATCCGGGAGCGCGCGCGAACCGAACCGGACGTTCGGGCACTTGCCGTGCCCCTACTTCCCGCCGGGAGCGACGGAAGTCCGCGGACGCAGCGCGTGCCGGAGTACCACCAACCCGATCAGGACGGTGCACAGCCAACCAACCAGGAACGCCCCGCCGCCGGCCCGCAGCATGTCCGGCACCCCGATGCGGGTGCGCTCCGTCACCCTGAGGGAGATTCCCTTCCCCAAACCTACGCCGTTGAGGCGCGCCTCACCGAGACTCGCATCGTCCACCAGCCATAGCGTCGGGGAGCTGCCTCGACGCCCGCCTTCTCCAGTGATGCGGACGTCAAACGGGGTGTCGAGTCCCCCTGCCGCGTCAGGACAGAAGTACCTGAACTGGTTGTCCAGCAGCCTACGCGACCTGACCCGCCACTGTTGCCGTGCACCCGATTGCGACCAGTCAACCAGGACTGCCCCTTCGTTGCGACGCTGGTAGGTGGCGAACCGGACACCGAAGCAGTACTGATGCGTGCGCAGCGTGCCATCCACGCCCGGGGTCACCCGCTGCTCAAGCGAAAATGCGCCCCGGATCTCGCCAGCAGGCTCCGGCGCGTGCCACCGGGTCCCCCCAAGAGGAGCCATCGTGTGGAAAGGGATCCAGATCAGGCCCGCCACAATGGCAAACGTGACCAGCGCGAGAGCCGCGTACCTTCCCATCACAGCAGACCGTAGAAGCCGAAGGCCCGGTGCAGGTAGAACCAGTCACCGACGAGCAATGCGCCTACGGCACCACCCAGCAAGCAGCGGCTGGCCACCTCGCCGCGAAAGGGCCACGCCAGCAGCAGGAACAGGAAGGGGACCACCGGATAAAAATAGCGGCCATGCGTGGCCCGCATGGCTCCCGCGAAAATCGACCACAGGTGGTGATAGAACAGGAAGGCGAAAGCGAGGACGCACAGCGCGCCTGCCGCGAGCAGCCATCGCTTGTCGGCCAAGTCTCCCGCACCGCTCACGAACGCGCGCCCATGAGCGGCTACCGTACACAGCAGCGCGGCGAGCAGAAGCCACGCAGTCCATTTCGCGAGCACGACCACCGGGGGCTGGCTGAAGATCCACACCAGGAGCAGCAACCCGATGCCGGCCAGACTCCATCGCACCGCCGCGAGCAGGTGCCGCGTCAACGGGGCAGCCACGGCGCCCAGGGACAGGAAGGCCAGGCACCCCAGGAAAAACCGCCCCGCGCTTCCATTAGCAGCGATCGTGGACAGGACCCCGTTCCCCGTCCCGTTCCACCCGAGCAGCCCGATGAAGTTGACCAGCGTGTGCTGCCAGAAGGGGAAGGACTGCATCAGCTCAAGGAAGCCGATTTCCACGATTTCCCGGTCGTAGATCAAGGAGGACCCGGGGAAGGGCTGCCCGATCACCAGGAGGTTCCGCAGGATCCACAGACACACAGGCGTGAACATCACCAGCCACAACGCTGCAATCTGCGCGACGGGGTGGAGGCCTCCGCCGTAACCGCGCGTCCTCCAGATCCGCCAGGCCATGGCGAAGAACAGCGGCATCGCCATCGCGAGTGCGGTCACTTTGGTGACCGTGCAGAGCGCTACCAGCGCGGCGGCGTACAGCAGGTGCCGGAATACGCCAGAGTCCAGCCACCTTGCGCACCAGTACATCGCCCATGCAGCGGTACAGGCCACGAGCGTGTCGTGGCTCACCCCCGTGGACAGGTGCGTGAACATGGGCGTGGCCCCGAGGAAGAGTGCGCCGGCGAGGCCCAGCTCATCGCGCCCGGTCGCGCGGGCCAGGAACAGGGCGAGCCCCAGCAGGGCGAGCGCCCCGAACAGCGCGGCCGGCATCCGGGTCAGCCTAACCCGTTGCTCGAAATCGAGTCCGGCCACCTCACCGATACGGAGCACCGGCGCCGCGAACGCGTAGTACAGCGGCGGATGCTGAGCGATCCAGTTCAGGCCGGGGCTTGCTTCAGGGTTGATCCAGGACCGGGTGACTTCCAAGCCCATGCGCGCTTCGCCGAGCACCGGCAGCGTTCCACGGGCTACGTCCTCGACGTACGAAACATGCCCGGACTCGTCCGCAACATCCCACAGCGGCGTCACCCACCAGGCATAGGCGACAAACTTGACCAGGAACAGCAGTGCCACCAGCGCCGACGTGCGGCCGAGGACAGGCTGGGGCCCCGCCTTCATTTCCGTGCGCCTTCCAGGCGACGCACGCGCAAGTGGATCCGCTCCAGCAGCTTACGATTGGTGGCGATCAGGTCGCCGATCAGACCCATCATGTACAGCAACACGGCCAGGATGATGCACAGTGCCGCCAGCACGACGGACTGCACGTGGCCATCGCCGTTGCCCGTAAGGTAGAAGTAGAGAAAGCGCAGTCCCAACAGCATCCCGGCCGCCATGAAGACCGAGCCGGCGTAGACGAACAGCGCAAGGGGACGATAGGTCACGAACACCCGCACGATCGTCAACAACGAGCGCTTCACGTAGCTGGGGATGCTCTTGACGAGCCGCGATGGCCGCAGGTCGCCGTTGGTGCGTACCGGTACGGATGCAACGCGCAGGTTGCTCTGGCCTGCCTGGATGATCGTCTCCAGGGTATAGGTGTACGCGCTGAACACGTTGAGGCGCATCGCCGCGTCGCGGGAAATCGCCCGGAAGCCACTCGGCGCGTCCTCCACCCGGGTCTTGCTGGCGACCCGTACGGCCCAGCTTCCCAGACGCTGCAGCTTCTTCTTGATCCAGGAAAAGTGCGCGGTGTCGTCGATCGGCCGCGCGCCGATGACGATGTCGGCCTCTCCCGCCAGGACCGGTGCCGTCAGCCGGGGCACGTCCCCTCCGCGGTACTGGTTGTCGGCGTCTGTATTGACGATGACGTCGGCGCCCAGCTGCAGGCACGCTTCGATCCCGCTCATGAAGGCCACCGCCAGCCCGCGGTTGGCCGGGTGCCGGACCACGTGGTCCACGCCGTTCCGCCTCGCCACTTCAGCGGTGCCGTCGGTGGACCCGTCATCCACCACCAGCCATTCGACGACGTCGAAGCCCTCCACCTGGCGCGGCAGCTCGGCCAGCGCTATGGCAAGGGTCTCCGCCTCGTTCAGGCAGGGGATCTGGATGATCAACTTCATGCCGGGGCTTACACCGCTGACAACGGGAAGCGGCATTCTATCGGGCGGCACCCGCGGCCGCAGCCGCAGCCGCAGCCGGTGCCACTGCTAGACTCCCCGGCCCGCCAGGCTCAAGGACCGGAACAGGAGCATCCCGTGGAGTACAGGACGTTTTCGATCATCGCGGCCACCTTCCACGGCAACCGCGGGGCCCAGGCAATGCTGGAAACGGTCATCGGGCGGCTTTCGGAACAGCAGCCCGGCACGCGTTTCCACGTGTACAGCTACTATCCGCGCGAAGACCGCCGGCTCGTCGACGACCCACGGGTCACCATCCACAGCTCCACTCCCCTGGCGCTGGTCGCCTGGCTGCTGCCGTGGTCGCTACTGTTCGGCCTGTTACGGAGACTTCTGGGGAGCCGCGTCCTCCCCTTCGCCCCTGCCGCCATCCGCGGTCTGGCCGGCTCCGTCGCACTGGTCGACCTGGCGGGGGTGGCGTTCATCGATGGCCGCGAAAAATTCCTCCCCTTCAACGCCCTGACCATCCTGCCGGCGTGGCTGATCGGCACGCCGGTCGTAAAGATGCCCCAGGCCACGGGTCCGTACCGGAACCGGCTCAACCGCCTCGCGGCGCGCGTGATCCTGCCCATGTGCCGCATGGTGTGGGCAAGGGGCCCAGGGACGCTCGCGCACTTGTCCACGGCCCGTTTCCCCGGAGTGCGCTTCGCCCAGGCGGATGACATCGCCTTCAACTTCCGGGAAGACTGGAGTCTGACCAGCGAAGGGGACGGCGCAATGCGACGCCTGCTCGACAGGGTGGAGGCGGTCCGGGCAACATCCCGTGTGCGAGGCATCGTCGGACTGTGTCCCAGTGCCGTTCTCGCCGTGCAGGCACGCAAGGTTGGTGGCACGTACGAGTCCGTCCTCGCTGCCTTGATCCAACGCCTGGCGGCAAGCGGATTCCTCGTCGTCCTTTTTCCCAACGCCACCCGCGAGTCCGCCGGGCCGGCAGAGCGCAACAATGACCTGCCGGTCATGCGACGCCTTTGGGCCGAGTGCCAGCAGGTCGACGCCCCCGGGCCGTTGATGGCGGACTTCGACCTGAACGCCGCGGAGATCAAGCGGTTGCTGGCAGCGACGGACATCGTGCTGGTGTCCCGCTTCCACGCCATGGTGGGTGCCCTCTCCCTGGGGGTACCCCCGGTCGTGCTCGGCTGGAGCCACAAGTACGCCGAAGTCATGGCGCGGTTCCAGCTGCAGGACCAGGTGATGGACCACGAGCGGCTCGGCCTCGACGAGCTGCACGCCACGGTCGTGCGCGTGTTCATGGAGCGGGACCGGCTTCGAGTCCGGATCCGAGAGCAGCTGCCCGCCATCCGCGAGGCTGCCGACCGCCCGGTAACCGCGTTGCTGACCCCTTCCCTGGGCGCCGACCTTGCGTAGCCAGATCCGCGCGGCGCTGAAGTGGGGATGGATGCTCGGGGTCATCGCCGTGGCCGGTTGGCTGTTGTATCGCGCCCGCGCCGATGTCGCGGAGATGCTGCAGCAGACCTCCCCGGGCCTGCTGCTTGCCAGCGCCGGAGCGATGATCGCGGCCAAATTCCTGCTGGCCGAGAACGCTCGCATCGCCGCCGTCCGCTGCGGAATCGGACTGCACTTCGCCACCGCCGCGCGCCTCTACAACCTGAGCCAGCTCGGCAAGTACATTCCCGGCGGCGTCTGGCAGTTCGTCGGCCGCGGAGCGGCGTACCGCCATCGCGGCGCGTCCTATGCCGCGATCCGCGACGCACTCCTGGTGGAAAGCCTCTGGGTCGTGGCGGGCGCAGCGACTGCCGGCGTCGCGCTCACGGGACCTGCCCTGGTCGAACTGGGCCGGCATGGGCTGCAGGGCGCCCCAGCGGGCTGGTGGCTCCTGCTGTCGTTCCTGGGCCTGCTCATTGCATTGGCGGCCCTACTGAGATGGAAGGAGGCGGCAATCCGCTACCTCCGGCTCGCATTGCCGGATCTTCGGGTACTCGCCGTCCAGGCGGGTATCTGGTGCCTGCTCGGAACAGCATTCTGGCTGCTGGCGCTCGCCTTCGGCCTGAGCCTGCCGCCGATGTTTGCTGCAGGACTGTTCGCCCTCGCCTACGCCCTGGGGTTCCTGGTCCTGTTTGCGCCGGCGGGCCTTGGGGTGCGGGACGCGGTCCTTACATTCGGACTGCTTGCGTACGCGCCGGCAGCCGAGGCGCTGGCGGTCTCGGTCCTGGCGCGCGCGCTCTACCTGCTCGTGGACGTCGGCCTGGCGATCGGTCAGGAACCCCTGTTTGCATGGGTCTCGTCACGTCAACCGCCCAAGTCGTTGTAGCGACGCAGCGTATCCAGGGGCTTCTTTTCCGACCAGGCCACCAACCCCTTTGGGTCGGCATACCCGATCGCGATCAGCATGATCACCCGCTCATCCGCGGCGAGGGCCAGGGTGGACTGCATGCGCCGCTCGAGTGGCTCGAAGTCCGGCCAGTTGATCACGCACGACGCCAGCCCCAACGTCTCCAGCGCGAGCATGAAGGGCATTGCCGCCAAGGCCCCATCGACGTAGATGACATGCCGGTCGCGAGGGCTGAAGTAGTGATGCAAGCGTCCGACCAGCACGGCAACGGCAGGGATCTGCTCCGCATATCCCGCCGTACCAAACGGGATGGTGGCAACCCGCCGTATCAGCTCCGGCTCATCGAAGATCCGGAACTCATAGGGCAGCCGGTTGCAGGCAGAGGGCGATTCGCGCGCCACGAGCAGCGCCTGGTCGATCAGGTCACGCGGAACCGCCCGCGGCTCGAACCACCTCACGGAGCGGCGCTGCCGGGCCAAGGCAAGGAGGTCTGAGTATCTTGCCCCGGACCTGACCCCATGGAGCCGCGCGTAGGGCACCTTGCGAGAGGCGCCCGCGTCGGCGCCCTCCACCGGGAACCGCGCGTTTGCGGCGTCGAAGCGCTTCCGCGCGTCGGCGACCCCGGGATGGCCGCCGTCGACAACGGAGAAATACTCCACCAGCACGTCACGCGCCCATGCCAGCTCCCCCGCGTCCGTTGCGTCGGTCTCCCAGGCGCCGGACACCGCGTTCTCGTAGAACTCCAGCGTCTCGAGCAGGTAGTCGAGCGCGAACACGTCCCGGCGGGGACGCATCAGCAGCCCCTTCTCCAGGCGGTGGATGTTGCGGCGAAGCTCGGTGCGCGAACGCCGCACCCGGCCCAGGTTCCGGTAGTAGTCCCGGCGCCCCCGCAGCACCGCGAACTGCTCGCGGTTGAACGAGGGGATACTCAGGACGCTGTACAGCAGCGAAGTGAGGCGGTTGGCGGCGAGCACTTCGAGTGCCACGCGCATAACCGCCTCGTAGCTGCGCCGGACCCAGACGATCGCCAGCAGGTTCTTGGCCAGCGCCTTCAGCCGCCCCAACATGTCGCTGACCGGCCTGCTCAGCCCAGTGCCGCTTCCAGCTCCGGCAGCACCTTGAACAGATCGCCCACCAGCCCGTAATCCGCAATCTCAAAAATTGCCGAATCCGGATCCTTGTTGATCGCAACGATCGTCCCGGCATCCTTGATGCCCGTCAGGTGCTGGATCGCCCCACTGATCCCGATCGCGATGTACAGCTCCGGCGCAATGATCTTACCGGTCTGGCCCACCTGCATCTCGTTCGGCACGTAGCCCGCGTCGACGGCGGCACGCGAAGCGCCCACGGCAGCGCCGATCTTGTCGGCAAAGTCGTAGATGATCTTGAAGTTCTCCGCCGACCCGACACCCCGGCCGCCGGAAACCACACGCTTGGCGCTCTGCAGGTCCGGCCGGTCCGACTCGGCGCTGGCCAGGTCCTTGTAGCGGGTGTGGGTCGGCAACTCGGCGTGCACCTCGGCGGCTTCGACGGCGGCATTACCGCCTTTCCCGGCCTCGGACCAGGAGGCGGTGCGCACGGTGGCGACGACCGTCTTACCGGCGGGCGCCTCCACGGTGATGATCGCGTTGCCGGCGTAGATCGGGCGCTTGAAGGTGTGGCTGCCTTCCACGGCCATGACGTCGGTCACCTGCGGCACGCCCAGCAGGGCCGCCACGCACGGCATCAGGTCCTTGCCGAAGGTGGTCGAGGGCCCGAACACGTGCGTGTAGCCCTCGGCTAGTTTCGCGACCTGCGGCGCCAGCACCTGGGCGATGGCGTGGGCGTTCGCCTCGCTGGCGACGGTCAGCACGCGCGCCACGCCGTCGATCTGGGCGGCCTCGGCAGCGACGGCAGCCGGATCGGCGGCCAGCACCACGATGTCGATGGATTCGGGGGAGAGCGCCTTGGCGGCGGTGACGCACTTGGCGGTGGAGGCGTTGAGGGCGCCGTCCAGGTGCTCGGCGATGATCAGGACTTTGGACATGTTGGGTTCCTCGGGTCCGTCGTCATTCCCGCGTATGCGGGAATCCATGGACGTCCTTGGGTTCCCGCGTTCGCGGGAACGACGGGAAATTAAAGAAGGCCTTTTTCTTTCAGCGCAGCAACCAGCTCGGCGGCGTCCTTCACCATCACGCCTTTGCTGCGCTTGGGCGGCGGGGCGTAGGCGGTGGTCTTGAGGCCTTCACCGGCCTCCACGCCCAGTTCGGCGAACGGGATCGACTCCATCGGCTTGCTCTTGGCCTTCATGATGTCGGGCAGCTTGATGAAGCGCGGCTCGTTCAGGCGCAGGTCGGTGGTGACCACGGCGGGGAGGTCGACCTCCAGGGTCT
>JAEWFF010000030.1 GCA_023388965.1 Pseudomonadota bacterium | reverse complement strand
CTCATCGCTCGGCTACAAGCCGCCGGCACCGGAGGCAATCGTCTGGCCCGGACAATCACCCGGATCGGCACCCCCATCTGCCCAGGCGATGGCCCAGATGCCCATCATGCACTAAGATTGAAACCGGGCCACCCTATGGGGTCAGGCCAACGGCTGGGCAAGGCCGGCCTAGTGCAACCCGTTGCAGCGAATTGGCAGAGCTATTTAAGCATGAACTAAACAACCGCTGCGCGGACATCATCGCAGAAGACGAAGGGGACATCCGGCAACCGGCGTCTTCGACGTGAGCGCGACCCTAGAACAGGTCTTTGACAATTAGAGTTGCGCGTCCGGCAGGACCAAGCCGTCATATTTGACCGTCGCCATCCATCGGCCCAACGTCGATGGTCTCGTGCCCTGTCCGTAGCGTTCTTCGACACCGCCCGATCTTGCCCAGCCGCCCAGCGCGCGGGTTGCGTCAATAGGCACGCCCGCCTCGCGTAGCGCGTCCCGGAAGCCATGGCGGAAGGAATGGAACGAGACGCCCGGCCGGTCGATGCCCAGCACTTTCTTTTGCCAGTAGGCGAACCGCTTCTGAAACAGGTCCGATAACTCGGCTTGGCCTTCGCCCTGCAAATCAGGAAACAGCCGTGTCTCGCCGCCCTCTCGCAATTTTGCAACCCGTTGCAATAAGCCCAGCCGGATCAATTCGGGATGCACCGGCAGCACTCGTTCGCTGCCCGGCGTCTTCAAGCTCTTGTCGGCGGTCTTTCGCAGCAGGAAGCATTCAACGCCGTCGCGCATGCCAACGTCATCAACCGTAAGGCTGACTATCTCGCCAAGACGCATGCCGGAATAGATCGCGATCAGCGGCACCCACCACCGGCCGGAGAGCGCGCCGCCCTTCGACCATTGGCCCAGCCCGGCGACAAGCTTGTTCATTTCCTCGACGGTGAAGGGTTGCTTCGACACTTCGGCCGCGCCCTTGGCCGGCGCGAGGCGCACGGCGGGATTGACGGTTATCAGCCCCTTGTTGATGGCCCAATTGAAGAAGCTGGACAGCGTATGCGTGTAGACCCGCACCGTGCCGACCGCCATCTTCCTGTCAGTGCGCGTTGCCGCCAGCGCCGCGATTTCCCGCAAGGTCTCGCACTTCGCGTAGGCTTTCAGCTTTGAGACGTTCGCCGGGATGCCCGCCAGCAACTCTTGCACGTCGGCGCAATCGGCTCGCGTGATCGACGCCAGCGCCCTATCAGGGCCGATGACTTCCTTCATGGCGCGGAAGGTCATCACATATTTGGCGTCGGCCGTGTCGCCAAGATGCGCCCGTGTAGGGTCCGTTTCCATGCGCTTGATTGCTTCGCCCAGCGTAATGCCTTCGGACAGGGCAGGGCGCGGCGACACGGAATTCACCCCGGCGAAAAGCGGATCATGCGCAACGTCGCCGTGCTGCCCGTCCATCCGGTCTAGCATGCGCTTCAAATGCTCTATGTCCGCGCGGCGCAGCAATTCCAGAAGCTTCACGAGTTCCGGCGAAGCCGTGAAGGGCTCGGCACGCTGACCAACGCGCGTTGCGTCCGGCAGGGGAATGTTGAGCTTGTGCTTGTCGATCAGCGACCGGGCTTGCGAGACAAGGGCGGCTTCCGCCGAAGGGTCACGGCGCTGATAGCCGTCAATGTCATGCTCGGCATTCTCTCGCACATCATCGTCGTGGGCGACGGTTGCGCCTTGTTCGGCTCGCCAGAAGTCACCCAGCACGGCGCGGCGAATGTCGGCTTCGGCGACCGTATTCTTTGAGGGGACAGGCTCGCCGTTTTTGAGAGCGGCGCGGGCAGCATCCCATTCCATATCGAGCCGAACAGATGCGCGACGGGCTTCCTTTGCCGCTTCTCGATAGTCGGACGTTCCAAGGGCAACCCATATTTCGCGCCTGCCCAGCGCTTCGACCAAATCAGTCGGCACGCGACGGCGAAGGCTGTATGTGCTGCCCCGCCGCATCAAACCCGTGACTTTTTCCACCTGCTTCATCCTGCTTGTGTAGCATTCTTGTGTAGCAGGTCAACTTTTCAGGTGATTGATTTTGCTATTGTTTTAGAGATTTCAGCTACTTAAGGGTAGACTGGTGGGCCCGGAGGGACTCGAACCCCCAACCAAGCGGTTATGAGCCGCCGGCTCTAACCATTGAGCTACAGGCCCCACCGCCGCTGACCTAGTTGCTTTTTTGCTCCGGCACAAGACTGCCGCCGCAATCCACCCATAATCGCTTCCTATGCCGATCGGGTCTTGGGAAACAACCTATTGGAGAACCAGATGAACCGCAGATATCTGCCGATGCTGCTTGCCGCAGCGATGACCCTGCCCGGCGTGGCCATGGCCCAGGAGGCTCAGCCGGCAAAGACGCCGCGCGTGATCGTGACCGGCGAGGGCGAGACCGCGATCGCTCCCGACATGGCGATCGTCAGCCTTGCCGTGATGCGCGAGGCGGATACCGCGCGCGCAGCGCTCGACGCCAACAACGAGGCCATGAATGCGGTCATCACGGCTATGAAGGAAGCCGGCATCGAGCAGCGCGACATCCAGACCGCCAGCCTGCAGATCAACCCGCGCTACGTCTATCCGCAGAACAATGACGGCGAGCAGCAGCCGCGCATCGTCGCCTACCAGGTCTCCAACACGCTGACCGTGCGCGTGCGCGACATCGCCGCCGTCGGCGAGATCATCGACCGTTCGGTGACGCTCGGCGTCAACCAGGGCGGCAACATCACTTTCACCAACGACGATCCGGCAGCCGCCACCACCGAGGCGCGCAAGCGCGCGGTCGAGGACGCGGTGGCCCGCGCCCGCACGCTGGCCGAAGCAGCCGGCGTCGAACTCGGCCGCATCCTGGAACTCTCCGAACAGTCCTTCGCACCGCCGCCGATGCCGCTCGGCGCCAAGGCCTACCGCATGGAGGCCGCCGCCGATTCGGTGCCCGTGGAGGCGGGCGAAAACACCTACCGGGTTCAGGTCAACGTCACCTTCGAACTCAAGCAGTAAAGGGAAAGGGCCGGCGCGAAGCCGGCCCTTTTTCGCTCGCGACGAGATCGCAAATGGCGGATTTCGATCGTTGCTGCGTTTGAACCGGCTGTTACGAGCGTGCTATAGGGCGAACGCATCGTCAGGCCGCAGCTCCGCTGTGCGCCCTTGAACGGTTCAACCTGTCTGTCAGGAGGTCGCATTGGTTGTCGGAACGAGCGTTGGTGGGGCTGAATCCCGAAATGCAGATTGCAGCCGCATCGCAAGGCTGGTTCCCGTGGCGCGGAAGCTGGCCATGGTCGCCTCGGCCTTGACAGTTCTTTCCGCATGCGGCGCGCCGGGACCGATGTATCGCGGCTCGCCCCCTCCGGGCATGACCGATGCCGAATACCGGTGCAAGATCGACCGGTCTCAATGTCCGGTCAAGATGGGGTGGCCGGAGATGAGAGAAGGCGCAAGCTCCGGGCTCGGCGCCCCGAGATAGCAACGCCGATCCATCGTACAAATCATCCGGGGTGCTATCCCGGCAGATGCGGGCGGAAGCCGAAGGAACCGGGCAGTGCAGGCATCATGTCGCGCGACAGGATGCCCGACAGCCGCGCAAAAGCGCGGAAAGCCTGCTGCGCCTTTTCGGCAGCCTCGACATCGACCGTGGCGGCGAAGCACGCCTTCAGCGCAGCTTCGTAAACCCGGCCCTGATGATGCGGCCATGCCAGTAGCAGATCGAGCGCCTGCTCGGCGCTGTAGACTTCACTGATCGGCTCGCCCGGCGCTGACTGGATACGCACCGGCAGTCGGAATTGTGCGGCGTCCATCTGACTTTTCCCTGTATCTTTTCAGGCAGAACGCACGAGGGGGCAGAGGGTTGCGACAGGAGCGCGGCACAGACTGCCTGTGCCCGTTCGGCCAGAAATGATTGATGGCGCGCGTTCGCACGCCATCAATCAACTCGCCAGCAATATTCGTCCCTACGAAAAGGATATGCCGGTCGCGACCATGCCGCCGCTCCCGGCCCCTGCGGATCAGTCGTCGAGGACGAAGGTGACTTTCAGGACGACCTTGTAGGATGCGATCCGGCCGTTCTCCACGTTTACTTCCTGGTCCTTGACCCATGCGCCCTTGACGTTGCGCAGGGTGTTTCCTGCGCGTTCGATGCCGACATTGATGGCATCCTCGAAGCTTTTGGTCGATGTCGAGGAGATTTCGGTGATGCGTGCTACGGACATGGTCTTCTCCCTGGCTGTCCCGCCCGTTCCGGAACGGGTGCCCGCGGGGATTGTTCCGTAAACGCCGCGGGAGAACCCGGCACAAAAATCACCGGCGCGGGGAATAAAGCCTGCGGCCGTCCGTTTCCATCTCAATGCCGCCAACGACGGCAGGAGAGGCCGCTGGCGCTTGGCGGCGTTGAACAAACGGAGAAGTCAGATGACCAGAGATAACGACCATATCGATGCCATGGCCGATGCAGGCCAGGGCGAAGAGGTTAGCACCAGCCGCAGGCGGCTTCTTGCCTTGATGGGCCTGGCTGCGACCACCGCCTATGTGGCGCCGACGCTCCTGTCGATGGACAAGGCGCATGCTTCCGGCGGATCGGGCGGCAGCGGCAGCGGCGGCGGTTCGGGTGGCGGCAGCGGCGGCGGGCGTGGCGGTTCGGGCGGCGGACGCGGATCCGGTGGCGGACGCGGCAGCGGTGGTGGGCGCGGCAGCCGCGGCGGATCGGGCGGACGCGGGCGCGGCCGTGGTTCGGGTGGCCGGCGTGCCGGCGGAGGCAATCCCGGCAGGTCGATAGAGAACGCCTTCCGGAGCATATTCCGCTAGAATGGTATCGTCGCCGGGCCGCAAGGATGCGCGGCCCGGCGCCGTCCGTTCTCCACAATGCCATGAGCGGCCGGCGGCGTGTCGGCCGCGTTTCGTCACGGAGACGCGGGACGATGTTGCTTCACCTGGAAGGGCTGCCGGGACCCGTTCGGCTGTGCCCCCGCTCGCGGCCGGTGGCGGATGCCTTGAGAGCGGTGCTGACCGGCTGGCCGGCGCGCATCGACGGCGGCGACACGGGAAGCGATGCGTTTCTCGAGATCGAGCGGGGAGACGGCGCGTTCCGGATGCACCGCGTGCATGACGGGTGGCGATCGATCGAAAGCGACGATCTCGGCATCGTCTGCTCGGCGCTCGTCGAGATCGTCAACGGCTATGTGGACAACACAGCGGGGTTGGGATTGCTGCATGCCGGCTCGGTCGCCTTCGGCGATCGCCTGGTGCTGTTTCCGGCAAGCCGGCGCGCGGGAAAGAGCACGCTGGTGACGCGCCTGCTGGCTGGCGGACGCAAGGTCTTCTCCGA
>JAEWFF010000026.1 GCA_023388965.1 Pseudomonadota bacterium | reverse complement strand
ACGGCGCGATGTACTGCAGCGGCGCCGGGTCGGAAGCGGTCGCGGCGATGACGATCGAATATTCGAGCGCGCCGCGCTCCTCCAGCACCTTCACGAGCTGCGCGACGGTGGAGCGCTTCTGGCCGACGGCGACGTAGACGCAGTAGAGCTTCTGGCTCTCGTCGTCGCCATCGTTGAGCGGCTTCTGGTTGAGGAAGGTGTCGAGAATGATCGCGGTCTTGCCGGTCTGACGGTCGCCGATGACGAGCTCGCGCTGGCCACGGCCGACCGGGATCAGGGCGTCGATGGCCTTGAGGCCCGTCTGCATCGGCTCATGCACCGATTTGCGCGGAATGATGCCGGGCGCCTTCACGTCGACGCGGGCGCGCTGCTTGGTCTTGATCGGGCCCTTGCCGTCGATCGGATTGCCGAGCGCGTCGACCACGCGGCCGAGCAGTTCCGGACCGACCGGAACGTCCACGATCGCGCCCGTGCGCTTGACCGTGTCGCCTTCCTTGATGTCTCGGTCCGAGCCGAAGATGACGACGCCGACATTGTCGGTTTCGAGGTTGAGCGCCATGCCGCGGATGCCGCCGGGGAACTCGACCATTTCACCGGCCTGCACCTTGTCGAGGCCGTAGATGCGGGCAATGCCGTCGCCGACGGACAGCACCTGTCCGACTTCGGAGACTTCGGCTTCCTCGCCGAAATTCTTGATCTGGTTCTTGAGGATCGTGGAGATCTCAGCGGCGCGGATGTCCATCAGCGCACCTCTTTCATGGCGGTTTGGATGGCGGAAAGTTTGGTTTTCAGGGAGGCATCGACCATGCGGCTGCCAAGCTGCACGATGATGCCGCCGATGATCGACGGATCGACCTTGAGGTCGATATTGACGTCCTTGGAGGTCACGTCCTTCAGCGCCGCCTTCACATCTTTCATATGCGCGGCGGACAGAGGCTCGGCGACCGTGACCCTGGCCGTCAGCTCGCCGCGCGATTCGGCGACGATCGCGCGGAAGGCGCGGATCATGCGCTCGACGGCGAACAGGCGGCGGTTCTGGGCGACAAGGCACACGAAATTGCCGGCGAGACCGCCGATCTTGGCCTTGTCGAGAATGGCGGAAATGGCGCCGAGCTGTTCCTCGGAGGTGAAGACGGGGCTGCGGACGAGGCGCTGGAGGTCCTCGGAGCCCTGAACCAGCGCTTCGAAGCGCGCGAGATCGTCAAGAACCTTGTCGACGGATTTGGACTCGTCGGCAAGCTCGAACAGGGCGGTCGCATAGCGGCCGGCCATGCCTGTCGGGGTGGCGTCGTCTGCGGACACGAAGAAGGTCTCTCGCCGTCTCATCCAAGAGCCCGCTGTCCGGCCCTGCGGCCCTGACACCAACCCCTTGAAATATCTAGAAATTCACTCGAGCCTCGGGGCTCGTCCCCGCTGACCGCCGGTTGACTATCACACAGGTGTCGGGGGTGCAACACGACCTGTGTGCGACGCAATAGCCTGTAAATTCATCGGGGTCCCAATCTGCGCCTAGGCAAACCCTCCGTGTGTAGGATACACACAGCTATGGATTTACGGCTCTGCGTGTGTATATATACACACTTGAGATTGGACCGAGCATGACCAAGCGGCGGCCGATGACGCCTCGCGAGGTTCTAAAGCTGCTCGCTTCAGACGGCTGGACGCTGAAACGTAAAGGTCCGGGAGACCACCAGCAATTCGTGCATCCTGTTAAGCTGGGCAAAGTCACGCTGGACATTGGAGTTCGCGAAATCCCCACCGGCACGCTGCGTTCGATCTACAGACAGGCGGGATGGGACTGGTAGTCCGCCCGCGCCAGTCACCACGGAGAGTGTATGGCAAAGCATGTTGTTGTTGGACTTCTGCACGAAGAAAACGGAGCTTTCGGCGTCAGCTTTCCGGATTTTCCCGGCTGCATTTCGGGGGGCGGAACTGCGGAAGAAGCTTATTTCAAGGGTCTTCAGGCCCTCTCGTTTCATATCGATGGAATGGTGGAGGACGGAGATCCACTGCCGCACATCCACAGCCTGACAGAACTTGTGCCGGCGCTTCAGAGTGAGACCAGACAAGGCGCAATCATTGTGCCCTATGTCGTCGATGTCGTCGGCAAGGCGCAACGGATCAATGTTTCGATCGAAGAAGGACTTCTGGCACAGATCGATCGCGATGCGGCGGAACGCGGTGAAAGCCGCTCGGCCTTTCTCGCGGAAGCGGCGCGCGCACGTCTTCGCAAGACGGGGTAGTCGCGGTGGCTTCACACAAAGCTCATCGGATCGACATCGACCTGCACCTGAACCGCGCCTGGCTGCTTCGGCGCCCGCGCCAGCCAGTCCCGCAGAAAGGCCGGAAGATCGCAATTGCGCGGTGCCTTGACGATCAGGCGCATGCGGTGGCGGCCGCGCAGAATGGCGAAAGGCGGCTCGGCGGGGCCGAGCAGACGCACATTGTCGGCCTCCGGAAAAAGCTGGGCCAAAGTCCGCGCCCATGATTCCGCCTCGGGCCTCGACGGCGCGGAGACGATGAGGCTCGCGAGCCGTCCGAAAGGCGGCAGGCCCGCCGCCTGGCGGCCGGCGATTTCGGCCTCGTAGAACCCCTCGGCATCGCGGTGGAGCAGAGCCTGCATGACCGGATGGGCGGGATCGTGAGTCTGGATCAGGCCGCGCCCCGGCCGGTCGCCACGCCCCGCGCGCCCCGTCACCTGTTCGAGAAGCTGGAAGGTGCGTTCCGACGCGCGCGGATCGGAGGTCGAGAGGCCGAGATCGCCGTCGACCACGCCGACCAGAGTGAGGTCGGGAAAATTGTGCCCCTTGGTGACGAGCTGGGTGCCGACGATCAGATCGACCTCGTGATCGGCCACCGCCTTCAGTTCGGCGCGCATATGCTCGGCGCCCGTCATCACATCCGAGGAGAGGACCGACAATCGCGCCTCGGGAAAGAGTTCGGCGGCCTCGTCGCGGATGCGCTCCACGCCGGGGCCAACGGCGTGCAGCGTGTCGGCCTTGCCGCATTGCGGGCAGGCCGGCGGCACCGGTTCCGTGTGGCCGCAATGATGGCAGGCCAATTGCCGGCGGAAGCGGTGCTCCACCAGCCAGGCCGTGCAGTTCGGGCACTGGAAGCGGTGGCCGCAGGAGCGGCAGAGCGTCAGCGGCGCGAATCCGCGCCGGTTCAGGAACAGCAGCGCCTGTTCGCCGCGTTCGAGCGTCTCGCGCACCTCGTCTTCGAGGCGCGTCGAAATCCACCGCCCGCGCGGCGGGATGTCCTTACGCAGATCAATCAGCCCGAGTTCCGGCAGCGTCCGCCCGCCGTAGCGCTCCGGCATCAGATGATGCGCATAGCGCCCGGCCTCGGCATTGACGCGGCTTTCGATCGAGGGCGTGGCGGAGACGAGCGCGACAGCAATGCCCGCAATCTGCGCCCGCACGACCGCCATGTCGCGCGCATGATAGATCGGCGTGTCGTCCTGCTTGAAACCGCCGTCATGTTCCTCGTCGACAATGATGAGGCCGAGATCGCGGAACGGAAGAAACAGGGCCGAGCGCGCGCCGACCACGATCCGCGTCTCGCCGGAAGCCGCGCCCGCCCAGATGCGCGCCCGGCGTTTGGAGGAAACGGTCGAATGCCATTCGCCGGGGGCCGCGCCGAACCGCGCCGCGACCCGGTCGATGATGACTTTCGTCAGCGCGATTTCGGGCAAGAGAATCAGGACCTGCCGCCCCTCGCGCAGGGCCTCGGCGGCACCTTCGAGATAGGCTTCGGTCTTTCCGGAGCCGGTGACGCCCTCGACGAGATGGGCGGAGAATGTGCGCGTACGCACGGCCTCGATCAGGGCATCGGCCACGGCGCGCTGGCCGTCATTGAGCACAGCCGGCGCATGAACCGCATCGAGGCCGGCGCCGATGGGCTCCGGCGGACGCTCCGTCACGCGCAGCGCGCCGTCCGCGACGAGGCCGTCGATGACGCCCGGCGACACGCCCGCCGCGCGCGCGAGATCGGATTTGCCGCGCGCCAGATTGTCGGCCGCGACCGCCATCACCTTTTCACGCGCCGGCGTCAGGCGCGAGGGCGCCTCGCCCGTCGCGACAACCGCGCGTTTCGGCGCCTCCTCGGCCACATTGCGCGCGCCGCGCAAGGCGATGCGCAGCACCATGCCGGCCGGCGACAATGTATAGCGCGCGACCCAGGTGACGAATTTCAGGAGATCGGGCGTCAGGCGCGGCAGATCGTAGGCCGCCGCCACCTTTTTCAGCTTCTTCGCCGGCACGTCCGGATCGCCCGGCCCCATGACGACGCCGGCCTGAAGCCCGCCGCCGAGCGGCACTTCCACGATCTCGCCGTCCTGCAGTTCCAGCCCGTCCGGCACCGCATAGGTGAAGCTGCGGTCGAGCGCGACCGGCATCAGGACCTCGACGCGCCGTGTCATGCCGCCACGGTACCGCAGACCTGTGCAGCGCCTATATGAGAGAGGGGCATCCGCGGGCTCTTGCAAAAGCGCGCCGGGCGCGCGAGGAACGGCCCGACTCGGGCGAGGGACTTTAGGTCATGAAATTTTTTGCCGATACCGCCGACATTGCCGAAATCCGCGAGCTTGCGGAAACCGGCCTTCTGGATGGCGTGACCACCAATCCGTCGCTCGTGCTGAAGGCCAACCGGCCCTACACCGAGATCCTGAAAGAGATCTGCGAGGTTGTTCCCGGCCCGGTGTCCGCCGAAGTGGCCGCGACCGATCTCGACGGCATGCTGAAGGAAGGGCGCGCGCTGGCGAAGATCGCCGGCAATATCGTCATCAAGGTGCCGATGACCTGGGACGGGATGAAGGCCTGCCGCACGTTCCGTTCCGAAGGCACGATGGTCAATGTGACGCTCTGCTTCTCGGCCAATCAGGCGCTGCTGGCCGCCAAGGCCGGCGCCAATTTCATCTCGCCCTTCATCGGCCGCCTCGACGACATCCATATGGACGGCATGGAACTGATCCGCGAGATCCGGACGATCTACGACAATTACCCGGCGTTCGAGACCGAGATTCTCGCCGCTTCGATCCGCTCGCCGAACCATGTGAAGGAAGCGGCGCTGATCGGCGCGGATGTCGCGACCTGCCCGCCTTCGGTCATCAAGAGCCTCGCCAACCACCCGCTGACGGACAAGGGCCTCGCCCAGTTCGTCGCCGACTGGAAGAAGACGGGGCAGAGCATCGGGTGAACAGCCTCTCCCCGTTTACGGGGAGAGGTCGAGACCGCGAAGCGGCCCGGGTGAGGGGCAAAAAACCGGCAGCCCCTCGCCCCGACCATCTGCCGTCGATGCATGAATATTCTGCGCCTCAACGCCCCCGGACCGGACAGGTCGTCAGGCCGAACAGCCGATAGGCCGGACACCGGCCGATAAGGCCGGTCAGAATCGGCACGATGCCGATATAGGCGACCCATTTCCAGGTCAGATCTGCCGGGCCGAGCAGCGCGAACAGAACAAGGGCAACGCCCACCGCGATCCTCAGGACGGGATCGATTCCTCCGACATTCGACGTCATGACATTCTCCCGCAACGAACCTCGTCACGGGAGAATGTTGGCGCCCGGGAAACGCGCGCGGCAATCAGGATGGTTACGTAGCGGCAGCACGCCGCCGCCTGTCCCGGACCGCGATCCGGATCAGCCTGCCGAGGCTTCCGCCCGCCGCGAATCGCTTTTTGCCTGCGCCACGGCCTTGGCCTTGCGCTGGCGTCCACGCTCCATCGGGTTGACGAGGTCTTCGGCGCGGCGGTTCGGATTGGCCTTCATACCGGAATGCGCCCGCCTCGTGTTGAAATCGCCGGCTTTCGAATCGGCCTCCTGCTTCAGCGCCAGCGCCCGGTTGGCCGAAGCCCGCAGCGCGATATGCGCCGCCATGCGCTGGCGCCGTTTCGTTTCGGCATTGAGGCGCACCATCGCTGCGGCGAGAATCTCGGCCTTGAAGCGGTTGCCGGCATCGCCGGCGGCGGGCTTCGTGCCTTTCGGTTCGCCCTTGCGGCGCATTTCGCGCCGCTGGCGATTGGCTTCGCTTTGCGCGCGGTCGCGGCGTTCGCGCACGAGGCTCGCCAGCTTTCGCAATTCGTCGTCGGGCAGCGCCTGCAATGCCGGATGACGTGTGTTGCTGACGAAGGTCTGCTCCTCCGAGGTAAGGGCACGCGCTTCGGCCTTGGTGCTGATCGCCATTTTCATCTCCTTCAGCGGTCGGTTCGGCGGGTTCCCGCTAAGCGCAACCCGGCCGGATGATGGGATTTTATTAAGCAGCCTTGCCCATCCTATCTCAATGAGCGCAATTGAGAATGTCCTGCCCGGCTCCGCCGAGGTGCGGGCGGAAGTTGGGGCCTGGCTGTCCCATCTCGGTGACGAGCGGCGTCTGTCGCGCCTGTCGGTCGAGGCCTATGGCCGCGATGTGCGCTTCTTCCTCGCTTTCCTGCAGGAATATCTCGGCGGCCCGCCATCGCTCGACGATCTCGCTGGTCTGCAGCCGCGCGATGTGCGCGCCTTTCTCGCGCGCCGCCGGAGCGAGGGGCTGAGCAGCCGCTCGGTCATGCGCGCGCTTGCGGCCGCCCGTTCCTTCGCCCGCTTTCTGGAACGGCAGGGGCGCGGCTCGGCCTCGGCGCTGAACGCCATCCGCGCCCCCAGGATCGCCCGGAGCCTGCCCAAACCGCTGTCTCCGAATGCCGCCCGCCGGCTGACCGACGCGGATCTGCGCACCCATGAGGAGCGCCCGCAATGGATTCTGGCGCGCGACGCCGCTGTCATCGCTCTGCTCTATGGCTGCGGCCTGCGCATCGCCGAGGCCCTGTCACTGACGCGGCAGGAAGCGCCCGTGACCGGCGCATCCGTCCTGACCGTCACCGGCAAGGGCGGCAAGACCCGGCAGGTGCCCGTCATCGCCGCCGTCTCGCAGGCGGTGTCGGATTATCTCGATCTCTGCCCGTGGACGCTCGCGCCCACAGGCCCGCTGTTCGTCGGCGCTAAGGGCGGTCCGCTTTCGCCGCGCATCATCCAGCGCTCCATGCAGGACATGCGCTCGGCCCTCGGCCTGCCCGACACCGCGACGCCGCATGCGCTGCGGCATTCCTTCGCCACCCATCTTCTCGCGCGCGGCGGCGATCTCAGATCGATCCAGGAGCTTCTGGGCCATGCCAGCCTGTCGACGACGCAGATCTACACCGAGGTCGATGCCGACCGCCTGATGGCGGTCCATGCCGCCGCGCATCCGCGAGCCCGGACGGGGACATGAACCTTTTTCATTTCCGCGCCGACATATCCGGCGACATCCGATGGAAACAGGACGGCCCTAAAACCGTTCTCATGACGAGTTGGAGGCAATCATGTCGCTGAGGCGCAATCTTCTGATGCTCGCGGCCTATCTGGGCGCGCTCGCTTTCATGGCGCTGCCTTTCGCCATGATCGATTCGAACGCGCTGCCCGCCGCAATCGCCCAAGCCGGACAGCTCTACCGCTAGATCCTCTTCTTCCCGCGGATTCGAGACCCTCGCGAAGAATGCAAAAAAGGCCCGGCCACAGCGCCGGGCCTTTCGCGTCGGATCACGAACCCGTCAGCCCCGGCCATTTGCGGTTTGTGCGCGCGATCTTCTCGGTCACACTCGCGTTCTGGATTCACTGACCGACGAGAGGTGAACCATGAAAAGAGTGATCGCTGCGGTGCTGGCGCTTGGCGCGCTGACCGCCTTTGCCGTCCCGGCCTCGGCGGACTGCTCGCCGGGCCACACGGCACAGACCGACACGAAGTCGGACGCGAAGACGGGAACCTGAGCGGATCGAGACCCCTCAACCCGGAAGGCCCGGTCTGTACCGGGCCTTCCTTTTTTCCGCTGCCGCATGTCCCGGGGCCGCAACCTCATGGTGAGGAGCGATGCGTAGCATCGCGTCTCGAACCATGGGCAGCGAACTCGGTGCCCATCCTCTCCCCTTGTGGGAGAGGACGACTCATGGCCGCAAGGCCATGAGCGAGGTGAGGGGTATGATCCTCGCGTGTCCCGGGGCCGCGAAGCGGAGCCCGGGACCCATACTCCCGGTGTGGGCGGGGATAACCGCAACACCGGAGATCATCCCGCAACATCACGGCGTATGGATCCCGGACAGCGGCTCCGCCGCTTCCGGGATATGCGATGTGCGAGCACCGAGTTCTCGACCATCCTTCGAGACGGCGCTCCGCGCCTCCTCAAGGATGAGGACCGGGGGAATGCCGACCGCAGCACAACAGGTTGCCCCCTCTCCCGTT
>JAEWFF010000072.1 GCA_023388965.1 Pseudomonadota bacterium | reverse complement strand
GAATTAAGCCGCGCCGCGAAGCGGCGTCGGCTTGAATGACTTGTTAGGCCGCTGTGACCGGGAATTTGTGCCCGACCCGACACGGCTAACCCTGAGCCGAAACATTACAACAACTCGCTGGGACTTGCCCGAGGACTTGTATCACGTTGAACAGAAGCAATCGGTCCGACCAAAGCAGGCTGATGTTGTCGAAGCAGCTTACGCGACACCAGTAGGTTCTTGGCTGGAACCACCAAGCCAGACTCAAATGGCGTGAAAAGCACCGTCATTATGATCATAGGCACGAGCCCGATCGTCTTGGCGCTTGGGTCAATGGCGCGGCATGTTCTGTGCACTGCAGCCGCATAGGCAATGACGGGTGGGACAGTTACAAGCGCCAGGAAAATTGACCCCGCAACTATGGTTCTAGACGAATGGGCAATGGCCGTGATGATCATCGCGGCGAACCAAACCACGTGGATCACGTAGCTTTGTAACAAGCGCCGTCTCTGCTTGATTAGTTTCGGGATCAGAGGAGCGTCCATTGCGGCCTAACGCCTGAGTTAAGCCGACTTGCGTAGCGTAGCCGACAACGTGGCAAGCTTTACCCGCCACGTTGTTGGTGTAGCGAAGCAAGTTCGGCTTGAACGAATTGTTAGGCCTCAGGCCGGGTACTCTCCGCTGCGCTCTGCCGATTGAGGCGGCGGCACAATGCAAAGGTCTAGGCGCTTCAGCATACCGTCTTGCACCTTGGCGAGTACAAGACCAACAAGGCTTTCTCTTTCGCCCTGGGCAAGCACGACACAGGGCTGGAGCCCGCCATAGGCTGAAACCGTCCCCATCTCTGCGAAAACAGCCGAACCCGATGCTGCAATGGTTTGAAGTTTTGGCCGAAAGTAGTTCAGGAAATCTTCTTTCGATTCCAAGGCGGAAAAAACGCTCTGCGACTCATAAGTGAAGTCGTCGGCGAGCAATGGTTCGAGTGGCTCTACCGTGAGAGTGTTCAGTGAGCGCGCGTAGGCGCGCAATGCTTCCAGTTGTGTCAGCTCCACACGATGTCTCCCCTGAGGCCTAACACCTAAGTTAAGCCGCGCCGCGCAGTGGAGCCAAGGACATGGCAAGCTGCACCTGCCATGTCCTTGGCGTAACGAAGCGGTGTCGGCTTGAACGCATTGTTAGGCTTCACGTGATCCAGACCTGCTCGATTTTGATTGTGCAGCCGCCACGGAAGGCGGATAAGCCGCCGTGGTGAAACGGCTTCGCCTCAAAGCTTTCGTCTTGAACATACTCGAATATGAGGTCAGCGGGCTCTAGTCCATCTCGGAAATTGCGCCACAAATGGTTGCTGGTCTTCAAGTAGCGGCGCTGCGGGTGCTGCATGGGAAATCTGCCCTGCCGCTCGACCTCGGCAAAAGTAACGCCCGCATAAAGCGTCAAACCTTCAGGCAATGCCGCGCACGAAGCTTGACCCAAGGGCGCGGTGGCGGGCGCGGCAAGGGGAGGAATCAAAACGGTGGCGCAAGAGCCCGTGACGCATATGAGGAGAACGACAGCGACGTTACGAATATGCATGGGTGAGGCCTAACACCTGAGTTAAGCCGTGCCGCGAAGCGGCATCGGCTTGAATGAACTGTTAGGCCCCACAGCGGCCATCTTTGAGGAATTGCAGGATAAGAACGTTGATCTTTGACTGTAGATCAGCCGGACCATGGTCGTTCATGTCGTTGTGACGAGACTCGGGAATTGTCGTGATGCAGGTGCCCGCGCCAATCTCTTGCGGAAAAGGTAGAACGCCGGCATCTGCCGCAAAGTCGCTGCCACGAATGGAAAGAACATTAATCGAAGGGTTGCGAGGAAGCGGATACCTGCGATTGTCGAGGGTAATTAATGTTGCAGCGAGCGTCGGTGTCTCATGTAACGCAAGTGCTGAGAGGTCTCCGCCGTTGGAGTGGCCGACGAGAACCAGATTTGACCAGTCGTATCCGGTGTAGGTGCGAGATAGCGTGTCACGTACGAAGCGGATATTCTGGGCTCCGCGCTCCCACATGGGGGTGCGAGTGGCGAACAGGTCACCGGTAGTGCTTATGGCCGGGTCTGAAGAAAGGTCATGCTGGATAGCCACGACCATATAACCAGCACCCGCCAGTGCATTGGAAATAAACGAATAATCAGTATGGCCAAGCCCGTAACCTTGGCTCAAGAACGCCAAGGGACACGGGCTTACACGGGTGCAATTCCGCTGTTGCGGCGGAAAGTAAAGCTCAATGGGGATTTGCCGGTCGCGGCTAGCGTCCCACAGCTCGGCTGACTCAGTGGAATTCAAGTTGTACGCAGCTGTGGTTGTACAACCAGCCAAGATGGCCAATGCGGCAATTACCAAGAGTCTCATTGATGCTCCATGTGGGGCCTAACGCTTGAATTAAGCCGCGCCGCGAAGCGGCGTCGGCTTGAATGAATTGTTAGACATCATTGGCTGGCACCAAGCAGTTTAACAGCTTCATACTTCACGAATTTAATGAGCGCCGCCACCTGA
>JAEWFF010000062.1 GCA_023388965.1 Pseudomonadota bacterium | reverse complement strand
AAGAGGGTGCCCACGGGATGCGCGCCCGATGGCGAAGAACACCGCGCGCGGGGCAGCGGGCAGCCGCTGTGTCGTGGGACCATTTCTTCGCGCTTTTCCGATCCGCCCTGCGGATGGCGGAAGCGCCCGCTGCTCCGCGCATCCCTCCGAGGATGCGAATGAAGAACCCGCCGGGCACATGCCCGGCGTGTCCTGAGCACCCCGACGGGGAGAATTCCACGCGTCTGTACACGGGAGGGAGGCAGCATCGCGTTTCGAACCATGGGCGGCGGATTATCCGCATGTCCCGGGGCCGCGAAGCGGAGCCCGGGACCCATACTCCCGGTCTTGGCGATAGATCGCCGATGCCGGAGATCGGATCGCATCGTCACGGAGTATGGGTCCCGGACAGCGACTCCGCCGCTTCCGGGACATGCGCGTCCCCTCTCCCGTTTACGGGAGAGGGCCGACTCGGCCGCAAGGCCGAGCGGGGTGAGGGGGAGTCGTAAGCACCGAACGCTGTGCTTGCCCTCACCCGGAGCGCTCCGCGCTCTCGGCCTCTCCCGCAGGCGGGAGAGGCGAAGGGCCACGCCGCCTCACCCTTCGAGACTGCGCTTCGGCCTTCCTTAGGATGAGGGTTCGGAGGATGCAGCCTCCTCAGCCCAGCTCGGTCGATTGTCTCAGTTCCTCGTCCGTGGGCTGGCGTGGCTCCGTATCGACGCGTTCGCGGTTCTCGTCGCGCCGTTCGGCGGCGGTGCCGAACAGTTCGCGCCGCGCCTGCATCCAGTGTTCGAGTTCGCGGCCTTCCGGCTGGCCCTCGCGAATCCATATCTCATAGGCGCGCAGGCGGATGAGTTCCCTGTCGTCCACGGCGTGTCCTCCCCTCGGTGTACCTACTTTTTCGAAACGTGCTCAGGCTTCCCCTTGCGCTTGGTCGAGGCCATCTTGTCGAGTTCCTTCTCGCTCATGGAATCGGCCATCTGGCGCGAGGCGCCCTTCAGCCTGGATTTCGGCATGTCGCCGCGCTTGGCGGCGAGGGCCGCGCCGGCGGCCTTCTGCTGGGCTGCGGATTTGGCAGGCATGATGCATCTCCCGGTCCGGGGTTGACTTGCTCTGAAACGGTCGGGGCCGCCCGCATGTTCCGCGCCATCTTGTGTGCTTGCCGAGCCGCGCGCGCAGGGCCACAATCGCGTCATGTCCGAGCTTGTCACCGCCGCCGTCCTGCTCATCGGGGACGAACTCCTGTCCGGCCGCACGAAGGATCAGAACGCCGGCTTCATCGCCGAACGGCTGACCGAACTCGGCATCGACCTGAAAGAGGTGCGCATCGTTGCCGACGAGGAGGCGGCGATCGTCGAGGCGGTCAACGCGCTGCGCGCACGCCACACCTATGTCTTCACCACCGGCGGCATCGGGCCAACCCATGACGACATCACCGCGGATGCGGTCGCGAAAGCGTTCGGTATTGCCATCGATTTCCATCCCGGCGTCGTCGCCGCCATGCGCAAGGTGTTCGGCGACCGGCTGAACGAGGCGCGGATGCGCATGGCGCGCGTACCCGACGGCGCTTCGCTGCTCTATGCCGAGGGCAATGTCGCGCCCGGCTTCGTCATCGGCAATGTGCATGTCATGGCCGGCGTGCCGAAGATCATGCAGAGCATGTTCTCGGCGCTGACGCCGCATCTGCGCACCGGCCCGCGCGTCATTTCCGAGACCATTCTCGGCAATCTGAAAGAGGGCGATGTCGGCACGCCGCTGGCCGAGATCCAGCGCCGCCATCCGGCCGTGTCCATCGGCTCCTATCCGTTCCAGGACGAGAGGGGCTACAACACCAATCTCGTCGTGCGCGGGCGCGATGCCGGAGAAGTGTCGCGCGCCGCGGCCGAGATCGCCGTCATGCTGGAAGAGGTCCGCCGCCAGCTCGCGGATTAGCGGAAGAGGCGAGGCACGGCGTGAACCTTTCGGGCGCCGGAACGCTTCATGCCGGGAGCGGCGGAGAACAGCATGGATTCAATCGGCGAACTAAGCGGGATATTCCATTCCGAGATCGGGCTCGGCACGATCTTCGTGCGTCTGTGCGCGGCGGCCTTCCTCGGCCTTCTCATGGGGCTCGACCGTGAATATCGCCAGCATCCCGCCGGCATGCGCACACATATGCTGGTCTCGCTCGCCTCCGCCACCTTCGCTGTCCTGACATTCGAGATCATCGCGCTGACGAGCGGAGGCGGACTGGCGATAAGGTCCGATCCCGTGCGCGCCATCGGTGCGGTCACGGCGGGCGTGTCCTTCCTGGCCGCCGGCACCATCATTCAGAGCCGGGGCCGCGTTCAGGGCCTGACGACCGGCGCGGGAATGTGGCTTGCGGGCGCGATCGGCCTTGCCTGCGGCATCGGCGCGTTCGGGGTTGCCGTCGTCGCCACGCTGCTCGGCGTCGTCATCCTCGCGGTTCTGGCATTGGTGACGCCGGCCCTGCCGCGCCGGAAAGGCGAGGAGCGCGAGAGGGCGCCGGAGGAATAGGCGCAGCGTGCGTGCCCCCGCGCAGGCATGGTGCGGTCGGCGGGGGTCGAACCCGCATTCCCTTCCGGGCGAGGGATTTTAAGTCCCTTGCGTCTACCAGTTCCGCCACGACCGCGCAGCGCGCGGCACCCTAAGGAGAGCGGCCTTTGCCCGCAAGCGCGCGGATGGCGATTGATCTTCGCGGGAAACGGCGCAGACTGGGAATGCGGAAAGAGGAAGCAGCCATGCACACGATCATGGTCATCGGCGCCGGGTTCCTGCTGCTGGCGGCGTTTGCGCTGGCGGCGCGGTTCGGCAATTTCGCGCTGTCGAGTGCGGCGCTCTGGTTCATCCCGGTCTGGATGCTCGGCTCGGTTTACAATCTGTATGTCGGCGTCTCTCGGGCCGGATACACGGTGGCTGAGGAAATGCCGATTCTCGCTCTGGTCTTCGCGGTGCCGGCGAGCGCGGCCCTGTTCGTCTGGTGGCGGTTCCAGGCGGCATGAAGCCGGCCGCATGAAAAAGGGCGCCCGGAGGCGCCCTTGATCGTCGAAGTCCTGACCGTCAGGTCCGCGCCGGTTCCGGCGTGCGTGCGGACGGTTTCATGAAATTCATCCGGTTCAGTTCGCCGTTCGGCCGTTCGCCGCGCGCCTGCTGGCCGTGCTTCGGCTGCCCCTGCTGCGGGCGATTGCCGCCACCGCCGCCGCGGCGATGGCGCTTCTTGCCGTTGCCGGGGGCGTTGTTGTTCGGCTGGTGGCCGCCGCGCCGGTGCGCAGCGGGGTGGGCGGTGCGGGCTTCCTCGCGCGGCGCTTCGAAGCCTTCGAGCGCCGGAACGCGCTGCTTGATGAGCCGCTCGATGTCGCGCAGCAGGCCGCGTTCGTCCGGCGCGCAGAACGAGATGGCGATGCCCTCATTGCCGGCGCGCGCGGTGCGGCCGATGCGGTGCACATAGCTTTCCGGCACGTTCGGCAGGTCGAAGTTCACGACATGGCTGACGCCGTCGATGTCGATGCCGCGTGCCGCGATATCGGTTGCGACGAGCGCGCGCGTCTGTCCGTTCTTGAAGCCGTGCAGGGCACGCTCGCGCTGGCCCTGCGATTTGTTGCCGTGGATCGCGGCCGATTCGATGCCGGCGGCAACGAGCGATTTCGCGATCTTGTCGGCGCCGTGCTTGGTACGCGAGAAGACGAGCACGCGGTTCATGTCGCGGTCGTTGAGAAGCTGCACGAGCAGTGCGCGCTTGTTCTCGGCGGGCACGAACGCAACATGCTGCGCCACGCGGTCGGCGGTCTTGGCGACCGGCGTCACCTGTACCTGCACCGGATCGCGCAGGAGTTCGCCTGCAAGCGTGCCGATCTCGGTCGGCATCGTCGCGGAGAAGAACAGGTTCTGCCGCTGGCGGGGCAGGGTGCGCACCACTTTGCGGATGTCGCGGATGAAGCCCATGTCGAGCATCTGGTCCGCTTCGTCGAGCACGAAAATCTCCACATGTTCGAGCGTCAGTGCGCGCGCGTTCATGTGGTCGAGAAGGCGGCCGGGCGTCGCGATCAGGATGTCGACGCCGTTGGCGAGCGCGCGGATCTGCGGGCCGTGGGACACGCCGCCGAACACGACGGTCGAGGACAGGCCGAGATGGCGTCCATACGCCTTGAAGCTGGCGCCGATCTGGCTGGCCAGTTCGCGCGTCGGCGACAGGATCAGCGCGCGGCAGGAGCGGCGCTGGGCGCTGCGCTTGTCGGCGGCGAGGCGGTGCAGGATCGGCAGCGCGAACGCCGCGGTCTTGCCGGTGCCGGTCTGGGCGATGCCGAGCAGGTCCTTGCCGGTCATCAGATGGGGAATGGCCTGCGCCTGGATGGGCGTCGGCTGCGTATAGCCTTCGGCGTCGAGCGCCTTGAGAATCCGGGCGTCGAGTCCGAGGTCCTTGAATTGGGTCACGTTGAACTTTCTGGAAAATGAGCCGCGCCCGCGCATGCCGCCAATGGGCGGCCGCGATGATGCGGGGGTCGATGAAGCCCCGCGTGCCTGGGCGTCAAACTGGGGAATAAAGGACATCGGGCAGGACGGCGAAAAGTCCCGTTTACGCGGCCTCGATGTCGCAAATCGCTGAAGCGATGGGCGCTATGTGCGCTGGCCGCCCGCAAAAGTCAATGAAAGGCTTCACTGCGCCCGATACCCGTACAGCCAGTCGAAGCGTGCGGCGAGGCTTTCCTGGCTCATGCGGCCAAGGACGAAATCGCGCGCTTTGGCCGCCAGTCCGCCGAGCCGGTAGATTTCGCCATTGCGCCGCGCCTCCTTCTGGACGCGCGTGGTGCGGGCGGTGCGCTCCGCTTCATAGGCGCGGAAGGCCCGTTCGATATTGCGGGGGGCGTCGGCGATGCGCGCCGCCAGGACCGCGGCGTCCTCGATGGCCATGGCCGCGCCTTGCGCCAGATGCGGAAGAACCGGGTGTGCGGCATCGCCGATCAATGTCACCGGTCCTTTGCTCCACGCCACGGGCTCGGCGCTGTCGTAAAGCGGCCAGGTCAGCCATTCGGGCGCGGCGCCGAGCATCCGCTTCACGCCCGGCACCCAGGTCTCGAACGCGCGCATGAGATCGTCCGGATCGCCGGGGCGCGCCCAGCCGTCGCCGGGATGTTCGCCATGCGTCACCGCGACGACGTTCAGAAGGCCCGACCGGTCGAGCGGATAGGTGACGAGGTGGGCGCCGGGGCCGAGCCAGAGCTGGGTGTCGCGGCCGCCGCCGGCCGGCAGGGTCGCGCGCCAGGCCACCTGTCCGGAAAATCTGAGATCGCCCCCGCCCATGCGCGTACGCACGAGCGAGCGCACGCCGTCAGCGCCGATCAGTCCGCGTGCCGCGACCGTCTCGTTGGCGACGGGCGAGCGCAGATGAACGACGACGCCACCGCCGGTTTCGGCGAAATCCGCAAGTTCGGTGCCGAGCCGGATCGACAGGCCGTTCCGGACCGCCGCGCGCGCCAGAATGGTTTGCAGCCGCGCCCGGTGGATCAGGCGATAGGGCGCTCCCCAACGGGTCTGCGTGGAGAAGCCGAGCTTCAGTTCGGTGAGGATTTTGCCGCTGCGTCCGCCGATCAGACTGATCGCGCCGGGCTGAATGCCGGCCTCGTCCACTTCCGGGCCGAGGCCCAATTGGTCGAGCACCCGCGATGCGTTGGGCGAAATCTGCAGGCCCGCGCCGATCTCCTCAAGCTTCGGTGCGCGTTCGACGATGAGGCTTGAAATACCGCGCCTGGCCAGCGAAAGGGCGAGCGTCAGCCCGCCGATACCGGCGCCCGCGATGACGATCGGGCGCGCGGCGGGCACGCAATCACGCGAGGGCTTGCGCGGAATCGGGCTGCCAGGCGCAATCGTCGGGCTTGCTCGTGCCTGCCTTCAGTTTCGGATTGAAGCGATAGAGCGTCGAGCAATAGGGGCAGACCATTTCCTCATCGTCGCCCATATCGAGGAAAACATGCGGATGGTCGTAAGGTGGTATTGCGCCGATGCACATGAATTCGCGCGCGCTGATCTCGATGATGCGGTGCCCGGCGGTGTTGTGATAATGCGGCGTGCGGATATCGGCCACGTTTCTCGTCCCCTTGCTTGGTGGCGGCAAAATAACGGCTTCATCCACGGATTGCGAGCGGCTATTCGTCCCGCCTGTCATTCCTTCAGTCATTCTTCCATGGGTTTGAAATGCCAAGCTTTTCCTCGGACGGCCTCAATCTGAATTATGTCGACGAGGGGCAGGGCGATCCGGTCGTGCTCATTCACGGCTTCGCTTCGAATCTCACCGTGAACTGGGTCGGCACGAAATGGGTCGAGACTCTGGTGTCGGCCGGCTACCGCGTCATCGCTTTCGATCATCGCGGCCATGGGCAGAGCGACAAGCTCTACGATCCGGACCGCTACACGATCGGCGATATGGCAAAGGACACGCTCGCTCTGCTCGGTCATCTGAACATCGAAAAGGCGGATCTGATCGGCTTTTCCATGGGCGCACGGGTTGCGGCCTATCTTGCCATCACCAATCCCGAACGGGTCCGCAGTCTCGTCATTGGCGGCATGGGCGCGCGGCTGTTCGGCGGGGCCTCGAAATCGGATGAGATCGCGGCCGCGCTCGAAGCGCCGCACCGCGACGACGTCACCGATCCTTATTCCCGCGTCTTCCGTGTGTTCGCCGAGAATACGAAGAGCGATCTGAAGGCGCTCGCCGCCGTCATCCGCTCGCCGCGCCTGCCGCTGACGGCGGAGATGGTCGGCGGGTTGAGCATGCCGGTTCTCGTCGCCGTCGGCACGGAAGATGTCGTGGCCGGCGACCCGCAGGCTCTGGCCGATGCCATTCCGGGTGCGGAAGTCCTGCCGATTCCCGGCAAGGACCACAACAAATCGGTCGCCGATCCGGCGTTCAAGCAGGGCGTCGTGGCCTTCCTGACGGCCCGGGCCTGATAGCTATTCTCGTGGAAGCACGGGCGAACTCCGTTCCCTTCTCCCCTTGAGGGAGAAGGCCGACTCGATGCGCAGCATCGAGCGGGATGAGGGTATGCTGCGCGTGGACCCGGATGGGTAAATACGCGGGCCGCCCCCAACTCAGGCCGAAGGCGAAACGGGCGGCTCGCTGCCCTTGTCCGCGGGCGCAGCCGCCTTCACCGCCGGGATGGCGGCCTTGGCGCCGGGCTTCCCGTCCTTGGTCTTCTTCACTTTCCTGTCCTTCTTGGCGTCCTTGGCGTCAGCCTTCTTCTCTTTCTTCGCCTTCTTCTCTTTCTTGTCCTTCTTCTTGTCTTTGCTGGCCTTTTCCGCCGCCGGCGCGGCCGCGCTCGCAGCCGCTGCGGGCTTTGCCTTGAGCTTGGACGCGGCGTTCAGAATGGCAGCGTTCAGTACGGCGGCGAGGCTGTCCCGCCCATCCTTGCTCGCAAGCAGGGCCTCGGCGGCGTCACGGGCTTCCTTCGACAGATCGAGCCCGGCAATTTCCTTCAAAACGCGCTTTTCCTTCGACATTCCACGCTCCTGAGCAAGCTTCTGGAAGCAACGCTATGTTATCGCCGTGTCACAATCGAGCGGAACCGGATGCGGGGGTGCCGCTTGTTGATGCGGAGGGTTTCCCCCGGCGCCCATCGAGCTTACATAGGGCTTTAGAGGCCGTTCAGTTCCGTGTGCTGGACAGCCGTTTATCGGGAAAATCGTGATGAGCCAGACCGTTAATCCGCGTGGCCGGGCCGCGCTCACCTCCGTCGATCCGATCTGGGAACAGCTTCGGGCCGAGGCCGAGCTTGTCGTCGTGCGCGAGCCGCAACTCGCGGGCCTGGTTCATGCCGTCATTCTTTTCCACGACACGCTCGAATCCGCCGTGGCCGCCCGCATCGCGGCGCGGCTGGAAACGCCGGAAATGAACGACGGCCTGATCGGCCAGGCTTTTGAGGATGCGCTTGCCGCCGATCCGCAGATCGGGCTTGCCATTCGCGCGGATCTCGCCGCCGTCCTCGACCGCGATCCCGTCTGCGACCGCTTCCTCGAAGCGGTGCTGTATTTCAAGGGTTTCCACGCGCTCCAGGCGCAGCGTTTTTCGCACCGCCTCTGGAAGGACGGGCGTAAGGACATGGCGCTGTATATCCAGAGCCGCGTTTCCGCCGCGCTTCAGATCGACATCCATCCCGCCGTGCCGATCGGCAAGGGCGTGTTCATCGATCATGGAACGGGTGTCGTCATCGGCGCGACGGCGGTGATCGAGGACGATGTCTCGATCCTGCAGAACGTCACGCTCGGCGGCACCGGCAAGGAAAGCGGCGACCGCCATCCGAAAATCCGCCGCGGCGTTCTCATCGGCGCGGGCGCCAATATTCTCGGCAATATCGAGATCGGCGCCGGCTCGCGCGTTGCCGCCGGCTCGGTCGTGCTTCATCCGGTGCCCAAATGCGTCACCGTGGCCGGCGTTCCGGCCCGCGTGGTCGGCCGCGCACCCTGCGCGGACCCGTCGCGCAGCATGGACCACATGCTGACCGATCCCGACATTTTCGACCCTGTCATTTGAGGGTTGCGGGTGCGGCGTGCCCATGCCACACCCGACCCGTTGAAACGATCCGAGGACGACGCGCGTGGACAAGAAAGAGCTCGAGAAAATCCAGGCCTATCTGCGCCGCGCTTTCGGCAATCCGGCGATCCGCGTCGTTGCCCGCCCGAGGAAGATGGATTCGGCCGAAGTCTATATCGGCGAGGATTTCACCGGCGTCCTGTTCCGCGACGATGAGGACGGCGAACTGTCCTACAATTTCACGATGGCGATCCTGTCCGAGGATCTGGACACGGTTTAATCCGGTTTTTCGATTGCGCCGCGTTTTTGCAGGCGGCGCGCGATTTCCCAGCACAGAAGCGCCCACGCGCCTCCGGCAAGCCAGCCGCCGAGCACATCGCTCGGCCAGTGCACGCCGAGATAGACGCGGCTGATCCCGACCGCACATGTAATGACAATCGCCGTGGCGACGATCGTGCCGCGCAGGGCCGGGCTCTTGCGCGTCCGCGCCAGCAGCGCCCCGAGCGTCAGATAGAGTGTTGCCGTCGACATTGCGTGGCCGCTCGGAAAACTCAGTGAATGGACCTCGACGATATGCGCGATGAGATCGGGCCGCGCCCGCTCGAACAGCGCCTTGAGCAGCTCGTTGAGAAGTGCGCCGCCCGCAACCGCCGAGAAGATCAGAAGCGCACTCGCCTGCCGCCGCCGCAGCAGCAGGAAAACAATGATGGCGCCCGTGACCGCCGTGATGGTCCAGTAATCGCCGAGATGGGTGATCGCGACGCCCAGTCTTTCCACGCTTGGCGGGCCGAGCGGGTCGTGCAGGTCGTCGGTACGCAGCGCCAGCATCAGGCGCTCGTCCGGAACTTCCAGCGCGCCGCATCCCATCGCCATGGCCAACGCGGCGAAGGCGATCAGAAGAATGGCTGGCGGGATGAAGCCGCGTAGATTCGCGCTGTCGGACATCGGGTGTTCATAGCGCGCTTGGGACTAAAAGATGAGGGCCGTGTCGGGGAAGAGACGGCACCTGCGCGTTTCGCGCAAAACTAAAAGATGAGGGCCGTCTCGGGGAGGAGACGGCCCTCTCGCGGCCTGGTCGTGGGGACGGGGAGGGGTGCGACCCGGACGCGGTTCCTGTGTTCAGCGCGCGCTGGCGACGCCGGCATCCGGACGCGCCGGGCCGACATAGACCCAGGCTTTCGGATCGGCCTGCGACTGGCGCTTGACGTATTCGTAGCCGGTCTGCTGCCACGGCAGGACTGCCTCGCGCTGATTGTCGAGCACGAGATCGCCGCGGTCGGTCACGACCGTCAGAACGGCGTGGCCGTCGCCCTTTTCGTCGCGCACGACGGTGATGAGCAGGGCCGAAGGGTCCCAGCCCGCCTCGATCAGCGCTTTGCGCTTGAGGAGGACATAATCCTCGCAATCGCCCTGCTGGTTGACCGGATAGGTCCAGTATTCCGCAACGCCATAGAGTTCGGCGTCCGTGACCGGGGCGATCTGCTGGTTGATGTCGCGGTTGATGCCGACGAGCTGGGCGAAGTTGACGCTGTCCAGAACGATCCTGGCGGTCCGGTTGCCCTTGCCCTGGCAATCTTCCGGGTTTTGCGAGCAGAACACCGTATGGCCGATGGGCGCGCGTGCGCTGCCCATGACTTTCATGTTCGGCTTTGCTGTCGCTTCGGCAGCGAATGCACCGATAGAGATAAACCCTGCAAACAAAATCGCGGTAATTCCCGCAAATACTTTGCAAGTTGAAGTATACGCAACGCAACGCATTGGACGTCTCCCCTGTCCATTGCGTGCACTTTGGCAGATATACTTTGAGGCCGGTCTAAGTACAGAAGCGCAAATCTACGTATTGCGGTAATAGCCTGTTAGCCATGCGGGCGGGCTCTCCGCATGAGGCTCAAGCTCTGTTTTTCCTGAGAAAAGCGGTTTTAGCCGCCGAATTGCTCGCGCAGCGTGTCGATGTCCTGCGGACGCGCGAACTCGACCGCGACGCCGCCGTCGATATGACGGACGACCTTGGCGGCGGTGCGGCCGAGCGTGACCGGGGTTCCGAGCGGCGGCTGGGTCTCGATATGCACGGCCGCGCCGGACAGCGAGACGTCGACCACGCGGCAGGCAAGTTCGCGGCCGTCGGGCATGACGAGGAAAGACCGCGTGTTCTGCGGCGAAAGGCGCTCGTGGCGGCGGTCTTCGGGCAGGCCCAGCACCTGGCGGTTGGCGAGCCAGGTCAACTGGTCGGCCAGTTTTTCGCGCTTGCGGGGCGTTGCCGCGATCGTCATGGCAAAACCGTTCATGAAGGTGCGCACGAGCACGCCTTCCACACGGCCGATATGGTCGAAATAGGCCACGACCCGCTCGCCCGGATTGCCGAGAACGCTCGCGGTCATCGACAGCCCGCCCGGCGAGATGTCGATCGTCTGGCATGGATATTCGCGCCGGTCGCTCAACATATAACGGCCGAGCAGGGCCACCTTCACACGCGCATGCCGACGATGCTCAAGCGGACGTTGTTTAGGTGCCGGTTGTGGTTGCAAGACGCGTGTCCGAGCCAAAAACCGGAACAGCCGGTTCATCCATCTTGCAGGACGATAGGCAGACGCGGTTAACGATCTATGAGAACAGACCTGTGCCGCCTGCGGCGTTTGCTGCTTGCTTTTGTCGCGCGTCCCCTCACATTTGAGTTTTGAGAGCCCTTGTCTTGGATACATCCCGCGAACCCATCCTGAATGCCCCGCCCGTGGTCGGCTGGACCATCGCGGCCCTTGTGGCGATTCATGTCGCGCGCAATCTGCTGACGCAGGATGCCGACATGCAGCTTTTGCTGATGTTCGCGTTCATTCCGGCGCGTTACGACGCCACCCAGTTTGCGTTTCCCGGCGGCATGGCCGGGGATATATGGACATTCGTCACCTATGCCGGCCTGCACGGCGATTTCATGCATCTTGCCGTGAACTCCATCTGGCTTCTGGCGTTCGGCAGCGCGGTCGCCTGGCGATTCGGCGCCACGCGTTTTCTTCTGTTCATGGCGGCAACCGCGGCGCTCGGCGCGGCGTTCTATCTTCTGTTCCACACCGGCGAGATCACGCCGATGATCGGCGCGTCGGCGGCGATTTCCGGCCTCACGGCAGCGGCGATTCGTTTCGTCTTTGAGGCCGGCGGCCCGCTCGGTGCGTTCCGGCGCCGGGGAAGGGCGGCGTTCGCCATTCCGGCGGTGCCGCTGTGGGACATCGTGCGCTCGCCGCAGATCATGGTGTTCGTCGCCATCTGGTTCGGCATCAACCTCGTCTACGCCGTCACGGCGGCTATCGGGGGCATGCCGTCGCTCGTCGCCTGGGAAGCCCATATCGGCGGTTTCCTCGCCGGGCTCATCCTCTTTCCGGTCTTCGATCCCAAGCTGCCGCTCGGCGTCTCCGACTTTCGCCGCGGTGCTTGATCGCGCCGCAATTGCGCGCAATCATTCCCTTGAAGCTGCGTATGAACGACGCGGGAAGCCCTAAGGAGACGCGCCCATGCATGTTGCCTCGATACTCGATATCAAGGGACACGATGTCGTTACGCTTGCGCCCGGCAAGACGTTGAGCGACGCCGCGCGGACGCTCGAAAGCCGCGGCATCGGAACGGTCGTCGTGACGGATGGAAATACGGTCCTCGGCATTCTTTCGGAGCGCGACATCGTGCGCGCCATCGCCCGGCTCGGCGTCTCCGCGCTGTCCGCACCCATATCCGAGCACATGACCAAGTCCGTAAAGACGTGTGCTCGCGCCGACACGCTTCATTCGCTGATGGAGCGCATGACCGAAGGGCGCTTCCGCCACATGCCCGTCATCGAAGCCGGCCAACTCGCCGGCATCGTGTCCATCGGCGACGTGGTGAAATTCAGGCTCGGCGAACTGGAATACGAAGCCAGCGCCATGCGTGAATACATCGCCTCGGCCTGACGCATCGGACCGAAAAGTGCGCAGCGGTTTTCGGATGAATCCGATGCGTGGATGAGCATCGGACCGAAAAGTGCGCAGCGGTTTTCGGAGGCGAATTCCGACGCGCAAACCAGCAGCTACGGCTTGCGGTAAACCTCGGCAGGGTCGAAGGCGCGGTCGGCGTCGATGAATTCGAGCGCCGATCCGGGCGGCTGGCCGAGCGGCACCTTGCGGTAGAAGCACGAGACGCGGCCGGTATGGCAGGACGCACCGGTTCCGCCGACGCGCACCTTCAGCAGAACAGCATCCTGGTCGCAATCGACCCGCATTTCCGTGACTGTCTGGACGTGTCCGGATTCCTCGCCCTTCTTCCACAGCTTCCTGCGTGAGCGCGAATAAAAATGCGCCTCGCCCGTTTCGATCGTCTTGGCCAGCGCCTCGGCGTTCATGTGGGCGAGCATCAGGACCGCGCCGGAAGCGTCGTCCGTCACAACGCAGGTCACGAGGCCGTCGGCGTCGAATCGCGGGGCGAGAGTCAGGACCTCCTCGACCTCGTGCGGCGTGCCGGGGGCGGGAAAAAGCGGCGTCATCGATTTCAGCGCTGGGCGCCGCGCACGAGCGTCAGGAAGCGCACCTGCTCTTCGGGATTGTCCTTGAACACGCCGGTGAAGCGCGTCGTCGTCGTCAGGACGCCGGCCTTGCGGATGCCGCGCATGGCCATGCACATATGCTCCGCTTCGACCATCACGGCGACGCCGCGCGGCTTCAGAACATCGTCGATGGCTTCGGTGATCTGGCTCGTGAGATTTTCCTGGGTCTGCAGGCGGCGAGCAAAGACTTCGACCACCCGGCCGATCTTGGACAGGCCGAGAACGCCGCCCGACGGGTAATAGGCGGCGTGAACCTTGCCCAGGAATGGCACCATGTGGTGTTCGCAATGCGAGAAGAAGGGAATGTCCTGGACGACGACGATGTCCTCGTAGCCGCCGACATCCTCGAACACGCGCTCCAGCACCGCGCCCGCATCCTGCTTATAGCCGGCGTAAAGCTCCTGATAGGCGTTCACGACGCGCTTGGGCGTGTCGAGCAGTCCCTCGCGGCTCGGGTCATCGCCCAGATACGAAAGGAGGGTGCGAACGGCCTCTTCGGCTGCCTCCCGCGATGGGCGACGTGTCTCAGGAGCCTTAAGGCTGACGATCTTGTCCATTCAAATTTCCTAAAGCCCCCTGCGTAACCGGGCATTTCGTGCTGACGGCAGGCACCTATATAGTAGTGTGCCCAAGGGCCGCAAAAGGGTTAAGGCGAAAATCCCGATGAGAGGGGATTGGCCGGGACGTGCGAAGCGGCTGGATGACACATGCTGAACGACATTTACAACCGCCGAATTCTGGAACTTGCGGCCGGCATTCCGAGGATCGGCCGTCTCGAACATCCGGATGCCAGCGCCACGGCCCATTCCAAGCTGTGCGGCTCCACCGTCACCGTGGATCTGAAGCTCGAGGACGGGCACGTCTCGGATTTCGCCCATGATGTGAAAGCCTGCGCTCTTGGTCAGGCTTCGTCCTCGATCATGGCCAGCCATATCGTCGGCTCGACGCCGGATGAATTGCGTGCGTTGCGCGAGACCATGCGCGCCATGCTGAAGGAGGGCGGTGCGCCGCCCAATGGCCGCTGGGCCGATCTTGAGGTGCTGGAGCCGGTTCGCGACTACAAGGCTCGCCACGCCTCGACGCTGCTGACATTCGATGCCGTTGTCGACGCGCTCGATCAGATCGAGGCCCGCCGGAAGGCTGCGGAATAGAAATGCACTTCGTCCCCATCCTGAGCCGGACTCGCGGCAACGCCGCGAGCCGTGTCGAAGGATGGAGTTCACCTCTCCCCGTTTACGGGGAGAGGTCGGCACGCAAAGCGTGCCGGGTGAGGGGCCATCGATATTTACAAGCTCCCCCTCACCCCGGCCCTCTCCCCGCAAGCGGGGAGAGGGAGGAACGCCCGGCTCAGGATGAGGGTTAGTGGATGAAATCCCTCATCCTCTTTCCCGTGCGTTTCTACCGGCTGTTCATTTCGCCCTTGCTGGGCGCGAACTGCCGTTACGAGCCCGGCTGTTCGGCCTATGCGGAAGAGGCGGTGCGGCGCCACGGCGCTTGGGCCGGCGGCTGGATGATGACGGCGCGTCTGTGCCGGTGCCATCCGCTCGGGCCGGCCGGCTACGATCCCGTTCCGGAGGAATTGCCCGTTAAGAGTCGGTGGTATATGCCGTGGCTCTATGGCCGCTGGACGGGCCGCCACATGGCGCACCGTTTCGACCGCAAGGCGCGCCGCACCTGAACTCGGAATCTTTCTGAGTCCGGTTCTTAAACCACCCGGCCGGCCAGCCCGGCTTAACGCTGAAACCGCTTACCTGCTTGGTTCGCAGGGGTGAGCACGAGGTTTTCCTTCCATGCCCATTCTGACCTTTCCCGATGGTGCCGCGCGAGATTATCCCGACGGCGCGACGGGCCTCGATATCGCCAAAGGCATTTCGCCCTCGCTCGCCAAGCGCACCGTCGCCATGGCGCTCGACGGCAAGCTGCACGATCTTGCCGATCCCATTCTCGCGGACGCGAAGATCGAATTCGTGGGCCGCGATGATCCGCGCGCGCTCGAACTGATCCGTCATGACGCCGCGCATGTGCTGGCCGAAGCGGTGCAGGGGCTTTTCCCCGGCACGCAGGTCACGATCGGCCCGGTCATCGAAAACGGGTTCTATTACGATTTTTTCCGCGAGGAGCCGTTCTCGACCGACGATCTCGCCGCCATCGAAAAACGGATGGCGGAGATCATCGCGAAGGATGCGCCCTTCACCAAGGAAGAATGGACGCGCGATGAGGCGAAGGCGTTCTTCCGCGACCGGGGCGAGCTTTTCAAGGTCGAACTGGTCGACGCCATCCCGGCCGGCGAAACCCTGAAAATCTACAAACAGGGCGATTGGCTCGATCTGTGCCGCGGTCCGCACATGACCTCGACCGGCAAGGTCGGCAATGCCTTCAAGCTGATGAAGGTCGCGGGCGCGTACTGGCGCGGCGATTCCAGCAATCCCCAGCTCCAGCGTATTTACGGCACCGCCTTCGCCAACCGGCAGGAACTCGATCTGTACCTGCACCAGCTCGAAGAAGCCGAGAAGCGCGATCACCGCCGCCTCGGGCGCGAGATGGATCTCTTCCATTTCCAGGAGGAAGGGCCGGGCGTCGTCTTCTGGCACGCCAAGGGCTGGACCATGTTCCAGGAACTGATCGCCTATATGCGCCGCCGTTTGCGGCCGCTCGACTATCAGGAGGTCAACGCGCCGCTGCTGCTCGACAAATCGCTCTGGGAGATTTCCGGGCATTGGGAATGGTATCGCGAAAACATGTTCGCGGCCCATTCGGCCGGCGACGATATCGAGGACGAGCGCGTCTTCGCCATCAAACCGATGAACTGTCCCGGCCATGTGCAGCTCTTCAAGCACGGCCTCAAGAGCTATCGCGATCTTCCTCTGCGCATGGCGGAATTCGGCATCGTGCACCGTTACGAGCCGTCCGGCGCCATGCACGGCCTGCTGCGCGTACGCGGCTTCACGCAGGACGACGCGCATATCTTCTGCACCGAGGAACAGCTCGCCGAGGAATGCCTGAAGATCAACGATCTGATCCTGTCGACCTATGCTGATTTCGGCTTCGAGGAGATCGTCGTGAAGCTTTCGACGCGCCCTGAAAAGCGCGTCGGCAGCGACGAGGCATGGGACCACGCGGAATCGGTCATGGCCGATGTGCTGAAGGAAATCTCGCGCCGTTCCGGCAACCGCATCAAGACCTCGGTCAATCCGGGCGAGGGGGCATTCTACGGTCCGAAATTCGAGTACGTACTGCGCGACGCCATCGGGCGCGACTGGCAGTGCGGCACGACGCAGGTCGATTTCAATCTGCCCGAGCGTTTCGGCGCGTTCTATATCGGCGCCGACGGCGAGAAGAAGGTGCCGGTAATGATCCACCGCGCCATATGCGGCTCGATGGAGCGTTTCCTCGGCGTCTTGATCGAGCATCATGCCGGCGCGTTCCCGCTCTGGCTGTCGCCGCTCCAGATCGTCGTCGCCACCATCACCTCCGATGCCGACGATTACGCGCAGGAAGTCGTCTCGGCCCTCAACAAAGCGGGGCTGCGCGCCGAAGCCGATCTTCGCAACGAGAAGATCAACTACAAGGTCCGCGAACATTCGCTGGCGAAGGTGCCGGTGCTTGCCGTTATCGGCCGCAAGGAAGCGGCGGAGCGGCTGCTGTCGATCCGCAGGCTCGGCTCGCCCGATCAGACTTCGATGTCGCTCGATCAGGCCATCGCCGATTTCGTTGCGGAGGCGATGCCGCCGGATCTGAAAGGCTAGTTCATGGCGAGATCGACGCGCGTTGCGCCGCCGGTCTCGACCATGAATTGCTGCTGGAAGGTCTGGCCTTCGTAACGCGCGACGGCGACATATTCGCCCTCGGCGAGCACGATGTCCGTCAGCGTGTCGAGCGTATCGACGACGATGTCGCCGCCGGGGGTGAGGATGCTCCAGATCGCACTCGTGATCTCCGCACCGCTCTGTCCGGTCAGGCGAAGATCGACCTTGCCGGCCTTGTGAAGCACGGAGGCTTCCGTCAGCTTGCCGGGCTCGACGCGGATTTCGGAAATGACGCGGGCATTGGCCTGTCCATACGTCGAAGTCACCTGATAGGAGCCGGCCTTCAGGCGCACGAGTTCGTTGGCCTTCACCTGCGCGACGGCCTCGCTTTCGTCGCTCGATGTGGTTACTTCGAAGGTGAGATCGCCGGTGGCGATCGGCTTGTCGCCGATGACGCCGGTAAAGCGCAGCGCGCCGGCATTCAGGACGATCTGCTCGCCCACCGACTCGGTGCCGAGAATGATGTGGCGCGTTTCGCTCGCAAGCCCGTAGACGACATGGACGATGTAGCCGCCGGGATCGAGCGTGACGAACGGCCGTGCCTCGGTCGATTCATAGACGAGGGCGTGATTGCCGTGCAGGTCCTGCTGGTCGGCGAAAATGCGCCAGTGCAGGCCGGTTTCGATCGCCGGAGAATTCTCGAAAAAGAGGCAGGAGAGACTGAGCACCGTCTTGGTCAGCGAACCGGGGCTGACGGGAGCGAGCGTCGTGCTGCGGCGCGGTTCGGTGTCGAGCGGCCCCGGAAGGTTCAGCGGCAGGCCGTCCTGCGGCGCAAGCGCCGGCGCGCTGACCTGCGCGAAGGCGCTGGTTGCGGCGGTGAGCCCGGCAAGGAGAGCAAGGCCGGACATGCGGCGGGGGCGGCGGAACATGGGACTCGTTTCCCCGAAAACCTTGGCATTTGCAAGACGCCCCGCCGTCCCGTTCGCCGTCCGTCTGTTGTCCCGTTGCCGTGGGCGGCGGGTTTTGCCAAACAGGGGGGACCATTTGAGGAAATCTGCATGACCGACGCCACCGACCTTCTCCTGCGCCGCCGCTCCGTGCCGGCCTTCCTGCTGCGCGATCCCGGCCCGACGCAGGGGCAGCTCGAAACCATGCTGACGGCGGCGAGCCGCGTTCCCGATCATGGCAAGCTCGCCCCCTGGCGCTTCATTCTGGTCGAGGGCGAGTCGCGGGCACGTCTGGCGAACCGCCTTGCCGAGGCCGCCGTGGCCGAGGGTGCCGATCCGCAAAAGGCCGAGGACGACAAGAGGCGGTTCGAGGCGCCGGTCACGGTGATCGTGATCAGCCGTGCCGGCCCGCATGTGAAAATTCCGGAATGGGAGCAGGTACTGTCCGCCGGTGCGGTGTGCATGAACCTCATTCTCGCCGCCCATGCGATGGGCTTTGCCGCCAACTGGCTCACCGGCCGCGCGGCCTACGACAAGAGCAGCGCCGATATTCTCGGTCTGGCCGATGCCGAGCGCGTGGCCGGCTTCATCCATATCGGCACGCCCGATCAGGCCCCGGCCGACCGGCCGCGCCCGCCACTCGGTGAAATCGTCAGCCGGTGGAACGGGTGAGCGAGACGCATTTTTACGAGCCGGCCAAGGGCCACGGCCTGCCGCACGATCCGTTCAAGGCCATCATCGCGCCGCGTCCGATCGGCTGGATCTCGACCCTCGACGAGGCCGGCCGTCCCAATCTCGCGCCCTACAGCTTCTTCAACGCCTTCAGTTCGGCCCCGCCGATCATCGGGTTTTCGAGCGAGGGCTGGAAGCACACCGTCCGCAATGCCGACCGTTCCGGGGAATTCGTCTTCAACCTCGCCACGCGCGCTCTGGCGGATGCGATGAATGTCAGCGGCGCGCCGTTTGACGACGGCGTGTCGGAATTCGAGGCGGCGGGATTGACGGCCGCGCCGTCGCGCATGGTCGCGGCGCCGCGCGTAGGCGAGAGCCCGGCGGCGCTCGAATGCCGGCTGCTCGGCATTCAGGAACTGACCGATCTCGATGGCCGCGAGCTCGGGCGTTTTCTCGTGCTGGGGCAGGTGGTTGGCGTACACATTGACACCACTTTCCTGAAGGACGGCCTGTTCGACACCGCCGGCGCGAACCCCATCGCGCGCTGCGGCTATCTTTCGGACTATGCGGAAGTGTCGAGCCTGTTCGCCATGCCGCGCAAGGGTGTCTGACGGTTCGGCGTTAACCATGGGTTTACCATAAGGGTCCGATTGTGATGGGCGTCCGAAAAGGGCGATTCCAACCAGCGGTCCGGCTCGTGAGCACCTGGTCTGTCAGCAACGTTACCCAAGGCATTGCCGGCACGCTCCGCAAGGCGGCCCAGGCCACGGGTGCGGGCTTCGACTATCTGCTCAAGACCGCCATGCGCGAATCGAGCATGGACCCGTCGGCCAAGGCCCGGACCTCGTCGGCCGCCGGCATGTTCCAGTTCGTGGAACAGACCTGGCTCGAAATGGTCAAGACATCCGGCCCGAAATACGGGCTCGATGCCGAGGCCGGCGCCATCGCCCGTGCACCCGGCGGCCGCTACATCGTCCGCGATGCGCGGGACAGGGAACAGATTCTGGCGCTGCGGCACGATCCGGAAATCTCCGCGCTCATGGCCGGAGAGTTCACGGAGCGCAACAGCGCCACCATGACTTCGGCGCTGCGCCGCCCGCCGAGCGAGGGCGAGCTTTACGTCGCGCATTTTCTCGGCGCACAGGGGGCCATCGACCTGATCCGCCTCGCATCCGCCGCGCCCGGCGCAAAGGCCGCCGATCATTTCCCCGAGGCCGCATCGGCCAACCGTTCGATCTTCTACTCTGGCGGCAAACCGCGCGCCGCCGCCGATGTGCTTGCGAGCCTTGTCAGGAAGCACGAGGCCGTGCCGGCCATCAGGGACAATTCCGCCGCCGACCCCATGCTGGCGCAGGGGCCGGCCAGCTTCTTCACCAATGCCCCGCCGACAGGCCCGGCAATGGCCTATGCCGACAGCCGGCCGGTCTTCCATTCGCTGTTCCAGACCGGCGGCGCGCGCACGCCGGTCTCGCCATACGTACAGGGCCTCTGGTCCGAACTCGTTCCCGCCAAATCTTCGGGCCAGAAGCCCGTTCCTGCTTCCGGCTCCGGTCCGGGCACGGTCGGGCGTCCGCTCGATCTGTCCCTGTTCGTGAAGCCCGGCATTGCCGGCACGCCGAGAACGGGCGGGGGCGCATGACATGATCGTGCAACGCTTCCTCGCCTGGGCTCCGACCGCTCCTGCCGCGCAGCGCGCCGAGGGCGCGGGCGCTCTGGCGCGCGCCTATCTCTATTCCGGCCTCAGCAATTCCGATCGTCAGGATGCGGAAGCGGCACTCACGATGCTGCTGGACGATCCGTGCGTGGATGTGCGCCGCAACATCGCCGAGGCGCTGGCGCCGAGCTTCTTTGCCCCGCGCCACATCATCGAAGCCCTTGCGCACGATTCACCGGAAGTTGCGGTGCCGGTGCTGATGCTGTCGCCGGTCTTGCAGGATGGCGAACTGATCGAACTTCTGCCCATCCGTGGCGACGAGGAACAGGCGGCGATTGCCGCGCGCGGCCGTCTCCCGGCATCTGTGTCGGGCGCGCTGGCCGAGATCGGTTCGGCCATGTCCTGCGCGGTGCTCGCGCGCAATCCGCTTGCCGAGATCACGCCGCGCGCGTTCGCCCGCCTCACCGAACGTCATGGCCGGGATGCGAGCGTGCGCGACGCGCTGCTTGACCGTACGGACCTGCCCATCGCCGAACGCCAGAAGCTCGTGCTCAAGGTCGCGGAAAGCCTCGGCGAGACGGCAATCAGCCGCTTCAATCTCGATAATGAGCGCGTGCGCCGCATGATGGAGGATGCCTGCGAGCGCGCCACCCTGGCGCTTGCGAGCGATCTTCCGGCGGTCGGGCCGCTGGTCCGCCATCTGCGCGAAACCGGCCAGCTCACCGCGGGTCTTGTCCTGCGCGCGCTGCTGAACGGCGAGATGGATTTTGTCGAAGCCGCCTTCGCCGAACTTACCGATGTCGAACCGGAGCGTGTCCGGCAATTGATGGGCGATCCTGTCCGTACGGGTTTCCGCGCGCTCTATCAGAATGCCGGTTTGCCGCTGTCGATATACAGTGCCTTCCGCGAGGCTTTCGAGGCCTGGGCGGAATTGCGCGAGATCGGCATATCAGGCGCGGAAGCCCGCCGTCACGTTGCCGAGCGTGCCTTGGCCATGGCGGAGACGGCAGAGCTTGGCGGGGCGGCGGCGCTGTTGAAGCGCATGGCGGCGGATGCCGCGCGCGAGCAGGCGCGCGAACATCTGAAGCCGCGGCAGATCGCGTCGCGCGCGGCCTGATCAGTAGATTTCAGCGGTGATCTTGACGAAACGGTTCACGCCGATGATCGCTTCGCGCGCGCTGCGGAGTTCGGCCATCAGATCGCGCGCGACCTTGTCGCCTTCGTCGCGGACATCGTCCCGCACCACGGCGCGGATGGCGTCGATATGGGCATCGACGAGTTCGACGACCTGTTCGCTCATGTCGTCCGCGCCGTCGATCAGATCGCACAATCCGTCGGCCAGTTCGCCGGCGAGCGGAAAGCCGAAGGTCCGGCCCTGGCCGCGAATATCGTGCGCGGCGCGGTAGAGCTTCTGCTGATTGTTTTCGTCATGCGGGGCGGCAAGGAAGGCTTCGCGCGCCGCATCCAGATTTGCCGTCTCGTCGCTCATCCATTGCGAGAAATCGCTCGCCAGCGCCGCCAGCGCCTCTTCGGCACGCGCCAGCGCCTCGGTGTCGAATCCGTCCTTCGAGCCGCCGCCGATCGACATCGCACGGTCGCGTAAAGTGGTCGGCGGAATGATGACGGAATGGTCCTTGTGGACGATTGTCTGGGGCTTTTTCTCGCTTGGCCGCTGCATCATGCGGTTGCTCCGCCTGCTTTGCTGTACAGCGGCTGCTGCTCGATGACCTCGACATCGCCGCCCGTGCGGCGTTCGGGGCCTGCATAATTCTGGCTCGGCGTCCGGCGCCGGTCAGGGCCGAAATAATCCTTGGTCTGCACGAACGGGCGCGGATTGACGACCACATTGAGGATGCGCTGGTAAAGCGCCTTGGCCGAGATCGGCTTGCACAGGAATTCCGTTACGCCGGCATCGCGCGCGCGCAGGACACGGCTCTTTTCCGAATGGCCGGTCAACATGATGATCGGCGCGTAAGGATTTGAATTCGCACCTGGTTTGCGGATCATCGCGGTCAGTTCAAGGCCGTCGAAGATCGGCATGGCCCAGTCGGTGATGACGATGTCGGGCAGGTAGGTCGTATAGGCTTCGAGTCCTGCCGCGCCGTCCTCGGCCTCGTAGACCTCGCGTGCGCCGAAGCCGTGCAGCAATGTCCGCAGGATGCGGCGCATATGCGCGTTGTCGTCGATGACAAGAAAGCGCAGCTTGTTGAAATCGACCCGGATCATGCCATCCCGAACCCGTTTGCGGGCACCCTGCGATCCAAAATGGCAGAAGGCAGTTAATACAATGTGTTGCAGTCCCTCCCGCACCGCATACCGGAACCGCTCTGCAACCCCTGCCTGAATGCGCGGCAAACGCCTATGTAGGCGGCAGAGAAAGGAGAACTGCTGTGATTTTGGTCCAATTGATCCGCGCTTACATCGAACGTCGTGAGGCTATCCGCGAGCTGTCCATGATGGACGACAAGCTCCTGCAGGATATCGGCATTTCGCGTGGTGACATCCCGTTCGCCGTGCGCGAGGGAAAACGCTAAGTCCCGAAAGGACGATGCGTGCAGGAAAGGCGCCCTCTGGGGCGCCTTTGTGCATTCTAGGGGTCAGCGGGCGTTGGAAGCCGCCGCGAACTGCTCGGCGATGATGCGCTCCTCCATCCCATGATCGGGATCGTGGAGCATGACCGTCCTGCGGTCCCGGTCGAGCCGCACCACCACTTCGACCGCATTGCGGAATTCGGTGTGGTCGGCCACCGCCGCCACCGGCCGCTTGACCGGATCGAGCACCCCGAAGCGTACCTCGGACTTGTCGGGCAGCAGCGCGCCGCGCCAGCGCTTGGGCCGGAACGGGTTGAGAGCGGTCAGCGCCAGAAGATTGGCGTTCATCGGCACGATCGGGCCGTAAGCCGAATGGTTGTAAGCCGTTGAGCCGGCCGGCGTCGCGACCAGCGCGCCGTCTCCGATCAGCTCCTTCATGCGGATCGTGCCATCGACCCAGATTTCCAGTTTGGCCGCCTGGAACGATTGACGATACAGCGATACCTCGTTGATCGCGCGGGCGAAATGCCGGTTGCCCTCGATGTCGAGCACATGCATCACCAGCGGGCGGATCGTGGTCGGCACCGCCGCTTCGAGGCGCTCCAGCAGGCCTTCCTCGCGAAAATCGTTCATCAGGAAGCCGACCGTGCCGCGGTGCATGCCGTAGATCGGCGTTCCCTTGTCCATCAGCCGGTGCAGGGCTTCGAGCATCAGCCCGTCGCCGCCGAGCGCCACAACGACATCGGCCTCGTCGAGCGGCACATTGCCATAGACCTGCGACAGGCGGCGCGCGGCCGTCCGCGCCTCGTCCGCGCTGGACGAGACGAACGCGATCTTGGAAAAGCGCGCGGTCTTCGGTGGCGGGTCCTCCGGATGGAGGCCGTCCACAACCAGGCCGTCGAAGGACTGGGTCATCGGCAACTGGGTCAACTCGTCTATATCGTCCCAATGTCATAGAAGCTTCGCGTAAGGGCGAGCTTAACGGAGGCTTATATGCAGGAAACTGTGCTCGTCTACACCACATGGCCTTCCGCCGCCGAGGCGGAAACCGCGGGGCGGGCCATGGTGGAGGCCAAATTGTGCGCCTGCGCGAACATCCTGCCGGGCATGATTTCCATCTATGCCTGGGAGGGAGAGGTCGAACGCGGCGAGGAGGCGGTCATGATTCTCAAGACCCGCCGCGATCTGTCCGCCAGCCTCATGGAGGCGGTTCGCGCGGCCCATCCCTATGACACGCCGGCCATTATCGAGCTTCCGGCGACGGCCATCGACCCCGGCTACGGGGCATGGATCGCGGCTGAGACGCGTTGAGCCGCTAGAGGATCGGGCTCCACGGAGCGGGCACGAAGGCATAGCCATCGCCGTCCTTGGCGATATGGCCGTTGGCGGGGAAGGGGAAATGATAGCCCTGCACGCGCATGCGCTCTTCGGCCGCCATATCCAGAACTTTGCGCCGTGTTTCCTCCGCCATCGCCGCATCCATGTCGAACACCGCATGCCAGCCCGGATTGCGCACGAACAGCGCCGGATGATTGGTCGTGTCGGACAGGACGAGAAGTCCGTCCTCGCCCGAATCGACGCGGAAGATCGTGTGCCCCGGCGTGTGTCCATATGCGGCAAGCGCGGTGATGCCCGGCACGGCCTCTTCGTCCGCCTTGAACTGCTTGATGTCCTTGGCCAGCGGCTCGAAGGTCTTGCGCACCGTCTCGAAATTCTTCTTCAGCCCGTCGGAGGCGCGGCTCATCTCGCCGTCGTCCATCCAGAACACCCATTCCGTTTCCGGCACCTGAACCTCGGCATTGGGAAAGACGCGCTCGCCGTCCTTCGTCGTCAGGCCGAGAATGTGATCGCCGTGGAAATGCGAGATCAGAACCGTATCGACCGCTTTGGGGTCGATGCCGGCCGCTTCCAGATTTTCCACCAGCATGCCGGCGGTCGGCGCCAGCTTGCCGCCGCTGCCGGTATCGATCAGCACGACGCGGCGGCCTGTATTGACAACGAGCTGGTTGAACGGAATGCCGAGCGTGTCGGTGGGCAGATAGGCGTCGGTGAGCGCCGCCTGCACCTCGTCCAGCTTCGCGTTTTTCACGAAGCCGTCGTCCATCGGCCGCAGATTCACACCGTCATTGATGGAGGTGAGCTCGAATTCCCCGATCTTGTAGCGGTAAATTCCCGGCACCTGCCGTCCCGCCGCCGGTATCGCCGCGCGGGCCGGGCCGGTGCCTTTCAAAAGGGCGGGCATGGCCAGGGCCGCGGCGGCGGCGCCGAACGCGGCACGCCGCGTGAGTTGCGTCATCATCGTGTCTCCCAGGCGTTTGCGTTACCGCGCGCGTATCGCGCGGCGCGCGACAGGATGTCGTGTTTGAGCCCGTTGCGGCGTCACGTCTTCGTGACGCTCCACGGCTGCCGAATGCCATTCAAGCCCAACTTTCTTTCGCGGGGCAAGGAACGCCAATCCCTTCACGGAGTTGACAGAAACAGCAATGCGGCGGCGTCGCCGGGCAGGGGACACACGATGAAAGTCGGCGATCTGAGCAATGACGAATTGCAGAAGGCGATCAGGAATCGCCTGACCTCCGGCGAAATGGACGTCCTCATGCGCGAAGCCGGGCGTCGCGGTCTCGATATCGCCCTGAGCTATGAAGAATATAGCGGTGCCCGCCAGGAGAAGGCGCTGGTCATCCGCTCGCGCATCACCTTCCAGCCCATGCTCTCCGATGCGGGCCGCTGATCGCGGGGGCGGCCGATGAACGATCAGGCCAACACCCCGGTTTTGGCTGGGCACGGTACGGCGCAACTGCCCGCCGTCGTGATCGACAGCTACAATATCGAGATCAAGGATGCCGAGGGCTTCATCGGCGACCGCGCCTCCAACCGCGCCTTTCGCGCCTTGCTTGAAGAAGGACGCAAGGCGGCGGCGAAAATGGGCGACGATCCTTTGGGCGACACGCCGAGCGCCGACATATCGAAGAAGAAGCTCGACAAGATGATCGGCGGCGAGGATCTGGAGGCGGCCGGCCTCGTGCTCGGCGCTGTCGAGGAATTCGCGCAGGCTTTGGCCTCCGTCATTACACGCTTCATGAAGCGCAAGGAGTGGAAGGACACCGCGCGCATCGCCGTGGGCGGCGGGCTGCGCGACAGCCGTGTCGGCGAACTCGCCATCGGCCGGGCCGCGGTTCTTCTCAAGGCCGAGGGGATCAAGACGGAGCTGCGGCCGATCCGTCATCATCCCGACGAAGCCGGGCTCATCGGCGCGGTGCATCTGGCGCCATCCTGGCTATTTGCCGGACACGAGGCGATTCTCGGCGTCGATATCGGCGGCACGAACATCCGCGCCGGTGTGGTCCGCCTCAATCAGGGGAAGGGCGGCGATCTGTCGAAAGCCGAAGTTCTGGAAAGCGATCTGTGGCGCCATCGCGATGACGAGCCGACGCGCGAGGAAACCGTCAAGAAACTCGTCGCGATGCTCGAACGGCTGATCGGCAAGACCGGCAGGAGCAAGCTGAAGCTCGCTCCCTTCATCGGCATAGGCTGCCCGGGCATTATCGACGTCGACGGTTCCATCGAGCGCGGTTCGCAAAATCTTCCCGGCAACTGGACATCGAGCAAGTTTCATCTGCCAAGCATTCTAGCCGAGGCCATTCCCGCGATCGGCGACCACGAGACGGCCATCGTCATGCACAACGACGCCGTCGTGCAGGGCCTGAGCGAATTGCCCTTGATGCAGGATGTCGGGAAATGGGGCGTTCTGACGATCGGGACCGGGCTTGGCAATGCCCGATTCACCAATCGCGACACGTCCGAAAAGGGCGGACGCTAGAGGTTGCGATTGCGGCATCCGCACGTTCTGATGCGGATCGGAACCGAGGAAGAAGAGGCGGCCGGATTTGGGCGATCGCGTACCATTGATAACGACGATCCGCAGGCGGCTGATCCTGCTCACGGTCGGTCTGCTTCTGTCGGGCGTTCTGATCGGCGCCTATCTTCTGTGGGATTCCTACCGCATTTCCCGCGCGGCGCTCGACCGCCAGCTCATGGGCACGGCCCGTGCACTCGCCCTTGTGGTGGACCGCGAACTCGGGCAGGCGGCGGCGCTGACGCGGGCGCTTGCCACATCGTCGCATCTCGCCTCGGGCGATCTGCGCGCGTTCGACCGGCAGGCCCGCGAGGTCGAGAGCGGCTCCAGCGTCTGGATCGTCCTGTTCGATGAAGCGGGAAAGCATCATGTCAATACGCATATCGAGGCCGGTGCGGAATTGCCGGCCAATGCCGAGAGCGCACGCGCCATCTGGGCCAAACTGCGCGACGGCGAAACAATCGTCTCCAACCTTGTAACCGGCGCGGCGGTCGGCCAGCCGGTCATCGCCGTCACTGCGCCGGTCCTGATCGCCGGACGCCTGAAATACGGGCTGGCCTACGTCATGCTTCCCTCGGTCCTGCGCAAGGTCATTGCCGATCAGCGCATGCCCGAAGGCTGGATCGGCAATATCCTCGATGCGGAGCAGAACGTCGTCGCGCGCAGTCAGGGCGGCGATGCGGTTGTCGGCCGCAAGCCCAGCCAGCCGGTGCGCGATGCCATGGCGCGAGGCGATGGCGGCATCGTCGAAAGCATATCGCTGGAGGGCCGCGAAACCATCGTCGCCTACAGCAAATCGCCGCTGTACCGCTGGTCGTTCGCCGTGTCCGTTCCGCGCGCGCAGGTCATGCAGACCATCACGCGCAATCTGGCGCTTGCCGCGCTCGGCGGCTTCGGTCTGCTCGTTCTCGGTGCGCTGATGGCGGCCTGGGTCGCGCGCAGCATTTCGCGCCCGGTGGAGAGCCTGACTGAGGTCGCCCGCGCATTTGGGCGCGGAGAGCCCGTCGAACCGTTGCTGACGCCGATCGCCGAGGTGAATGCCGTCAGCCGGGATATGCACGCCGCCGCCGCCGAACTGGCCAGCAGGGGCGCGGACCTGCGTGCCAGCGAATCGCGTCTGCGGCTGTCGGTGCAGGCAACCGGTATCGGCATCTGGGACGTCGATATTCCGTCCGGCGAGCGCACCTGGTCGCCGGAACTTCTCAGCATTCTCGGCCTGCCGCCGGACACGCAGCCGGATCGCGACACCTTCTCACGGTCCATACATCCGGAGGACCGGAACTGGGTCAACGAACGCTATCGCGCTTTTCTGCGGGCGGATGGCGGCGAGCATTACCGCGCCGAATTCCGTATCCATCACGGCCAGACGGGCGAGGAGCGCTGGATCTCGGTCTCGGGCGGTCTCATCCGCGACGCCGACGGCCGGGCCGTGCGCGCGAGCGGAACCGTCATGGATGTCACGGACCGCCGGCGCGTCGAGGATACTTTGCGCGAGAGCGAAGAGCGCTTCCGCTCGATGGCGGATTCGGCGCCGGCGCTGATCTGGTTGACGGACGCGCAGGGCGGCATGGTGTTCATCAACCGCTACCACGAGCAATTCTTCGGTCGCCCGGTCGACGATCTCCTTCTCGGCGACTGGGCCGACATCATCCACCCGGACGATTACGACTCGTTCATGGCTTCGTTCGGCGATGCCATGGTCAGCGGCCATCCATGGCAGCGGACGGTGCGCGTGCGCGATTTTCAGCAGTCCACGCGCTGGCTGCGCTGCGAAGGCGCGCCGCGTTACAGCGGCCCGGACGGCGAATTCCTCGGCTATGTCGGGTTCAACATCGACATCACCGAAAGCAAACTCACGGCCGACACGCTTGAGCGCCGCATCGAGCAGCGCACGGGTGAATTAGCCGCCGCCAATCGCCAGCTTATCGCCCAGATCGAGGAGCGCGAACGCGTCGAGGAGACCTTGCGGCTGGTGCAGCGTCTCGAAGCCGTGGGCCAGCTCACATCGGGCGTCGCGCACGATTTCAACAATCTCCTGACCGTCATTCTCGGCAATATCAGCTTCGCCGAGCGCGACAGCGCGGCGAAGGAAGGGCCCCTCGGTAAGCGCCTCTCGAATATCCGCATGGCTGCCGAGCGCGGCGCCTCGCTCGTCTCGCAGCTTCTTGCTTTCTCCCGTCGCCAGCGTCTCGAGCCCAAGATCGTCAATCTCAACGACAGCGTCGGCGCCATGCGCGAATTGCTGCAAAGCTCGATGGGCGGTTCGGTCGCCGTCGAGATAGTGCTCGACGAGGAATTGTGGCCTGCGCTTGTCGATCCGACGCAGATCGAACTCATCATCCTCAATCTGGCGATCAATGCGCGCGATGCGATGGATGTCGGCGGGCTTCTGAAGGTCGAGACGTCGAACATCGTGCTCGAACGCGAGCCGAGACGGCCGGAAGAGCCCGCGCCGGGCGAATATGTCTGCGTCTCGGTGTCGGATTCCGGGTCCGGCATGTCGGACGAGGTGATGGCCCGCGTGTTCGAGCCGTTCTTCACCACCAAGGATGTCGGCAAGGGATCGGGCCTCGGCCTCAGCCAGGTTCTCGGTTTTGCCAAGCAATCGGGCGGCGGCGTTCATATCGCGACGCAGGTGGGCAAGGGCACGACGGTCTGCGTCTATGTTCCGCGCGCCGCGCAGAGCGCTGGAGAAATGCCGCGCCTGAAACCGCCCGCCGCGCCGCGCATTGCGGAAACGCCGCGTATTCTTCTGGTCGATGACGACGATCTCGTGCGCGAAGTCACCGCGTCCAAGCTTCAGGAATTCGGCTACACCGTCATCGAGGCGGAGAACGGCCCTGAAGCCCTGGTCGAAATCGAAAAGAGCGGCGTCATCGATCTCATCATTCTGGATTTCGCCATGCCGGGTATGAACGGCGCCGAGGTCGCGCGCGCCGCGCGCAAACGCCGCCCTGCGGTTCCGCTTGCCTTTCTCACCGGTTACGCGGATCTGACGGCGCTCGGCGAATTCGCCGGCGAGCCGATCCTGCACAAGCCGTTCCGCGACGCGGAACTGGGCAAGCTCGTTTCAGGCCTTCTGAGAGGCGCGAAGACAGGCGAGGCGGCACAGGCCGACAATATGTGAACGAGGTCGCTGCCTCTCTCTGTTCTGTCCGTGCGCGCCATGACATGAAAGTGCGCTCCAACGCGATTCACGCGGCAGGCGAATAAGGTTCCGGATCAGGTAGATATCTCGCGTGGCTGATATTCAGATTTATGGATGGATGTTCGCCGCGGCTTTGATCGCGGGAACCTTGCTGCCGTTTCTGCCGGCCTCGTCGGAACTCGTGTTCGGCGGTTTTCTGGCGGCGGGCGAGGGCGATCCGGCCATGCTTGTCGCGGTCGCAACAGCCGGCAACCTCGCCGGCGCGATCATCAATTATATCGCCGGGCGTTACGTGTCGCGGCTTATCGGGCATCGCTGGTTTCCGGCGACGGAAACGCAGATTCGCCGCACATCCGATTATTTCAACCGCTACGGCTTCTGGGTTCTTCTCCTGTCGTGGCTGCCGGGCATCGGCGATGTCATTACAACGGTGGCGGGCCTCCTGCGCACCGATTTCCGCATATTCCTCATTCTCACCGCGATCGGAAAATTCTTCCGCTATTTCGTCATCGCGGTGGGGATGGACTGGTTCCAGGGTTGGCCGGAATAGGAAAGATCAACGGCCGCCGTGCCGTGCACCGCCGCCGCGCACCGTCGTGCGCTGCTGCGTCCCTGCCTTGCGCGTCCCATAAGAGGCGGGTGGTGCGGCGGTGTCGACCATCCTGTCCCGGCGCCGGTTCTCGCGGTGCACGAGGCGCACGCACATCGCGGCGGCGTAACCGTGCTTGCGCGCCTCGGCCTCGGTGATCTTGCCGGCCTCATGCAGCGGTTTGAGATAGCCGCCGATCGCCTGCCGCAATGTCCGGCCCCGCGCCGCGTTGTCGATGGAATTGTTGTAGGTATCGAGAGCCAGGCCCGCGAGCTTGACCGCGCAGGCATCGGCATCGGCGCGGTCCGCCAGAGCGGGCGAGACGGCAAAAGCAAGAAAAAGCGCGATACACGGAAAACGCAGCATCCTCTCCCCCGGCATTGAAGGCATCCGCCCGGCGATGCGATTCACCAGCATTTGAAATTGGACCGGCTCGCGCCCTGTCTGTCACGGGAAAGTCGGCCCTTATCCCCGGCGCAAATGTGGCTCGCGCCATCGCCCTCGAACTTGACCTTCCGGGCCTGCTTTGCGAAGGGCGGCGGGCACGGAGAAAAGCGCATGGGATTTTTCGAGAACTGGCCCTGGCTGCACACCCTCTTGTCGGCCGGAGCCGTTATCGCCGCCGCCTTTCTGGCGAATGTCGTCGTAAAAGCGGTTCTGCTGAAAGGGCTGCGCCGCGTTCTGCTCGCGACGCCCTTCGGGCGCGACGGCGACCTGATGCGGCACGGAGTGGTTGCCCGCCTTGCCAATCTCGTTCCCGCGCTGGTGATCATCGTCGGCGTCCGCTTCGTGCCGCATCTGCCCGATGCGTTGGTGCTGGTCGTCCGCAATGTCGGGGCGGCGTTCGTCGTATTGACGATTTCGCTTGCCGCCAGCGCCGCGCTCAATCTCGGCGAAACGCTGTGGAACCGGCGTCCGGACGCACGCGAAAAGCCGATCAAGGGCTATGTGCAGATCGTCAAGATCGCGCTCTTCATCGTCGCCGGACTGCTGATGCTGGCGATCCTGCTCGACCGTTCGCCTCTGATCCTGCTGTCCGGTCTCGGCGCGATGGCGGCGGTTCTCATGCTGGTCTTTCAGGACACGCTGCTGTCACTCGTCGCCAGCGTTCAGATTTCGTCGAGCGATATGGTACGGCTCGGCGACTGGATCGAGATGCCGCAACTCAATGCGGACGGCGACGTGATCGAGATCGCGCTGCACACGGTCAAGGTTCAGAACTGGGACAAGACGATCACCACGCTGCCGACGCGCAAGCTCATCTCGGAGCCGTTCAAGAACTGGCGGGGCATGCAGATGTCCGGCGGCCGGCGCATCAAGCGCTCGATCCTGCTGGATCAATCGAGCGTCCGTTTCCTTGAGGACGAGGAGATCGACGGGCTCTCGGATGTCATCGCCCTGCGCCCCTACATCGCCGGCAAGAAATCCGAGATCGCCGGATGGAATGCCCGGATCGAGGAAGGCGGGCATAACCCCGTCAATCTGCGCCGCCTGACGAATCTCGGCACCTTCCGGGCCTATGTGGAGCGCTATCTGCGCGGCCATCCCGACATAAACGCGTCGATGACGCTGCTGGTTCGCCACGGCGCGCCGGGGCCTGAAGGGCTGCCGCTCGAAGTCTACTGCTTCACGGCGAGCACGGTCTGGGCCGTGCACGAAGGCGTGCAGTCCGACATTTTCGAGCACATCTATGCGGTCATGCCGCAATTCGGATTGCGGCCGTTCCAGAGCCCGTCCGGCGCCGACTTTTCCGCCTTCGTGCGGGAGGAGAGCGAGGGCCTGAGGCTCATAGCCTCTCGTCAGATGAAAGCGGGAGCTTGATGGTGCCGGCTGAGGGGATTGAACCCCCGACCTTCGGTTTACAAAACCGCTGCTCTACCGCTGAGCTAAGCCGGCACGGCTGCGAGGGTTAGCCGAGCGCGCGGCGCTCGTCAAAACGTAAAAACAGCCCCGCTGTCGCCAGCGGGGCCGCCTGTCGAAATCGGGGGCGCGTCGGCGCCCCCCGGGTTCAGTGCCAGTCCTTGATGTTGCGGTCCTTCGTCTCCGGCAGGAACAGAAGGCCGATCACCAAAGTCATCACCGCCACGATGATCGGGTACCACAGGCCCGAATAGATATTGCCCGTGGCCGCCACGATGGCGAACGAGGTCGCCGGCAGGAAGCCGCCGAACCAGCCATTGCCGATATGGTAGGGCAGCGACATGGACGTGTAGCGGATGCGCGTCGGGAACAGCTCGACGAGCCAGGCCGCAATCGGTCCGTACACCATGGTGACATAGAGCACGAGCAGCGTCAGCAGAGCGACGAGCATGGGCTTGTTCATCGCCGCGGGGTCCGCCGCCGCGGGATAGCCGTGCTCGCTGATTGCGGCCTGCACCGCCGCCGAGAATTCGGCCTGCCTGGCCTTCAGCTCGTCGGCCGGAAGGCCGGTGCCCTCGAAGGACGGGACCACCTGATCGCCGATCTTGATTTCAGCCACCGTGCCCGGTGTCGCGTCGGCGGTGTCGTAGTTCACCGAGCGTGTGGCCAGAGCCGATTTGGCGATGTCGCACGAGGTGGTGAACTTCGAAATGCCGACCGGGTTGAACTGGAACGAGCAGGTGCGCGGATCGGCCGTCACCGTCACCGGTGCGGAAATCTGTGCCTGTTCCAGCGCCGGATTGGCGTAATGCGTGATGGCCTTGAAGATCGGGAAATAGGTCAGCGCCGCCAGCAGACAGCCGCCGAGAATGATCGGCTTGCGGCCGATGAAATCGGACAGCCAGCCGAACACGACGAAGAACGGCGTGCCGATAATGAGCGCGACCGCGATCAGGATGTTCGCGGTTGGGCCGTCGACTTTCAGCGTCTGGGTCAGGAAGAACAGGGCGTAGAACTGGCCCGCATACCACACCACCGCCTGGCCGGCGGTCGCGCCGAGGAGGGCCAGAAGCGCGATCTTGGCGTTGTCCCAACGGCCGAAGCTTTCCGTCAGCGGCGCTTTGGATTGCGAGCCTTCTTCTTTCATCGCGAGAAAGGCCGGGCTCTCGCGCAGCGACAGCCGGATCCAGACCGAGATGATGAGCAGGATCGAGGACAGCAGGAACGGAATGCGCCAGCCCCATTCCTTGAAGGCGTCCTCGCCCATCCAGGTGCGGGTGCCGAGGATGACGAGAAGCGACAGGAACAGGCCGAGCGTCGCCGTCGTCTGTATCCATGAGGTGAAGAAGCCGCGCCGTCCGTGCGGCGCGTGCTCCGCGACATAGGTCGCCGCGCCGCCATATTCTCCGCCGAGCGCAAGGCCCTGGAACAGGCGCAGCCCGATCAGGATGATTGGCGCCGCGATGCCCCAGCTCGCATAGCTCGGAAGAAGGCCGATGACGAAGGTCGACAGGCCCATGATGACGATGGTGATGAGGAAGGTGTATTTACGCCCGACCAGATCGCCCAGCCGGCCGAAAAAAAGCGCCCCGAACGGGCGCACGGCAAATCCGGCGGCAAACGCCAGAAGGGTGAAGATGAAGGCCGCCGTCGGGTTGACGCCGGAGAAGAAGTGGGCGGCCATGATCGCCGAAAGCGATCCGAACAGATAGAAATCGTACCATTCGAAAACGGTGCCGAGCGAGGAGGCGAAAATGACCTTCTTCTCCTCGCGGGTCATCGGTTTGGCCGCAACCCGTCCCGATGTCAGAGGTGGTGCTGATGCTGTCGCCATAGGTTAGTCCCCTCCCGAAACGGCGCTGGGGACGTTTTGACCGTCCTTCATGCGGACGCTTCGTGTATGGCCGTAATTGGCCGGACATGAGCCTAGAGAGGGGACGAAATGCCGACAATGGGTTTTAAGGGCAGGCCGCAACGAGGCTGTGGTTTTTGCCTGTGGGCATACTACTTATAGCCTATGCGATACGTGCTTCTGAGCCTGCTCTGCCTTGCCGCCATGCCCGCTCCGGCGGTAGCCGACCCCGTGCCGCGCTGGGGCGTGGACCTCGACCGCGCCGCCCGGGCGCCGCGCGCCTCCGACCCTAAGGTCCGGGTATCCCCCGTCCGGCCACGGCCTCAGGCCCGTCCATTGCAAGAGCCCTATCTGAAGGCCGCGCCGCCCTACAGGCCGCCGCGCTACGGCCCGCCGCCCAAAGCCATCGACAGGATACCGGGAACGTAAGGGTTCTTACTTCGCGGCCCGCGTCACCGCATAGAGCGCGATGGCGGCGGCGTTCGAGACATTGAGGCTGCGGATGGCGCCCGGCATGTCCATACGTGCCAATACATCGCACACCGTGCGCGTCTTCTGCCGCAATCCCTTGCCCTCCGCGCCCATGACGAGGGCGAGCGGGCGGGGCGCTACGATCCCGTCGAGATTTTCGGGCGCGTCCGAATCCAGCCCCACGCACAGATAGCCGCGCATTTTCAGCTCTTCGAGCCCCTCCGCCAGATTGCGGACGGTGATGAACGGCACGTGCTCGAGCCCGCCCGAGGCGGATTTCGCCAGCACGCCGGTCGCGGCCGGTGAATGACGGTTGGTGGTGACGATGGCATCGACCGCGAACGCCGCCGCCGTGCGTACGATGGCGCCGACATTGTGCGGATCGGTGATCTGGTCTAGCACGAGGACGAGCCCGTTGTCGGGCAGTGTCTCGATCTCCGGGCCGGCCAGCGGCTCGACCTCCATATAGAGCCCCTGATGCACGGCATCGGGCGTCAGCAGGCGGTCGATGTCGCCGGGGCGCACGAAATCGGGCGTCACGCGCAGCGGCACATCCTCTTCCTTGAGGCGCCTCAGCGCGTTCTCGGTCGACAGGAATTTGCGGATTTTGCGCTTCGGGTTTCGCAGCGCCTCCACCACCGGATGCCAGCCATAAAGAATCGGCCGGTCGTCTTCGGAGCGGGGAGGGCGACCGCCTCGGGAGCCGGGTCTCGCTCTGGAACCGGGTCTCTGGGGACGCGAGGGAGGGCGGCTCATGGCTCGATTCGGAATGGGGGAATTGGAGCGGGTGAAGGGAATCGAACCCTCGTATTCAGCTTGGAAGGCTGCTGCTCTACCATTGAGCTACACCCGCGCCGGACTTGTTGTAATGAGCGGATCGCCATTCGCCAAGCCGAGAAGAGGTGGTGGGGGAAGCAGGACTCGAACCTGCGAAGGCATAGCCAGCGGATTTACAGTCCGCCCCCTTTGCCGCTCGGGACATTCCCCCGCGCTCTCGCGGGCCTTTTCGACGACGACAGGCCCCTGAGACGCTTTTCCGGCCGCCAGAGGCCACCGGAACAGAGGCGGTTTATGGTGACAGGGCGAAGCGGTGTCAACCGTGCTCCGCGCCCGAGCCCATCCGGAGGGCGGTGCAAGCCCCTGACATTTAATACGGCCGTCGCCATATATGCTCTCAAGCTTGCGGCGCGGGCCGAAAACTACTAATCGACGCGCCGAAATTTCCCTTCTTCACCAATGAGGACCTGGGTCGCATGGCCAAAGAGAAATTTGAACGCAACAAGCCGCATTGCAACATCGGCACGATTGGTCACGTTGACCATGGCAAGACGTCTTTGACGGCTGCGATCACGAAGGTATTGGCGGAGACGGGCGGGGCGACGTTTTCGGCCTACGACCAGATCGACAAGGCGCCTGAGGAGAAGGCGCGCGGGATCACGATTTCGACCTCGCATGTCGAGTACGAGACGCAGAACCGTCACTACGCGCATGTCGACTGCCCCGGGCACGCCGACTATGTGAAGAACATGATCACGGGCGCGGCGCAGATGGACGGCGCGATCCTGGTGGTTTCGGCGGCCGACGGTCCGATGCCGCAGACGCGCGAGCACATCCTTCTGGCGCGCCAGGTCGGCGTTCCGGCTCTGGTCGTGTTCCTGAACAAGTGCGACATGGTCGACGATCCGGAGCTTCTGGAGCTTGTCGAGCTCGAAGTGCGCGAGCTTCTGTCGAAATACGAATTCCCGGGCGACGACATTCCGATCGTGCGCGGCTCGGCGCTTGCGGCGCTGGAAGACTCCAACAAGGAGCTCGGCCATGACGCGGTGCTGAAGCTGATGGAAGAGGTCGACAAGTACATCCCGCAGCCGGAGCGTCCGGTCGACCAGCCGTTCCTGATGCCGGTCGAGGACGTGTTCTCGATTTCGGGCCGCGGCACGGTGTGCACGGGCCGCGTCGAGCGCGGCATCGTCAAGGTCGGTG
>JAEWFF010000044.1 GCA_023388965.1 Pseudomonadota bacterium | reverse complement strand
CCGCCGGGGTGGGGGGTTGGGGGGGGGGGGGGGGGGCAGTGCGGGTGAAACGATGCCCCTCACCCGGCACGCTGCCGCGTGCCGACCTCTCCCCGTAAACGGGGAGAGGTAATCACGCCGCCGTGGCCTCGAAGCCCGCTTTCAGCTTGGCGGCGTCGAGATCCTTGCCGATGAAGACGAGCCGGGATTCGCGCTTCTCGTCCGGCTTCCATTCGCGCTGCAGATCGCCGTCCAGGATCATGTGAACGCCCTGGAACACGAAGCGGCGCGGCTCGTCCCTGAACGACAGGATGCCCTTCCAGCGCAGGAAGTTCTGGCCGTCGGACTGCGCGATCTCGTTGACCCACGGCATGAACTTTTCGGGATCGACATCGCCCGGAATCGTGAACGCGACCGACTGCATGTGCTCGTCGTGATAATGCTTCAGGCCGCCGTGCTTATGATCATGCCCATGATCGTGATGATGGCCGTGGTGGTGGTCGTGCGTGCAGTCCGGCCCGCATTCATGATCGTGATCGTGATCGTGATCGCCGGCCTCGAGGAAGGCCGGCTCGATTTCCAGAATGCGGTCGAGATCGAACGCGCCGCGATCCAGAACCTCGTTCAGCGGCACCTGCGATTTCACCGTGCGGATCACGCGTGCGTACGGATTGATGCCGCGAATGCGCGCCTCGACCTCCTCGATTTCCTCGGGCGTCACGAGATCGGTCTTGTTGAGCAGGATGACATCGGCGAACGCGATCTGGTTTTTCGCTTCCGGCGCGTCCTTCAGACGGTCCTTCAGCCATTTGGCGTCCGCGACCGTCACCACCGCGTCGAGCCGGGCATTCTCCTGCACCGCCTCGTCCACGAAGAAGGTCTGCGCCACGGGCGCCGGATCGGCGAGGCCCGTCGTCTCAACGATGATGGCGTCGAACTTGCCCTTGCGCTTCATCAGCCCTTCGACGATGCGGATGAGATCGCCGCGCACCGTGCAGCAGATGCACCCGTTGTTCATCTCGAAGACTTCCTCGTCCGCGCCGACGACGAGTTCGTTGTCGATGCCGATCTCGCCGAATTCATTGACGATGACGGCGTAACGCTTGCCGTGCTCCTCGGACAGGATGCGGTTCAGAAGCGTGGTCTTGCCTGCGCCGAGATAGCCGGTGAGGACGGTGACGGGGATCTTGTCGGACATGCATAACCTTCGTCATCCCGGACGCGCGAAGCGCGATCCGGGATCTTTGTCGGATGGCGGTCCCGGATAGCCGCTACGCGCCTTCCGGGACGACGCCGGACATTAGCTCGAAAGCCCGGCGCTCAGCGTCCTTATATTGTGCCGCATCATGTCAATGTAAGTCCCCGCCGGGCCATCGGGGGGCGACAGAGCGTCCGAATAGAGCGTGCCCCCGATTTTCGCCCCGCCCTCTTCGGCGATGCGCTCGATCATGCGGGGATCGGTGATGGTCTCGACGAAAACGGCCTTCACGCCCTCTTCCCTGATCTGGGTGATGAGCCGGGCCACGTCCTTCGCGGTCGGCTCCGCCTCGGTCGAGACGCCCTGCGGCGCCACGACCTCGATGCCGTAGGCGTCGGCGAAATAGCCGAAGGCGTCGTGCGAGGTGATGATGGTCCGCCGCTCGGCCGGAATGGCGTCGATTGCGGCGCGCACCTCGGCATCGAGCGCATCGAGCTTTTCGAGATAGGCCGCCGCATTGGCGTCGAACTCAACCTTTTCGGCCGGCGCCGCCGCGATCAGCGCATCGCGGATATTAGCGACATAGGTCTTCACATTGCCGACCGACTGCCAGGCATGCGGATCGGGCCCGTCATGGTGATGATGGCCGTGCTCGTGAGCATGGTCATGCTTGCCGTGATCGTGGTCATGATCGTGCTTCGCGTGCTTCTCGTCATGATCATGGTCGTGTTTGGCGGCGTCCTTCCCGTGATCGTGGCCATGGTCGTGACCCTCGTCTTCCTCGAACGTGATCGGCTTGATGCCGTCCGTCACGGCCACGATCTCGGCCTTGGAGCCCGAGCTTTGCACGAGGCGTTCCATCCAGCCCTCGAAGCCGAGGCCGTTGACGAACACGATTTTCGCCTGCGCCATTGCCTTCGCATCGGCGGGCGAGGGCGAATAGACATGCGCATCGCCATCGGGGCCGACAAGCGTGGTCAGATCGACATGCTCGCCGCCGACCTGTTTCACGAGATCGCCGAGGATGGAAAAGCTCGCCACGACCTTGATGTGATCGTGCGCCCACGCACCGCCGGCCATGCCGAACGTAAGCGCCAGCGCCGATATTGATGTTATAACATTACGTCTTGAGATCATGTCCATACTCCTTTGAGCAGTCGAATGCGGATCAGGCTTCGAGGTGGCGGGCGGGCAGGAGGCGGCGCAAAAAGCCGCCCTCCGTGCCGAAAGCGAGCGAGACGAGATAGAACCCGCCCGCTGCAAGAATGATGGCCGGCCCGGCCGGCACGCCGGCATGGTAGGAGGCGATCAGACCGGCATAGCCGGAGGCCATGCCCGCCCCGACGGCAATGACAAGCAGCTTCGTGATGTCGGTCGTCCACAAACGGGCGCCGGCGGCCGGCAGCATCATCATGCCGACGGCGAGCAGCGTGCCGAGCGCGTGAAAGCCGCCGACGAGATTGAGAACCACAAGGCCGAGAAAGATGAAATGCACCGGCGCACCCGCGCCGGACACCGTGCGCAGGAATTGCGGGTCGACGCATTCCAGAACAAGGCCGCGATAGACCAGCGCCAGGGTCACGAGAGTGATGCTGGTGATGCCGCCGAGCAGGTACAGGGTCGCGTTGTCGAGCGCGAGCACGGTGCCGAACAGTACGTGCAGCAGATCGACATTCGAGCCGCGCAGCGACACGAGCATGACGCCGAGCGCGAGCGACACCAGATAGAAAGCCGCGAGCGAGGCATCTTCCTTCAGCGAGGTGAAGCGCGCGACCATGCCCGCCAGAACCGCGACCGTGACGCCGGCAACGAGGCCGCCGATCGTCATGGCCGGCAGCGACAGACCGGCAACGAGATAGCCGACCCCCGCGCCGGGCAGGATGGCATGGGCCATCGCATCGCCCATCAGCGACATGCGCCGCAGCATCAGGAACACGCCGACCGGCGCCGCGCCGAGCGCAAGCGCGAACGCGCCGACAAGCGCACGCTGCATGAAGCCGAATTCCGCGAACGGGGCGATGAGGAGATCGTACATATTATGCAACCTCCCCACTGCCCTCATCCTGAGGAGCCCGCCCGGCGGGCGTCTCGAAGGATGGACACAAGGCCGGTGTTCGCCGCCATCCTTCGACACGGCTCGCGGCCAAGCCGCGAGTCCGGCTCAGGATGAGGACATCGGATAGCGACGGATGCCATCCCTCCCCTGAAAGGGGAGGGCGACTCGTGCGCTGCACGAGCGGGGTGGGGCTATCGCGAAATGCCCGCACCCCCCACCCCGGTCGCGCGTTGCGCGACTCGGCCCTCCCCCGCTTCGCGGAGGAGGGATAAGAAAAACTGCCACCAGACATATCCATCACGCCACCTCCCGCGCGCAGATATCCGCATGCGGATCGGGTACGGTGGACAGATGGCTCGCCCGGTGGAAATTGTCGGGCGTAAGCACGCGCCGCGTCTCGCCCCAGGCCACGCATTCGCGCGCCAGAAGGATCGCTTCCGGATAATATTCGCGCGCCAGATCGAGATCGTGAATCACGGCGAGAACCGTGCGGCCTTCCTTGTGCCAGCGCAGAACGATGCGCATGAGATCGCGCACCGTGGCCTCGTCGATGGCCGCGAACGGCTCGTCGAGCAGAATGGTGCGGGCTTCCTGCAGCAGAAGCCGCGCGAACAAAGCGCGCTGCGTCTGCCCGCCGGACAGAGTGCCGACCGGGCGATTCTCGAAGCCCGTCAGGCCGACGGTCGCGATCGCCTCGGAAACCCGCGCGCTGTCCTCCCTGCCGATGCCGCCGAACAGGCCGGTTCGCGCCCACAGCCCGGTCGAGACGAGATCGAAGACGGAGATCGGAAAGCTGCGGTCGATCTCCGCGCTCTGCGGCAGATAGGCGAGACGCCCGGTGGAAAGTTCGGCCTTGCCCGAAAGCGGCGCCAGCGAACCCGTGACCGCCTTCAGAAGGGTGGATTTCCCGCCGCCATTCGGCCCCACAAGCGCGGTCAGGCTGCCCTCTTCCAGCACGCCGGACAGGTGATGGACGACCGGGTGACGATCATAGCCGAGCGTCAGATCGTGGAAGCGGATCGCGGCGCTCATCCCTGCGTCACCCACAGGATCGCCGCCCAGAGCACGGCCAGCAGAACGACAGCGCCGATCAGGCGATGCGCTGCGGAAAGCCGGAGCAGCGAGAAGACCGCGTCGCGCGGTTTCGGCGGGTGATGATGCGTGGGCATTTGTCAGGTGTAATATTATAACATTCGAGACGAGGCAAGGCACATCGGCTTGACCTTCCGGCCAACCCGGCTAAAGCTCGGCGCGTAACCGAGGGGGGTCCCGATACGGGACTGAGATACCGCCCGCCGTTTCCCGGCAACGCGGTGACCCTTTGAACCTGATCCGGGTCATGCCGGCGAAGGGACGGGCACGCGGGCCGAGGTGCGAATCCCAGCCCCGCACATCCTCCTGGAAGCCGGATCTCCGATCGCTCTCGAGGAGGTCCTTATGAACAAGCCGTTTTCCCTGAAAGACATTGCCGGCGTCACCACCGGCCCCCTGCCCGCGTCGCGAAAGCTCTATGTCGAGAGTCCCGGCGCGAAAGACGTGCGGGTTCCGGTGCGCGAGATTTCGCTGTCGGGCGGCGAGCCGCCGCTCCATGTCTACGATACGTCCGGTCCGTACACCGATCCGTCCTACACCGTCGATCTGGAGCACGGCCTGCCGCGCGCGCGGATGGACTGGATCGCAGCGCGCGGCGGCGTCGAGGAATATGACGGCCGCGATGTGAAGCCGGAAGACAACGGCAATGTCGGCGAGGCGCATCTGGCCCGCGCCTTTCCGGTCAGGCACCGGCCGTTGCGCGGCACCGACTCCGCGCCGATCACGCAATACGAATTCGCCCGCGTCGGGATCATCACGAGGGAGATGGTCTATGTCGCAGCAAGGGAAAATCTCGGCCGCCGCGAAATGCTCGCGCGCGCGCAGAGCGCCATTGCCGACGGCGAGAGCTTCGGCGCGTCCATACCGCCGCACATCACGCCGCAATTCGTGCGCGACGAGATCGCGAAGGGCCGCGCCATCATCCCCGCCAATATCAACCACGCCGAACTCGAGCCGATGATTATCGGCCGCAATTTCCTCGTGAAGGTGAATGCCAATATCGGCAATTCCGCCGTCACCTCCTCGGTCGAGGAGGAAGTGGAGAAGCTCGTCTGGGCGATCCGCTGGGGTGCCGACACGGTGATGGACCTCTCCACCGGCCGCAACATCCACAACACGCGCGAATGGATCGTCCGCAATTCGCCGGTTCCGATCGGCACGGTGCCGATCTATCAGGCGCTGGAAAAGGTCGGCGGCGATCCGGTGAAACTGGATTGGGAAGTCTACAAGGACACCCTGATCGAGCAGTGCGAACAGGGCGTGGATTACTTCACCATCCATGCCGGCGTCCGGCTGCCCTATGTGCCGCTGACGGCTGACCGCATGACGGGCATCGTCTCGCGCGGCGGCTCCATCATGGCCAAATGGTGCCTCGCCCATCACAAGGAAAGCTTCCTCTACGAACGGTTCGACGAGATCTGCGACCTCATGCGTCAATACGATGTCTCGTTCTCGCTCGGCGATGGGCTGCGCCCCGGCTCGATCTACGACGCCAATGACCGTGCGCAATTCGCGGAGCTGGAAACGCTCGGCGAACTCACGCAGATCGCGTGGGAAAAGGGTTGTCAGGTCATGATCGAAGGCCCCGGCCATGTGCCGATGCACAAGATCAAGATCAATATGGACAAACAGCTCAAGGAATGCGGCGAAGCGCCGTTCTACACGCTCGGCCCGCTCACGACCGACATCGCGCCCGGATACGATCACATCACGTCCGGCATCGGCGCCGCCATGATCGGCTGGTTCGGCTGCGCCATGCTCTGCTATGTGACGCCGAAGGAGCATCTCGGCCTGCCGAACAGGGACGACGTCAAGACCGGCGTCATTACCTACAGGATCGCGGCCCACGCCGCCGATCTCGCCAAGGGCCATCCGGCGGCGCAATTGCGCGACGATGCGCTGTCCAAAGCGCGGTTCGAATTCCGCTGGGAGGACCAGTTCAATATCGGACTCGATCCGGACACCGCGCGCAGCTTTCACGACGAGACTTTGCCGAAGGACGCGCACAAGGTCGCGCATTTCTGCTCGATGTGCGGACCGAAATTCTGCTCGATGAAGATCACGCAGGATGTGCGCGATTATGCGGCGACCTTGAACCACCCCGACCACCTCCCCCCTCATCCTGAGGAGACGTCGATGTCGGGTGTTCCCGACATCGATTTTACATCTCAAACCGGCAACAGCCGGTTTGAGGGCGCCGTCTCGAAGGATGAAGCGGATCGTGGCATGGCCGAGATGAGCGAGAAATTTCTCAAGCTCGGCGGCGAGGTCTATGTTGCGGAGGATGCCGTGAAGGAAAGCAACAGCACATTGTAACCTCCATCGGCCTCATCCTGAGGAGCGGCCTGAACACGGGTGTTACCCCGTTGAGGCC
>JAEWFF010000023.1 GCA_023388965.1 Pseudomonadota bacterium | reverse complement strand
AGATCACCCATTGCCCTCTCCATCAGCGGCACGGCTGGTGGAACGAAAGACGCCTCGGCGATGCTGCTGCCGGGCGGGCCGATCCAGTTCTGGTTGCGCCGGAATTCGCCGGGCGCTCGCTCCGCTCCCCGTCCGACGCGAAGCAGGCGGGAATGCATTTGCTTCACAAGACGATTGGAGATGGGCTCTTCATCGAGTCTTGAAAGCCCCCACTTCATCGCGTCGAGATAATTGATGACCTCGTGGATGTCGGAATTTCTTTCGACCATCTCCACGGCGGCTTCATACTCGAACAGGTCTTCCAGAGATGCCTGCGTGCCTTCGATCTGGGAGCTGAGGACAGCCTCCTGCCGCATGAAGGCGTAGACAAAAAGGTCGGGGTCGGGAAGCGTGAGCGTTGCACCGTCGAGCCTGGCCAAGGCCTGATCGGCAGCTGACAAGGCCAGCGTGAGGCGTGCGTCCATGCGGACCCGAGGGTCGGGAGGTAGTGGCCGGGGATCGAAACATCGAAACGATCCGATTGTGGTGTAGCCGCCGGTCCGCCCTTCGGTCATCGGGATGACGCCCTGTTAAAGCCCGCTTTAATAAGCCTCCTTTCTATTAAAGCATGAGGTGGAAAATTTTAATAGCAGCCCCGCGCCTCACCCCTTGCGGCGTCGCTTCTCCAGGCTTCTGAGCCGGAGCGCGTTGAGCTTGATGAAGCCGGCCGCGTCGCGGTGGTCGTAGGCGACCGCGCCTTCCTCGAAGGTCACCAGTTCCTGGTCGTAGAGCGAATAGGGGCTGGTGCGGCCGACCACGGTGGCCGAGCCCTTGTAGAGCTTCATGCGCACCTGGCCGGTGACGTGGCGCTGGCTGAGATCGGCCAGCGCCTGGATCATCTCGCGCTCCGGCGTGAACCAGAAGCCGTAATAGACCAGCTCCGCGTAGCGCGGCATCAGGCTGTCCTTGAGGTGGGCGGCCTCGCGGTCCAGCGTGATGCTCTCGATGCCGCGGTGGGCGGCGTGCAGGATCGTGCCGCCCGGCGTCTCGTAGACGCCGCGCGACTTCATGCCGACGAAGCGGTTCTCGACCAGGTCCAGCCGGCCGATGCCGTTGGCGCGGCCCAGCTCGTTGAGTCGGGTCAGCAGGGTGGCCGGCGACATGCGCTCGCCGTCGACGGCGACCGGGTCACCCGCCTCGAAGTCGATGGTGATGTAGGTCGCCCTGTCCGGCGCTTCCTCCGGCGAAAGCGTGCGCTGGTAGACATGCTCCGGCGCCTCGTCGGCCGGGTCCTCAAGAACCTTGCCCTCGGACGAGGAGTGCAGCAGGTTCGCATCGACCGAGAACGGCGCCTCGCCGCGCTTGTCCTTGGGCACCGGGATCTGGTTCTTCTCGGCGAAGTCGATCAGGCGCGTTCGCGAGGTCAGGTCCCATTCCCGCCACGGCGCGATCACCGTGATCTCGGGCTCCAGGGCGTAATAGGCGAGCTCGAAGCGCACCTGGTCGTTGCCCTTGCCGGTGGCGCCATGGGCCACGGCGTCGGCGCCGGTGGCGCGCGCGATCTCGATCTGCTTCTTGGCGATCAGCGGTCGCGCGATGGAGGTGCCGAGCAGGTACTGGCCCTCGTAGAGCGCGTTCATCCGGAACATCGGGAACACGTAGTCGCGGACGAATTCCTCGCGCAGGTCCTCGATGAAGATCTCCCTGATCCCCAGCATCTCCGCCTTCCTGCGGGCGGGCTCCAGCTCCTCGCCCTGACCGAGATCGGCCGTGAAGGTGACCACCTCGCAGCCATACTCGGTCTGCAGCCACTTCAGGATGACGGAGGTGTCGAGGCCGCCGGAATAGGCGAGCACGACCTTCTTGGGAGATTTCTTGGGCATACGGATTCCAGACTGGGCAAGGGTGCGCATTCGGAAATATGCGCGAACGGATATGTCCGGGCCTTTAGGCTAAAAAGGCCAAAAGCGCCAGTCGTGCGCGTTGCGTCATTGCCGGGCTTGACCCGGCGATCCGGAAAGGCGGAAAGCTCGTTCTCGAAATGCCTTGGCCAAGCGCGGGCATGACGGAGAGCGGGCCGGGCGGCCCGGGAAGCAGCAGATGCCAAAGCTCGATTTCTGGTTCGATTACGGCTCGACCTATTCCTATCCGGCGGTGATGCGGATCGGCGCTCTCGCCGAGGCGGCCGGGATCAGGATCGTGTGGACGCCGCTCCTGCTCGGGCCGATCTTCGCCGCGCAGGGCCTGACCACGTCTCCCTACAAGGCAAATCCGGTCAAGGGTGCCTATATGTGGCGCGATCTGGAACGCATTGCCGTGAAATACGCACTTCCCTTCGCGCAGCCGCCGGAATTTCCGCAGAACGGACTGCTCGCCGCCCGCGTCGCCGTGGTGCTCGCGCCCGCCGCTGTGCCGGATTTCACCCGCGCACTGTTCCGGCACGAATTCGGCGAAGGTGGCGTGATCTCGGGCGAAGCCCCCGTCCGCGCCGTGCTGGAAAAACTCGGCCACGATGCCGATGCGGTGCTCGAAAAGGCGCAGAGCGAGGACAACAAGCTCGCTTTGCGCCGGCAGGTCGAGCAGGCCGCCGCGCTCGGAATATTCGGCGCGCCGACCTTTATCGCTGAGGACGGCGAAATGTTCTGGGGCCATGACCGGATGGAGGATGCGCTCGTCTGGGCGGCGGCGCAGTCGTTGGACCCAGCCCCGCATAAAGGAGAGACCGCGTGAGCCTGTCGGCGGACGAACTCGAACGCTATGCGCGGCACATCGTGCTGCATGAAATCGGCGGCGCGGGCCAGCAGAAGCTGAAGGCGGCGCGCGTGCTCGTCGTCGGCGCGGGCGGTCTCGGCAGCCCGATCCTGCTCTATCTCGCCGCCGCCGGTGTCGGTACGCTCGGAATCATCGACGACGACCACGTCTCGCTGTCCAATCTGCAGCGCCAGGTGCTGCACGGCACGCAGGATGTCGGCCGTCCCAAGGTCGACAGCGCGGCCGATGCCATCGCCCGCCTCAATCCGCATGTCGCGGTCGAAACGCACAATCTGCGGATCGACACCGGCAATGCGGAGGATCTGATCGCCCGCTACGATGTCGTTCTCGACGGCTCGGACAATTTCGGAACGCGCTATCTCGTCTCCGATGCCGCGTTCCGCGCGCGGCGGCCGCTGGTCATGGGCTGGCTCGGCACGATGGATGCGGCGATCACCACTTTGCGTCCCTACGATAAGAATGCCGCTACAGCGGCGCCCAATCCGACCTATCGCTGTCTGTTTCCCGAACCGCCGCCGGATGGCGCGATCCTGACCTGCGAGATCGCGGGCGTGCTCGGCGCGCTTCCGGGCATGGTCGGTTCGCTGATGTCGCTCGAGGCCATCCGCGAGATCGTGCCCTTCGGCGAGGGGCTGGTCGGGCGTCTGCTGATGATCGACGCCCGCGCCATGCGCTTCGAAACCGTCAGTTATGGATGGGACCCGGCCAATCCGCTGTCCGGCTTCACCGGCGGGCCGTAGAGCGGCTTCGCCTCTCCTGTGTCCGGATCCCGGATCGTGCTTCGCGCGTCCGGGATGACTTTTCGCGTTACTTCTCCCAGACGAACGGCTTGCCGGACTGTTTCAGCGCCGAGAATTTGCCGTCCTCGCGCTTGAGCACGATGTAGCAGCTCTCGCGTTTGGCCGTGCCGACCTGCATGCAGAAACCCTCATCCGACAGCCGCCAGACGCCTTCGGATTCGCGGCCCGCCGCATTGATGCGCTTCAGGCTGCCGTCCGGCGCGAAGATCAGATGCGATGTGCGGCCGCGCGCATCGGTCGTGGCGATGGGCGTGGAGTCGAAGAAGGCCGTACTGAGGGTCGCGGGTGGCACGGATTCGGCCGCAACCACCGATCCGCAGAACGAGATCACTGCCAGCACGATCATAGCAAGACGGAACATGGCTGCCCCCTTAGGTTCGATGAGGCGGCAAGGATTCCACAAAAGGAACAAAAAGAGAACATTATTGATGCCGCGCCGCGGCTGGGTGTGGACAAGTCATGCCGTGCATCCCGGCCATGCGCGGGCGAAAATCCCATAGGCGCACAAAGACGATTGGGTTAGGCTTTCGTAAACAGGACGGGCGCTATTGTCTCAAACCAGAGCGGGCCGGCGCGCGAGCGCCCAAATTGCGGCCCCCAGGCGTTCTGTAGAGCAGGGTTGCGTATCGTCATGAGCGGGCGGGGCACTATCGGGCGGATCGCGGCCGGAGCGATTGCGGCTGCGGCGGGCGCTTATCTTCTGCTTGCTGTTTTCGACGGCAAACGGGGGCCGGATGCGCCGCCGGCCGGGTCGGCCCAGGCCGCCAAGCCGCTCGGCGCGATCGCCGTCGGCGCGGTGTCGAACCTGCCGCTGCCGCGCTTCGTCAGCCTGAAATCCTCGGAGGTGAATGTGCGCCAGGGCGCCGGCACCGAGCATCAGGTGCTGTGGACCTATCACCGCGCGGGCCTGCCGGTCGAAATCATCCAGGAATGGAACAATTGGCGCCGCATCCGCGATGCCGACGGTACGGATGGCTGGATTTTCCATTCTCTGCTGTCCGGCCGCCGCACGGCCCTCGTCGCGCCGTGGTCGAAGGAAGACACGCTGCCGCTGCGGGGTTCGGCGGATGAGGAAGCGGGCGTGGTCGCGATGCTGCAGCCCAACGTGCTCGCCAATGTGAACAATTGCCGGGGCGATTGGTGCCGCATTTCCGGCGAGGGTTTCGACGGCTGGATGAAGCAGGACCAGCTGTTCGGCGTCTATCCGGGCGAGAAGTTCGACTAGAATCCCTCTCCCGTGAAACGGGCGAAGCGGGGGTTCCCGCAGTTCATATTTCCCTGACGCCGGCGCCTTGCAAAGCCTCGACTCCTCATCCTGAGCCGGACTCGCCGGAGGCGAGCCGCGTCGAAGGATGGCGGCAGGCACCGGACTTCTCGGCCATCCTTCGACACGGCTCGCGGCTTTGCCGCGAGTCCGGCTCAGGATGAGGATGGAATATGCTGCAGCGCCTTCCTGTGTCTCATCCTGAGGAGGCGCGGAGCGCCGTCTCGAAGGATGAGCGGCGGGCACCGATCTCTCGGTCATCCGGACATGAAAAAGGCCCCTTGCGGGGCCTTTGCCGTCTCAGAACGTGCAGCCGCTCAGCTGTTCCGGCCCTTGCGGCGCAGGCGCACGACGACGTCGACACGGCAAATCTCCATGCCTTCCGGCGCTTCCGGCAGGCCCGCGACCGTCATGTGGTCGCCGTGGATGTCGATGAGCTGGTTGTCGTCCTCGACCAGGAAATGGTGGTGGTCGGAGACATTGGTGTCGAAATAGGTCTTGGCGCCGTCGACCGCGACCTCGCGCAGCAGGCCCGCCTGGGTGAACTGATGCAGCGTGTTGTAGACGGTCGCCAGCGAAACCGGCACGCGGGCCCGCATGGCCTCTTCATGCAGGATTTCCGCCGTCACATGGCGGTCGCCCTTGGCGTAGAGCAGACGGCCCAGCGCGATGCGCTGGCGTGTCGGGCGCAGCGCGGCAGCCCGCAGCATGCCTCCGACGTCCCGCGCCACGCAGGCGGAGGGGCGAAGCCCGCAATCGATGGTCTTGAAATCGGCAACCATGGTCGTCCCGCGCACGAAATGTGTCCGCAAGCAGCGGACCAATTGCCTGACTTATAACAAATCAAGCACTCGCCGCAAGCATTTCGGAACCTGTTAGAACAACTCTAATCTGCGAGGGCCTTGTAGTCGAGAACGCGGCCCTCGGCGCTCAGGCGGTAGATGAGCGGCGCCCCGGTATCGACCTGGCGCTCGACGATCGTGTCCCGGTCCAGTCCTTCCAGCACCATGATGAGCGCGCGGAGCGAATTGCCGTGCGCGGTCACGATGACGTTCTTGCCCGACAGCAGCTCGGGCAGGATCTCGCGCACGTAATAGGGCAGCACCCGGGCCAATGTGTCGCGCAGGCTTTCGCCGCCGGGCGGTGCGACATCGTAGGAGCGGCGCCAGGTGTGGACCTGTGCCTCGCCCCAGTTCTTCGCCGCCTCGTCCTTGTTCAGGCCGGACAGATCGCCGTAATCGCGCTCGTTGAGGGCGATGTCGCGGATGATGGGAATATCGGTCTGGCCGAGCTCCTGCAGGATGATGTCGAGCGTGCGCCGGGCGCGCGACAGTTCGGACGTATAGGCGAGGTCGAAGCTGTAGCCGGCTGCCTTCAGCGCCTTGCCCGCGTAATGGGCTTCCTGCACGCCCAGCTCGGTGAGGTCTGGATCCTTCCAGCCCGTGAACAGGTTCTTGAGGTTCCAATCGCTCTGGCCGTGGCGGACGAGGACAAGAATGCGCTGCATGAACTTAACCCTACAGATCGGCGATGCCGAGAACATCGGCCATGGAGTAATGGCCGGGCGGCCTGCCTTTGCCCCACAGCGCGGCCCGCACCGCGCCATTGGCGAAGATCGCGCGGTCCTCGGCCTTGTGGGCGAGTTCGATGCGCTCGCCCGGTCCGGCCAGAATGACGGTGTGCTCGCCGACGACCGAGCCGCCGCGCAATGTGGCGAAGCCGATCGTGCCGGATACGCGCGCGCCGGTATGTCCGTCGCGCGTGCGCACGGCCTTGTCCGCAAGCGCGACCTCGCGCCCCGCGGCGGCCGCCTCGCCGAGCAGCAGCGCGGTGCCGGACGGCGCGTCCACCTTGGCGCGGTGGTGCATTTCGAGAATCTCGATGTCGAAATCGGGTAGCGCGGCGGCGGCCTTCTTCACCAGAGCCGCCAGCAGATTGACGCCGAGCGACATATTGCCGGAGCGGATGATGACGGCATGGCGCGCGGCGGCGTCGAGCTTCTTCAGATGGTCGTCCTCGAAGCCGGTCGTGCCGATGACATGGACGATGCGTGCCTGCGCCGCGAGCGCGGCGAATTCCACGCTCGCCAGGGGCGTCGTGAAATCGAGCACGCCATCGGCCTCGGCAAAGGCCTTCAGCGGATCGTCGGTCACCATGACGCCGGTTGCCGGCAGGCCGACCAGCGCGCCCGCATCCTGGCCGAGCGCCGGGCTGCCCTCGCGTTCGATGACGCCCGAAAGCGTCGCGCCCGGCGACAGCAGCAGCGCGCGGATCAGCGCGCATCCCATGCGCCCCGCTCCGCCGACGACAACCAGCCTCATCCGATCAACTCCTCATCCCCGTCCCGCAGCGTGACGCGGAACTATTAAGGCTCAACGCCCTCGACGAGCACAAATTCGGCCTCGCACGCGCCTTCGCGATAGGCCTTCGCGGCTTGATATTCCGCCGAGTTCCAGCACGCCAGAGCGGACTCGTAGTCCGGAAACTCGATGACGACGTTGCGGCCGCGCGCATTGCCCTGCAAAGGCTCGTAACGTCCGCCGCGCGCCAGCGGCCGGCCGCCATATTTCTTCACGGCGTCGGTCGAAGCGGCGGCATAGAGCTTGTACTTGTCCATGTCGGTGACATCGACACGGGCGATCCAATAGGCCTTGGGCATGATCCTCTCCTGAACGGTGTATCTACAGTGCCGCGTCGATCTCGGCGACGATGGCCTCGGCCGCGGCCTTCGGGTCCGGCGCGGCGACGACGGGGCGGCCGATGACGAGATAATCGACGCCGGCGTGAATGGCTTCGGACGGCGTAAGGGTGCGTTTCTGATCGCCGGTCGCCGCCCCCGCCGAGCGGATGCCGGGCGTCACGATCGCAAGTGCCGGGCCCGCAACATCGCGCACCAGCGAGGTTTCCGCCGCCGAGCATACGACGCCGTCCATACCGATGGTCCGCGCCTGTTCGGCACGCAGGCGCACAAGATCGCGGATCGCCAGCGCATAGCCGGCCTCGGCGGCGTCGGCATCGTCATAGGAGGTCAGCGCGGTGACGGCGAGCAGCTTCACATCCGAGTCGCCGCGCCCTTCCACGGCGGCCCGCATGGTCTGCGGATAGGCGTGGACGGTCAGGAAGGTCGCGCCGAGCCGTGACAGGGAGGCAACGCCCCGCGCAACCGTATTGCCGATATCGTGCAGCTTGAAATCGAGAAAGATTTTCTTGCCTTCGCCGATCAGTTCCTCGGCCAGCGCGAGCCCGCCGGAGAATCCGAGTTCATAGCCGATCTTGTAGAAGGTGACGCTCTCGCCGAGCCGCTGCGCCATCGCCTTGGCCTCGCCCGCATCGGACATATCGAGGGCGACGATGAGCCGGTCGCGTGCCGTCTGTGTCATCACGTCATGAACCTGCGTGCATTGGCGTAAAGCGCATCCACTGCCCGGCGCGCTGCCCGCCGGGTCGGCTCGTCGGCGATATCGCCGTTCTCGTCATAGCTCTTCGAGGCGTTGAAGACGGAAATCATTTCCGTCTGCACGAAGGCTGCGAGGCCAAGCTCCAGAACCTGCCGCGTCGCCATCAGGCTGCGATAGGCGCCGAGCCGCCCTTCGGAAGCGCCGCCCAGCGCGAAGGCGCGGCCGCGGAAGACCTGCGTCTTGTCCACACGCGACACCCAGTCGATCGTGTTCTTGGTGAGCGGCGTCAGGCTGGCATTGTATTCCGGCCCGGCGATGAACACGCCCTGATGTTCGTAGAACAGCGCGCAGAGCCGCTTTGCGTTTTCAGGCACGCCCTGATCGCTTTCGAGATCGCCGTTATAGAGCGGCATCTCGTAATCCTTCAGGCTGATATGAGTGACATTGGCACCGAGCGCGCGGAGCTGGCGCGCCACATAGGCCGCGAGTATCTCGTTGAGCGAGCCCGTGCGCGTCGAGCCCGCGAACACCAGAATGTCAGGTTCGCTCATCGTGTCCCGGAAAGATCAGGCCGCGGGGCGGCGATATGTCCATACGCGCGCGGGCGGCACGTTGCGCCATACGAGCGGGCTGCCGCTGACCTCTGCATTGTTGACCGCAAAAGCCGGAATCGGCGGCTGGACCATATAGGTAAACTGGCAGAATGGCGCCCCCGGCCGGGCAAGGGCGAGGCAATCGTCCAGAAACTTCGCGCGGCAGGGCACCGGCTTGGTCAGGAGCGGCAGGCTGGAGACGACGCCGGCCACGGGGCCGGTGAGCGCGCCTTCGACGACGCGCGTGATGTCGTAGGCATCGCCCTGGATTACGGTCGCCCGCGGGAAACGCTGGCGCAGCAGAGTGGCGAATTCGGGATTGTACTCGACGAGGACCAGCCGCTCCTCGTCCACGCCGCGCGCTTTCAGCGCCGCGGTGACGGGGCCGGTGCCGGGGCCGATTTCGAGGACCTGGCCCGGCACGTCGGGATCGACCGGCGCTGCCATCAATCTGGCGAGCGCCTTGCCCGAGGGGCTGACGGCGCCGATCAGGAGCGGCTTGTCGATCCAGTTCTTGATGAAGCGCGCCTCGTCGCGGAAATCCGGCTTCTTCTTCAAGCGCGGGGAGAGAGGCGCGGGTGTGGTCATCGGGAAGAGGATACCGTCGGCTGGGACCGGCGAAGCACCGGCTGGAACTATGCTAACTCAGGTTTCGCGCGCACCGAACAAATCTTTTACGCGGGAAAAGAAACCGGCCGATTCGGGGTGATTATCCTCCGAGGAAACCTTGTGGAATTCCTCAAGCAGCTCGCGCTGGCGCCGGGAGAGGTTTTTCGGCACCTCGACATCGAGCTGGATATAGAGGTCTCCGAACTCCTTGGAGCGCAGGACGGGCATGCCCTTGCCCTTGATCCGGAACTGTTTTCCGGACTGGGTGCCCTCGGCGACCTTCACCTTTTCGCGGCCGCCGGCAATGGTCGGCACTTCGATTTCGCCGCCCAGAGCCGCCTCGCACATGGCGACCGGCACCCGGCAATAAAGATCGGCGCCGTCGCGCTGGAACAGGCCGTGGGGCGAAAGGGTCAGGAAGATATAGAGATCGCCGGCCGGGCCGCCGCGCATTCCGGCCTCGCCCTCGCCGGCAAGGCGGATGCGGGTGCCTTCCTCGACGCCGGGCGGAATATTGACCTGAAGGGTCCGCTCGCGGGTGATGCGGCCCTGGCCTCCACAGGACGAGCAGGGATCGTCGATGATCTCGCCGCGTCCCTGACAGACATGGCAGGTGCGCTCCATCAGGAAGAAGCCCTGGCTGGTGCGGATTTTCCCCGCGCCGCCGCAGGTATGGCACTGGCTCGGCTTCGAGCCGGCCTTGGCGCCGGAGCCGCCGCACGCTTCGCAGGTTACCGGCGTCGGCATGCGGATCTGTGCGACCTTGCCGTGGAATGCATCCTCGAGCGTGATTTCCATGTTGTAGCGGAGGTCCGCGCCGCGCTCGCGCGCCGGACCGCGCTGCTGGCGGCGGCCCATGATGTCGCCGAACATGCTTTCGAAGATGTCGGACATGGAGGCGCCGAAATCGCCGTGGAAGCCGCCGCCCATGCCTCCCATGCCGCCGTTCTCGAACGCGGCGTGGCCGAAACGGTCATAGGCCGCGCGTTTCTGCGGGTCCTTCAGCGTCTCGTAGGCGAGATTGATTTCCTTGAAACGCGTCTCGGCGGTCTCGTCGCCCGGATTGCGGTCCGGATGGCATTCCATCGCCTTCTTGCGGAAGGCGGTCTTCAGATCGGTCTCCTTGCAGGAGCGGGAGACGCCGAGGGTCTCGTAGAAACAGCGATGCGCCATGATTCACTTCAGCCCGGAAAGCAAAGGCCCCGCCGTTTGCGGGCGGGGCCGGTCATTTCTCGTCGTTACGACTTCTTGTCGTCGTCGACTTCCTCGAAGTCGGCATCGACCACGTCTTCCTTGGAGGCGGACGTCTCGTCGCTCTGCCCGCCGCCATCTTCGGACGCGGACTGCTGCTGCGCATACATGGCCTCGCCGATCTTCATGGCGGCCTGGGCCAGAGCCTGCGTTTTCGACTGGATCGCCTCGATATCCTCGCCCGCGAGCGCGTCGCGCAGTTCGGTGATCGCGGCCTCGGCGGCCTCCTTGTCGGCGGAGGGCGCCTTGTCGCCGAGATCGGTGAGCGATTTCTCGGTCTGATGGATCAGGCTCTCGCCCTGGTTCTTTGCCTCGACCAGCGCGCGCCGCTTCTTGTCGGCCTCGGCATTGGCCTCGGCGTCCTTGACCATCTTCTCGATGTCGGCGTCGGAAAGACCGCCCGAGGCCTGGATGCGGATCGCCTGTTCCTTGTTCGTCGCCTTGTCCTTGGCGGACACATTGACGATGCCGTTGGCGTCGATGTCGAACGTGACCTCGATCTGCGGCGTGCCGCGCTGCGCCGGCGGAATGCCGACGAGATCGAACTGGCCGAGCAGCTTGTTGTCGGCCGCCATTTCGCGCTCGCCCTGGAACACGCGGATCGTGACCGCCGTCTGGCCGTCCTCGGCCGTCGAGAAGGTCTGCGACTTCTTGGTCGGGATCGTCGTGTTGCGGTCGATAAGGCGCGTAAAGACACCGCCGAGCGTCTCGATGCCGAGCGACAGCGGGGTCACGTCGAGCAGAAGCACGTCCTTGACGTCGCCCTGCAGAACGCCGGCCTGGACCGCCGCGCCGATGGCGACGACTTCATCCGGGTTGACGCCCTTGTGCGGGTCCTTGCCGAAGAAGTTTTTGACGACTTCCTGGACCTTGGGCATGCGGGTCTGGCCGCCGACGAGAACGACCTCGTCGATGTCGGATGCCTTCAGCCCGGCATCCTGAAGCGCCTTGCGGCACGGCTCGACCGTACGCTGGACGAGATCGTCGACGAGCTGCTCGAACTTCGCGCGCGTCAGCTTCAGCGTGAGATGTTTCGGGCCGGACGCATCGGCCGTGATGAACGGCAGGTTCACCTCGGTCTGCTGTGCGGACGACAGCTCGATCTTGGCCTTCTCGGCCGCTTCCTTCAGGCGCTGAAGGGCGAGCTTGTCGTTACGCAGGTCGATGCCCTGCTCCTTCTTGAACTCGTCGGCGAGGTAGCTGACGAGGCGCATGTCGAAATCCTCGCCGCCGAGGAAGGTGTCGCCGTTCGTGGACTTCACCTCGAACACGCCGTCGCCGATCTCGAGGATCGACACGTCGAACGTGCCGCCGCCCAGATCGTAGACGGCGATCATGCCGTGGTTTTTCTTTTCGAGACCGTAGGCGAGCGCGGCTGCTGTCGGTTCGTTGATGATGCGCAGGACTTCGAGGCCCGCGATCTTGCCGGCGTCCTTGGTCGCCTGACGCTGGGCGTCGTTGAAGTAGGCGGGAACCGTAATGACGGCCTGCGTCACCGTGGTGCCGAGATTGGCTTCCGCGGTTTCCTTCATCTTCTGCAGGATGAAGGCGGAAATCTGCGCGGGCGAATATTTCTTGCCGTCGGCCTCGACCCAGGCATCGCCGTTATCGCCCTTGACGATGGGGAACGGTGACAGCTTCGCCGCCTTGACGACTTCCGGGTCGTCGAAGCGGCGGCCGATCAGGCGCTTCACGGCGAAAATGGTGCGTTCCGGATTGGTGACGGCCTGGCGCTTGGCCGGCTGGCCGATCAGGCGCTCGCCTTCGTCGGTGAACGCCACAATGGAGGGCGTCGTGCGCGTGCCCTCGGCGTTCTCGATCACTTTGGGGGTCGAGCCGTCCATGACGGCGACGCAGGAATTGGTGGTTCCGAGGTCGATACCGATGACCTTCGCCATGTCTCTTCATCCTCTCCATCTACAGCGAGACCGGTTGGGGCCCCCTTTGAGAGGCACCCCGGTTCAAGGCCGTCCCGCGATGCGGGCAGCGGTCTCCTAAGGCAAATCCACATACCGATGTGGTGTCGGGCGGACATATAAGAAGAGGGTTTTTGAGCCGCAAGGCAGGCCTGTGGAGCTTTCTCTTCTCCGTCGCCAAAGCAGAAGGTTCTGGCTAGGCTCCTGCTCGGCCCGTTTGAGTCCCGGGGCGGGTTCGAACCACCAGATCGGGGCGCCTGGGAGGGCTGGAATGTCGCCCGCTATCATCAATCTCATTTTGCAGCTTGTATCGGGTGCCGCCGGCGGCAATGCCGCAGGCAAGGTCAATCCGAGTTTCGGTCTCGGCAGCACGATCGCCAATTCCATTGTCGGTGCGCTGGGCGGTGTGGGCGGCGGCTATCTGCTGTCGACCCTTCTGCCGAACCTGATCTCGACGGCGGAAGGCGCCGGTTTCGATGTCACGGCAATCGCGACCCAGATCGTGGGCGGCGGCGTCGCCGGCGCGGTCGTGACCGCGATCATCGGCGCGATCAAGAACCGCGCCGCGGCCTGATCGTTCAAATGGCGGCCGCCCCTGTCGGGCGGTCGCCGTTCGTCGTCTGAATGCGCGGCGGCTCACCGCTCCCGCGCCGGCCGGAGGCGTGTCCGCCAATCGGTATGGACGGAGCACGCGCGAAATGGGGCGGTTTTGCCGCGCCGCTTTATCCGGCCGGGCTCACGAGCGGCATTTCTTCGACGTCCTCGATGAAGAAGACGGTTTCGCTTTCGTCGAGAATGCAGACATTGGTGCCGAGCCGTTCGGCGAGCGCGCTGGCCAGATGGAGCGCGCTGGAAAGGCGAAGATCGCGGGTTTCGGGAAGATCGAGGCTGCCGACGGGCGGCATGACGGTCGCCGTCGTCCCGCGGCCGCGAATGGCGACCGAGACTTCACCGGGCTGTGCGCGGGCACGCAATCGAAATCGTGGCATCTGCACCTCCGCAATCTCCCCAAAGGGACAATCGCGAAGCTGCGCACAGCGATCCACATTAAATATCTGCTAGCATTCACAGCAGGTTAAGCAGATCGCTCGCTTTTAAGCCGAACGGTCGATACCCGCGCCCTCCGCTGTTGCCGCCAGCTTCGGCCCGCCCTTGGAAACGCCCACCATTGCAGGGCGCAGAAGCCGGCCGGAAATCGTGAAGCCCGGCTGCACCACCTCGACCACCGAGCCCGTCGGACGGGACGGATCGGGCACTTCGAACATGGCCTGATGCAGATTGGGGTCGAAGCGCTCGCCCGCTTTCGGCTCGACCTTCACGACGCCATGCTTGGCGAGCACCGTTTCCAGCTCGCGGCCCGTCAGGCCGACGCCTTCGGCCAGGGCCTTCAGCGCCGGGTTCTCGTCCTCGGCCGGCACGGCGGCAAGCGCACGGGAGAGATTGTCAGCCACGCTCAGAAGATCGCGGGCAAACGCCGTCACGGCATAGGCGCGCGAATCGGCGACCTCGCGCTCCGTGCGCTTGCGGAGATTCTCCATCTCCGCGAGCGTGCGCAGCATGCGGTCCTTGAGTTCGCCGTTCTCGGCTTCGAGCCGGGCGACGGGATCGACCACCGCCTCGGGCGCGGCATCGGCGGCCCCGTTCTCGTCGGTCTCGGGGCGCGCGTCTGTGTCGTTGTTCTGCATAGCGCCCCGCATATCAGGGGGACGGGCCGAAAAATCAAGCCGCTAGTCGGTGCTCGACAGAAGCGAGCCGGCAACCCGCGCGCTTTCCAGCACTTTCAGGAAGATGACGATGGCCGCGCCAAGATAGAGCACGTTCAGCGCGGCAGCGGTCACGACAAGGTCCACGCGGAACACGCCATCGATGATGAGCGTCCGCATGCCCTCGAACACATAGGAGGAGGGCAGGGCCCAGGCCACATATTGCGCCGCCTCCGGCAGAACCGAGACCGGATAGAACACCGCCGAGAACGGCATCAGGATGAAGATCGCCGTCCAAGCCAGCCCCTCGGCGCCCATTCCGTGCCGCAGGACGAGGCCGGCGATCGCCAGCGACACCGCCCAGGCCAGCACGATCAGGTTGAGGAAGAAGAACAGGAGCGGAAGCCCGAGCGCCCATACATTGAAGCCGAACAGGACGATGGCGATCAGCGAGACCGGAACGAGGCCGATCATCAGCCGGATCACGCTCATCGCGCACAGCGACAGCACGAATTCCAAGGGCGTCAGCGGGCTCATCATCAGATTGCCCATGTTCCGCGACCACATCTCCTCGAGAAAGGTGATCGAGAAGCCGAGCCCGCCGCGCACCAGAATGTCCCAGAGCAGCACGCCGCCGAGCAGCGTGGAGGCGGCCAAGGTGAATTCGCCCGCGCCCTGCTGGCCGACCCAGGCCTGCGTGAACCCCCAGGTCAGCATGCTGACCGCCGGCCAGTAGACAATCTCCAGAACACGCGGCCAGGACGAGGCCAGAACATAGATCTGGCGCATCACCATTGCGTGGATGCGGGCAGGCGAGAACGCGGCATAGCGTGTGGCCCTGCCCGGAGCCTGGCGCGTACTCACAACGAGGCCTCCAGTTCGGATTGCCGTTCGTGGCCGCGCGCCACATCGATGAACACCTCTTCGAGGTTTGCGCGCCCGTAGCGGTGCATGAGGTCGGCGGGCGTGGCATCGTCGACGATCTTGCCGCGTCTTAGGAAAATCACGCGGTCGCACAGGCGCTCGACCTCGCGCATATTGTGCGAGGCCAGAAGGATCGTCGCGCCGCGCGCGCGGGCATGGTCCGCGATGCGGTCGCGAATCCAGCTTGCCGTGTGCGGATCGAGCGAGGCCGTCGGCTCGTCGAGCAGCAGCACTTCCGGATCGTTGACGAGCGCCTTGGCAAGCGAGACGCGCGTCTTCTGCCCGGCCGAGAGCTTGCCCGTACGGCGGTCGAGAAAATCGGCAAGATCGAGTTCGCGGGCAAGCTGCGCGATGCGGCCCTTCGCGTCCTCGACCCCGTACAGACGCGCGAAGGTCAGGAGATTCTGCCGCACCGTCAGCCGGCTCGGTAGATCGACATAGGGGCTTTCGAAATTCATCCGGTGCAGGACGCGGTGGCGCTCGCGGTTCATGTCGGCGCCGAGCACGCGCACCGTGCCCGAGGTCGGGCGCAACAGGCCCATGATCGCGCTGATCGTCGTCGTCTTGCCGGCGCCGTTGCCGCCGAGAAGGGCCGTGATCGAACCCGGCGCGACGGAGAGGCTTATGCCGTCCAGCGCGCGTGTCTTGTCGTACAGCTTGACGAGGTTCTCGACCTCGATGGCGGGGGACGGGGCGTGCATGATCGCCGCTATCTAGGCATTCGCGGTGGCGATTTCGAGCGCAAACTGCGGCGTTTCGCGGCGCGCCGGTCTCGGCTAAACAGGTGTGCCATGGTCGCAAATCTTTCCAGCGAGCCGCCTTTCGCCCCGGCCTATCTTCTGCGGCTGGATACGCTGATCCGCCTGCGCTGGCTGGCCATTGCCGGCCAGACGGCGGCGGTGGTCGGCGTTTATTTCGGGCTGGGCGTCGAACTGCCGCTCGGGCCTTGCCTTGCCGCGATCCTTCTGTCGGCATGCCTGAACATCGCGCTGCGCCTCATCTATCCGGTCACCGAACGCCTCGACACGTTGCGCGCCACCATGCTGCTCGGTTTCGACATCGTGCAGCTTGCCGCTTTGCTGGCGCTGACGGGCGGGCTCGAAAATCCGTTCTCCGTCCTCTTTCTCGCCCCGGTCCTGATTTCCGCGACCAGCCTGCCGCCGCTGCCGACGACCATTCTCGGCGTGCTCGCCTTTGCCTGCGTATCTGTGCTGGCCTTTTTCCACCTGCCGCTGCCCTGGCCGAATGCCGGCTTCTCGGTGCCGGTGCTTTATGTCGTCGGCCATTGGGTCGCCATCTCGCTCGCGCTCGGCTTCATCAGCATCTACGCCTGGCGCGTGGCGGACGAGGGCCGCCAATTGTCCGAGGCGCTGGCGGCGACCGAACTGGTTCTTGCCCGCGAGCAGCATATTTCGGCGCTCGACGGCCTTGCCGCAGCCGCCGCCCATGAACTCGGAACGCCGCTCGCCACGATCCGCCTCGTCGCCCGCGAACTGGAAAAGACGGTGCCGGAAGGCGCCATGCGCGAGGACGTCCAGCTTCTGCGCGAGCAGGTCGATCGTTGCCGCGAAATCCTCCAGAAACTCGCCTCGCTGCACGAGGACGATGCGCCGCACACCGAATTGTCGGTGCGTCATCTGCTCGAGGACGTGGCCGCGCCGCACCGCGAATTCGGGGTCGAGATCGACATCGACGCGCCGTCCGATGCCCGCACCGAACCCCTCATGCGCCGCAATGCCGGCGTTCTCTACGGGCTCGGCAATCTCGTCGAGAATGCGGTGGATTTCGCCAGTTCCAAGGTCACTATCACCGCCCGCTGGAGCGCGGACCAGATCGAGGCCGTGATCGCCGATGACGGACCGGGCTTTCCGCCCGAAGTCCTCGCGCGTCTCGGCGATCCCTATCTGACGACGCGGGGCGTGCGCCGTGTCTCGGCCGATACCGACCGGCCGGGCCTCGGCCTCGGCGTTTTCATCGCCAAGACGCTGCTGGAACGCTCCGGCGCGCGGGTCAGCTTCGCCAACAGCGAGGAAAGCGGGGCGGTCGTGAGCGTGGTCTGGCCCCGCGCCAGCGTCGAATTAGCCAAAACATGAACCTTCGGGGCATAAATAGGCCCGCAAAGCTTGTGCCGGCCCGCCCGTCCGAATAAATCTGCGGCATCGGATCGCTGCGCGGTCCGCGAACCCGATGGAATGATGGTTGAGCTTTCCGCCCCCGAGGGCGACCTCTCTCTGCTTATCGTCGATGACGACAAGGCTTTCGTGCAGCGCCTGGCGCGCGCCATGGAAACGCGCGGCTATACGGTCCATGCGGCCGAGAGCGTGCGCGAAGGGCTTCAGCTCGTCGAGGCGCAGCAGCCCGCTTTCGCGGTGGTCGATATGCGGCTCGGCGACGGCAACGGGCTTGATGTCATCTCCGCGCTGAAGCAGCGCCGTCCCGATGCCCGCGGCATCGTTCTGACCGGCTACGGCAATATCGCGACGGCCGTGACGGCGGTGAAGCTCGGCGCCATCGATTATCTGGCCAAGCCGGCGGACGCCGACGAAATCCATGCCGCTCTGATGGCGCTGCCGGATGCGAAGCCCAAGCCGCCGGAAAACCCGATGTCGGCAGATCGAGTGCGCTGGGAGCATATCCAGCGCGTCTACGAGCTGTGCGGCCGCAATGTCTCCGAGACGGCGCGCCGTCTCAACATGCACCGCCGCACGCTCCAGCGCATTCTCGCCAAGCGCGCCCCGCGCTGAATTTCAGATCACGTCGCGACCGAGATCCGGGTCGCACATCAGATGCAGACGCTGCGCGGTCGTATGCGCCAGATGCAGCGCCATCATGCGCCGCGTCGCGCCGCTGAGCGGATGCTCATCGGGTTCCCGCAGAATCTGCGCGCCGTACCGGTCCGCGAGAACGAGCCCCGCTTCGCCGGGAATGACATCGCGCGGAAAATCCGGATCGACCGCGAAGTACAGACGGTCGCAATGCGCCCGGTAATCCTCCCATTTATGGTCGGCCTGAAAATCCGCGAGGCAGGATTTGATCTCGACGATCCAGATTCGCCCCTTCGGGCAGAACGCGACGAGATCGGCGCGCCGGCCCGACGCCAGCGGAAGTTCCGGCACGCAGGACAGGCCGAGCGCGCGCATCAGGCGCATCGTGCCGCGTGCGATGTCCGAGGCGCGGGGCGACTGGCGGCCATCGGCGCGCAGCCGGCGTTCCGGTGCCAGTCCCGAAAGAATCCCTGTTTGTTCCATTCGGTAACCAAAACAGACCTGACGCGTGTTGCAAGTCTGTTCTCGTCCGAAAGAAAGTGAAGCCCGCATGAAGCGGGCTTCGCAGGTTCAGTGCTTGGAGTGTTCGTCGGCACCGTGTCCGGCGCCGTCATGTCCGTGATGATGATCGGGCGCGGCGCCGCCATAGCCCATGGCCTCGACGGCGAGTTCGACATCGAGACGGCCGGCCTTCTCGAAAATGAGCGTCGCGGGAACGCGCATGCCTTCGGCAAGACCTTCCTTCAGGCCCATCAGCATCAGGTGATAGCCGCCGGGCTTCAGCGCGGTTTCGCCGGGCGGAAGTTCGAGCCCGTCGTTCATCTTGCGCATCTTGGCGACGCCGTTCTCGTCGATCATCTCGTGAATCTCGACCTTCTCGGCGCCGGGCGTTTCGACGCCGGTCAGCCGGTCGGATTCGGAACCGGAATTCGTGACCTTGAAATAGCCGGCGCCGACTTTCGCGCCGACCGGCGTTTCGCGGGCCCAGGGGTGGCCGATCTCAAGCGTCCCGATCTTGTAGCCATGGGCGAAAGCGGGGCCGGCCATGAGCACGATGGCGGCGCCGGTCAGGATTGCGCGCATGCGCGATGCGGTGAAAAACATCTCGTCTCTCCAGAAAATACAGAAGGGTGCGGCGAGGCCGCGTTTTCAGTTCGTGGAGAAAGAGGCAGGCGGCGCCCGCGCGCGGTTGGATGTCCGGGCCTCGGCCGTGTGTACGGAAACGGGCGTGCTGCGGAATGAAATATACGCCGTGGCCGATGCCGGGGCGGGGACGGCGAACCGGGCCGGCGGCGGCGCGGCGGCGGCCGTGCAGGCGGCAAGGCAGCAGGCGCCGTGATCGATGATGCCGGCCGGGTGTTCGCTGCCGGGCACGCTGACGCCCCGGCACAATTGCGCGGAAAGCGGCGCGCGGGCGGCCTGCGCCGCCGCATGGGCGCCGAGCATCGGCTGCATGGCCAGAAGCCATGCGAGCAGCACGCGGATATGGACCCCCGCCATCATGGCGGATTTGTCGCCCGGAACGGGGCCGGGCGCAAACGCGCGCGATGTCGCGGCTAGTCCGTCTTGCCGGCCTTCGGCTTGCGCAGCCGTCCCGATGCGGCGCTCACTTCGCTGCGGAACATCCTGATATGCTTCCAGCCGAAATGGTCCACGATCCACCGGATCGTGACGTAGAAGACCGGGGTCAGGAACAGGCCGAGGAAGGTGACGCCGACCATGCCGGCGACGACCGGCGTGCCGATCGCCTGACGAAGTTCCGCGCCGGGGCCGGTCGCGATCATCAGCGGCGTGACGCCGAGCGTGAACGCCAGCGAGGTCATCAGGATCGGGCGCAGGCGCAGGCGGCAGGCCTCGATGACGGCCTCGACCGGGCCCTTGCCCTGTTCCTCTTCCTGACGCGCGAATTCGACGATCAGGATCGCGTTCTTCGCCGCAAGGCCGATCAGGACGACAAAGCCGACCTGGGTCAGGATATTGTTGTCCATGCCGCGCAGCATCGCGCCGGCCAAAGCCGCGAGAATCGTCAGAGGCACGATCAGGATGATCGCCAGCGGCAGGCTCCAGCTTTCATATTGTGCGGACAGCAACAGGAACACGAAGACCACCGCGAGCGCGAAGATCATGACCGGGCTTCCAGCCGTGCGCTCCTGAAACGCGATCTCGGTCCATTCGAAGGACACGCCGGGCGGCAGCGTCTTGGCTGCGAGTTCTTCCATCGCTAGCAGGCCCTGCGAGGACGACAGGCCGCGCCGCGCTTCGCCCGAGACCGAAACCGTATTGTACAGATTGTGGCGCGTGACGAGGTAGGGGCCCGTATTGTCGCGCAGGGTCACAAGGCTGCCAAGCGGAACGAGCGCGCCCGAATTCGAGCGGACGCGGATCGTCGCGATGTCCGACGGCTGCAGGCGGAACGCGTCTTCGGCCTGGAGATTGACCTGGAAGGTGCGGCCCATCGCCGTGAAATCGTTGACATAGGCCGAGCCGATATAGGCCTGCAGCGCCTGGAAAATGCCGCCGATCGGCACGCCGAGAATCTGCGCCTTCTCACGATCCACATCGACGAAGAGCTGCGGGGAATTGGTGTTGAAGGTCGTGTAGACGCCGGTCAGGCGCGGGTCCTGGCTCGCCGCGGCAACCAGCGCCTGCGCCGCTTCGGACAAAGCGATGAGGCCGACACCGCCGCGGTCCTGCACCTGCATCTTGAAACCGCCGCCCGAGCCGAGGCCCTGAACCGGCGGCGGCTTGATGACGATGGTGAAGCCTTCCTCGATCGCGAACAGGCGCTGCTGCGCGTCGGCGATGATGGAATCGGCGGTCTGCCCGTTTGCCAGCCGGTCCTCGAACGGATCGAGAATGACGAAGGCCGTAGCGGCGTTGGAGGCGGCCGAGAAGGTCGCGCCCGAGAAGCCGGCAATGCCCACCGCATGCGCGATGCCGGGCGTTTCGAGCAGGATGTCGGTCGCGCGGTGCACGACATCGTCCGTACGCTGAAGGCTCGCGCCTTCCGGAAGCTGGATGACGGCGATGCCGTAGCCCTGGTCGGTTGCCGGAATGAAGCCGCCCGGCACGCGGTTGGTGACGAACACCGTCAGCGCGATCAGGCCGGCATAGACGGCGAGGAACAGGACGCGGCGCGACGTGACGAAGGCGACGGCGCGCGCATAGCGGTTCGAGATCCGGTCAAAGCGGCTGTTGAAGGCGTCCGAGAACCGCTGCACCAGCCCACGATGCTCGCCCTTCGCGTGCGGCTTCAGGAGAATGGCCGCGAGCGCCGGCGACAGCGACAGCGAGTTGATCGCGGAGAAGATCGTCGCCGAGGAAATGACCAGCGCGAACTGCTGATAGAAGGTGCCGGACAGGCCGGGAATGAAGGCCGTCGGAATGAACACAGACGCCAGAACGAGCGCGATCGCAATGACCGCGACGCCGACCTCGTCCATGGTGATATGCGCAGCCTCGCGCGGTGATTTTCCTTCGGCGATGTTGCGCTCGACGTTCTCGACCACGACGATGGCGTCGTCGACCACGATGCCGATGGCGAGGATCAGGCCGAACAGGGTCAGCATGTTGATCGAGAAGCCGAATGCGCTCATCACGAACAGGGTCGCGATCAGCGAGACCGGCACGGACGCGATCGGAATGATCGCCGCCCGCCAATTGTGCAGGAACAAGAGGATGACGAGGACGACGAGGAGCACGGCCTCGTAGATCGTCGCGGTCACGGCCTCGATGGAGGCGGCCACGAACTGCGTCGGATTGTAGATGATAGCGTAATCGAGGCCGACCGGGAAGTCCTGCCTGAGCACGTTCATTTCGGCCTGAAGGGCCTCGGCGGCGGCGAGCGAATTGGAGCCCGGACGCTGCTGGACGGCGATGCCGACGGAATATTTGTTGTCGAGATAGGAGTTCGAGGAATAGGAGCGCGCGCCGAATTCGACGCGGGCCACGTCCTTCAGCCGGATCAGGCGGCCGGCATCGGATTTGACGATGACTTCCGCGAACTGGTCGGGCGTGCGGAAACGGCCGAGCGTCGTCACCGTGATCTGGAACTGGGTGGTGGACGGCGAGGGCGGCTGGCCGAGCGAGCCGCCGGAGACCTGCACGTTCTGCTCGCGCAGGGCCGAAATGATGTCGCTGGCCGTCAGTCCGTACGAGGCCAGACGCGCGGGATCGAGCCAGACGCGCAGCGAAAGTTCGCGCGCGCCGAACAGCATGATGTCGCCGACACCCTCGATGCGCTGCAACCGCTCGCGGATATTCGTCAGCGCGTAGTTCGATACGTAAAGCTCGTCGAGGCTGTCGTCGGGCGAGAACAGGCTGATGAGCAGAAGGAAGTCGGAAGCCGCCTTGTTGACGTTGACGCCGAGCTGGCGGACCTCTTCAGGCAGGCGCGGCTCGGCGGCCGCGACACGGTTCTGGACCTGGACCTGCGCGATATCGAGATCGGTGCCGACGGCGAAGGTCACGGTGACGGACAGCGCGCCGTCGCCGGTGGCCTGCGAGGACATGTAGATCATGTTCTCGACGCCGTTGATCGATTGCTCGATCGGCGCGGCAACCGTCTCGGCGATGGTTTCGGCGGAGGCGCCGGGATAGGTCGCCGTGACGCGGATGGTCGGCGGCGCGATCTGCGGATATTGCGCGATCGGCAGCGTCTGCAGCGCGACCAGACCGACAATGATCAACAGGATGGAGATGACCGAGGCGAAGATCGGCCGGTCGACGAAGAAGTGTCCGAATCTCATCCCGGCCTCACTGTGCCGCCGGCAGCGGTTTCGTCAGATCCTCAGGCGCTTCGATCTCGGTCTTCTGCGGAACGACCGTGCTGCCCGGACGGGCGCGCATCAGGCCGTTGACGATGATCTGTTCGTCGCCGTTCAAGCCCGTAACAACGCGCATATTGCCGTACAGGGCGCCGCGCTCGACCGGACGCGGAACGACCTTGTTCTCGGCATCGACCGTCATCACGAGATGGCGGGTCTGATCGGCCATGATGGCGTTCTCGGGAACGAGCGTGGCCTCGGTGGGCTGGCTGAGCGGAAGCAGGACACGGCCGAACTGGCCGGGCGTGATCGTGCCTTCTTCATTGGGAAGGCGCGCGCGCACGCGGATCGTGCCGGTCGAGGCGTCGATCGTGTTGTCGAGGAAGTCCAGCGTGCCTTCGCGCGTGAACTCGCTCTCGTCCGTCGTCTTCAGGAACACCGTCCGGTCGCCATCGGCACGGGCATTGCCGCCGCGCGAGCGCTGATAGGTGAGGAAATTGTTTTCATCGACATCGAAATAGAAATCGACCGGATCGAAGGCGACGATGGTCGTCAGCAGCGTGCCGCTCGATCCCGCCGCGATCAGATTGCCCTCGGTGACGAGCTTGCGGCCGATGCGCCCGCTGATCGGGGCGGTGATCTTGGTGTAGTCGAGATTAATACGGGCGGTTTCGACCTGCGCCTTGGAGGCGTCGAGATTGGCCTGCGCTTCGAGAAAGGCCTGCTGGCGTGCCTGCAGGGTCGCTTCGGCGACATTGCCGGTGGTGCGCAATTCGGTGGCGCGGGCCTGATCGGCCTCGGCGAGATCGAGCCTGGTCTGGCCGCCCTTGACGGCGGCTTCGGCGGCGCGCAGCGCGGCCTCGAACGATCTCGGATCGATCGTGAACAGAAGATCGCCCTTCTCGACTTCCTGACCGTCGGTGAAGTTCACCGATTGGAGCGCGCCGGCGACCTGTGCGCGGACCTCGACGCTGGCGGCTGCCTCGAAACGTCCGGGGAATTCGATCCAGTTCACCACTTCCCGCTTCAGCGGCGTGGCGACCGACACCGGAAGGGCCGGCATTTCCTGCGCGATCGCGGCCGCGGGCAGGAGGAACGCCAGCGCGAAGGCGGCGTGGCGGAGCGGGGAAGGCTGCATATGGGCGAATTCCGTAGATATTTGCGGCTAAATTGCGTCGGGCACGACCTTCCGCAACCGAGTATGGGCGTATAAACCCGATTGTGGTTCCAGGGCCACGCACCCTTTGGCTAAATTTGAGAAAATCATAGCGCGCGTTTGGGTACCAGCCTTTCGCTCGCCAGCGCGGCGCGCTCGCCCGATGTGCCGGCCTCCGAATATTCGGCGTCCTCGTTGACGCACCAGACATCGTGGACCCGCCGCCCGGCAAGGATGTTCCGCACCGTCAGCATGGCGGTCATCATGGCATGGTCCTGATTGTTGTATTTGTGCATGCCGTTGCGGCCGACGAGATGCAAAGTCTCGAACCGCTTTTCGAGGTCGTCGCGAACCGTCTGCACATGGGCGCGATATTCGTCGTCATAGACCGGATAGGCCTTAGGCTGGCGCACGACGCAGGCATCCACAACCCGCGCCGGATCGGCGAGCCCGATGCGGCCGATCTCCTCTTTCGCCAGCGCGATCAGGTCCTCGTCGAGCGACGACCACAGCCCGTCGCCCTCGAAGCAGAAATATTCGAGGCCGAGGCAGGCATAGCCGCTCTCGGGGACCATGTCCGGCGACCAGGACAGGAAGTTCTGCACGCGGCCGACCTTCACGTTCGGGTCGTGGATGTAGATCCAGTTGTCGGGAAAAAGATCGGTATCGGATCGGATGATGAGCGCAACCGTCAGGAAATCGCGGTAGCACAGCGCCCGCGCGGCCGGCGCGCTCGTCATATCCGGTCCGAGCGCGGCGGCAAGTTCGCGGATCGGCGCCGAGGAAATCACATGGCGCGCGGTGATCGTCTCGTTGGCGCCGGACGGCGTCGTCACCCCGACCGACCACAGGCCGGCATTCTCGTCCCATGACAGGGACGCCAGTTCGCGCCCCATCTTTATCTGGCCGCCCGCAGCCTCGATCCTGCGCGCGGCGGCCTCCCACATCATGCCCGGCCCGCGGCGCGGATAATCGAAGCTCTCGATCAGGGTCTTGATCTGGCCCTGGCCGCGCGGGCGGATGCCGAGCGCGTTGCGGATCGCGGCGCCAAGATCGAGCCCCTTGATGCGCTGCGCCGCCCAGTCGGCGGAAATCTCGTCGCACGACATGCCCCAGACCTTCTCCGTGTAGGTACGGAAAAAGATCGAGAACAGCCGCTCGCCGAACTGGTTGCGGACCCATTGGTGAAACGTCTTCGGATCCTTCACCGGAAAGGCGCGCGCCCAGAGATAGGACAGGACGCACAGCCCGCTGTTGAGAATGCCGAGATTGAACAGCGCCTCGCGCGCTTTCAGCGGATAGGAATAATATTTTCCGCCGTAGAAGATGCGCGACAGGCGCGGCCGCGCGATGAAATCGTCGGGCAGGATTTCGCGCCACAGATCGACGACCTCTTTCGATTTCGAAAAGAAGCGGTGGCCGCCGACATCGAACAGGAAGCCCTTGTAATTCACCGTGCGCGAAATGCCGCCGACATAGGTCTCGTCGCGCTCGACGATGACGACGTCGCGCCCCTCTTTGGTCAGCAGATAACCCGCTGTCAGCCCCGCCGGCCCGGCACCGATGATGAGCGTTTCGGTGTCCGGTTTCATCTGCGGATGCGCCCCCGGAACGTCACGAAAAGCTGGCCCGTATAGGAGAACAGCGCGGCGAAGGCGGCGGCGGCAAACAGGGCCAGCAAAGCAGGTTCATCCGGAAACGCGGCGCGCAGCGCAAGGAACAGAACATAGTTCAGCCCCTGCGCACCGAGCGCAACCGCGCCGTACCAGCCGCCTTCTGACGCCGTTCTGCGGCTGCTGTCGCCGAAGGTGAAGCGGCGATTGAGCCGCCAGGTCACGAGTGTCGCCACGCACAGCGAGGCCGCGCGCGCGACGGGTTCGGCGAAGGACAGAGCGGCGAGTGCCGAGAACAGGCTCGCATCCATTGCAAGACCGGCGCAGCCGACAAGGCCGAACCGGATGAGGTTTTCCGGAACAAGGCGCAAAAGCCCCGCGGCCCGTCCTGAAAAGACGCGCCGCGGCGTAGACGGGGCTGCAGGAACGGCTGGCGGCACGAGAGATACGCCCGATGCGAGGAAGCGCGAGAGTGCCCGGCAATGATTGAGGATGCGTAACCCCTCCCTTTACCCGGCATGAACCCGGCGCGGTCATGGTGCGTGCCGGGAGATGCCGATGGCCTTGTCGCCGGTTCCGGATTTGACATCGCCGGGGCGCCCGGCACGCCTCGCCGCGGCCATCGCGGTGCTGATGGCGCTCGTCCAGGTGGTGCGTGGACATGCCAATCTCGGGGTGACGCTCGGCGACACCGACGACGCCCTGCGCCTCGTCATGGTACGCGGCCTGATCGAAGGGCGCGGCTGGTTCGACGCGACCGTTCACCGCCTTCAGCCGCCGGACGGCGTCGACATGCACTGGTCGCGCCTTGTCGATGGCGGGCTCGCAGCCCTCGACCGGCTGTTCGCCTTGTTCGTTGCGCCCGAGACCGCCGAAATCTGGATGCGGCTGGTCTGGCCGCTGCTTTTTCTTTTCCCGTTCGCGCTCGGCGCGGTGCTGACGGCGCGCCGGCTCGGCGGTTCGGTCGCGGTTCTGGCGGCCGCGATCTTCATCGCCTGTTTCCCCGTTCTCATCCAGTTCGCGGTGGGGCGCATCGACCATCACAACGTCCAGATGGCGCTCGCAATGCTGATGCTGGCGGGCGCGGCAAATCCCGAAACCCGCTGGGGGCCGTGGCTCGCGGGCATCTCAACCGGGCTTCTTCTCGCCGTCGGGCTCGAGGGCCTCATCTTCGCGGCCATTGCAGGGGGCGCGATTGCCCTGCGTTTTGCCGCGAATGCAGACTTCGCGCCTGTAGCGCGGCGTTATGCAATGGCTCTGGGTGTAACGACAGGAGCCGCCTTCCTTGTGCAGACGCCGCCGCGATTGTGGAGCGCAACGGCCTGCGACGTGCTGAGCGTCAATCTCGTTGCCGGGATTGCGGCCGCCTGCATCGGCCTGTTCGCGGCCAGATTCGCGCGCAGGCCTGCCGCGCGCATTCTCGCCATCGTTGTTGCGGGCATTGCCGCGGCCTGTGTCTATGTCGCGCTCGATCCGGCCTGCCTTCGCGGTCCCTACGCATACATGAATCCAGACTTGCGACCGATCTGGCTCGATCATGTCTCCGAAGTGCAGACATGGCCGGATCTGTTGCGGACGCGCCCGGCGCTCGCCGCCATGCTCGCCGCGCCGATCGTCATGGCGCTCGCCGCATCCATGGCTCTTCTGCGCCGCCCGGATATCTGGCGCGATCCCGCCTGGCTGACATTGTTCGCGATCTTCATGGCGTCCGTCCTGTCGGGCTTCTACATGATCCGAATGCTGAGCTATAGCGCGGCGTTCGCCGCAATCGTGTTGGCCGTCGCATTTGCTCGTTTCCTCCCGACTCGCTTGGCTAAGAGCTTCATCGCTGTTGCGCTCGCCGCGTTCCTGATCTCTCCGGCAATCGTCACGCCGCTCGCCGCGCGGCTCGGCACTGTCTGGCAGGAGAACGGGCAGGCGGAAACATCGTCCCCGGATGTCTGCCGCGCCTCCGCATCCTATGATGTGCTGAAAATGCTTCCGCCCGGCCTGTTTCTCGCGGACATCGATGCCGGGCCGCATCTTCTTGCCCATACACCGCACAGCGCGCTCGCCGCGCCCTATCACCGCATGAATCGCGGTATCGCGGCCGCGCACGACATCTGGTCCGCGCCGCCACGAGAGGCGGAAAGCAAACTTCGGGCTGACGGGATCGCCTATGTCATGCTGTGCCCGAAACGGGGAAAACTGCCCATACGATTTGACGAGGCGAGCCTGCGCGCCCGGCTCGAAGCCGGCGATATGCCGGACTATCTCGAATCCGTGCCCGGCGGTGATGTCTTCAAGGTCTGGCGGGTGCGCTGAACAGCCTCAAGCGCCGCGATGCAGGCGCCGGTCGGACCAGTTGAGCCGTCCGGCGACCAGAGCATCGAGCGCGGCGCGGCCGGTCTCGTCCATATCGAGCATGCCGATCAGATCGACCTGATTCTGCGCGATCATGCGCAGCGCTTCGCAGTGGATGCCGCCATGATCCATACGCGGCAGGCGCGGCGCGATCTGGATATGATCCGGCGCGGCAAGCCCGCGCGCGCGAAGAGCTTCGCGGATCGCCGGCTCGCTCGCGCTGGCGGATTCGACGAAGGCGTAAAGCCTCAGCGTCGTTGCGGTGCAATAGGGTACAACGGACGCCGCCGTCACATCGTCCATATCGGAAATCGCGGCTGCGATGCGGTTGGCTTGCGTGGTATCGCCCGCGCCTTCACGGTCCATCCAGCCGAATATCCGGCGCGTCACGAACAGATAGACGCGCTTTCCCGTCGCCTTCCAGATGCGTGAGGGCAGGCTCGGATTGGAGGCGAGGCGGCTTTCCGCGGGCGTCATGGCGTCCGGACAATAGCGGCGCTTCATTTTCAGGAGATGGCGCAAATCCTCACGCGCCAGGAGCCGGAAGATGCGTGTGCGCTGCGTATGGACACTGGCGAGCTGGAAATCGGTGAGGCGCGGGGTGCAGTCGGCCTCCACCAGCCAGTTCTGCTCCTTGGCAAGATCGTTGTGCGCGATGCCCGCGCGATGCACGGCGCGCAGGGCCTTTTTCGCGGCGCGGAAGATATCCGTCCGGCCATGGGGCGCGGCGACATGCAGCGGCAGGCCGACGATCCATCCGCGCACGATGAAGTCGCGGTCGGCGGCGAGAAGGGCGGGGCCGATCCCCGGCGGCAGCCGCGCCAGCGCGTCGGCCTCGCGCCGGGCCAGATGGCGCGCCAGCGGCCGCGCCCAGAACGGCACGCGGTCGAGGCGGCGCAGCACGGCCTCGATCTCGCCGGTTCCGGACCGGAAATGCCCGCGCTCGATGGTTGAAAAAAGGTCGGCCTTCAGGACGACTTTGGTGCGGAACCGCTCAGGAATGGAGGCGGGCATCACCATTGCGTGTCCCGGAACCATGGCCGTGGCGCATCCGAAAGCGCGTCACGTCCGAGTGGAAACGATCGGTCAGGCCTCTGCCGACCCGGTCATCATCCCCCAATCCGTGCCAAATGGGAAATATCTGCGGTTGCCGGCCGGCTCGGATGCGCTCGGGAGCCGCATCGCCGGCGGGCGATCAGCCCTCGTTCGGCAATACGGTGAGCACGCGCTCGATATGGTCGTGGAATTCGGCCATGTAATTGCGCAGGAAATCCCGGGTCGATTCCACCGTCACGTCGCCGTCATCGGTGATCATGCCGGGCGTGAACTGGATATAGGCTTCCGGCGCGTTCATCTGCGGGGAATTGCAGAAGCCCAGCACGCTTCGCAGGCTCTGCTGCGCGACCGCGGTGCCGATTGCGCCGGGCGAGGCGCCGATCACGGCCGACGGCTTGTGGGTGAAGCTGTTGGTGCCGTAGGGACGGCTCGCCCAGTCGATGGCGTTCTTGAGGCCGCCCGGAATCGAGCGGTTATATTCCGGCGTCACGAACAGGATTGCGTCGGACGACCTGATCGAAGCTTTCAGATCGCGCGCGACCGGCGGATAATCCTCGTCGTAATCGTAGCTGTAGAGCGGCAGATCCCGGAACGGGATTTCGGTGAATTCGAGGCTTACGGGCGCGAGCCTGATCAGCGCTTTGGCGAGCTTGCGGTTGATCGATTCCCTGGCGAGGCTGCCGATCAGATATCCTACCTTGAACGTGGTCATGGCGAGCATTCCTTTTCGGCTGGGGTTTGTTCGACTGGGGCTTGCGGATTGCGATCGATTTCCGGGCGGATGGCCGCAGAGGCGGCCCTCCGTAAGAAGAGCCGCCTTGCGCTTCTGTCAGGCCTCGCCCATGCCCGCGGCGGGCTCGGGCGCGGCGCCTGTGCGTACCTTCTCCTCGATCCGCCGGCCGATATCGGCGTCGATGCTCTTCCAGTAGGCGAGGGCGTTGCCCAGCACCGGCTCGCGCACGCCGCCCAGAAGGCTGCCGGCCACCTGTTCGACCAGCCGGGCGCGCTGTTCGTCGTCGAACACCTCGCGCACCAGAATGCCCGGCTGGGTGAAATCGTCGTCGTCGGCACGCAGCGTATAGGCCTGGCGCACCATCGTGCCGTCGGCCTCCCAGCCGTCATGCATCGGGCCGGTATCGTCCGCCCACGGGCGGTCGCCGGTGTTGGGCGCATAAACCGGCGCATTGCCGGTGTGATGATAATTCATCGGCCCGTCGATCATGTATGTATTGACCGGCACTTTGGGCTGATTGACCGGAAGCTGGTGGAAGTTTGCTCCGATGCGGTTGCGCTGGGCGTCGTTATAGGCGAATGCGCGGCCCAGCAGCATCTTGTCCGGCGAAAGGCCGATGCCGGGCACGGTGTTGCCGGGCGAGAACGCCGCCTGTTCGATCTGCGCGAAGAAGTTCTCCGGATTGCGGTTCAGCATCATCGTGCCGACCTTGATCAGCGGATAATCCTTGTGCGGCCAGGTCTTGGTCAGGTCGAACGGATTGATCCGGTAGGTCTTCGCTTCCTCATAGGGCATGACCTGTACCGACAGCACCCATTTGGGGTGCTCGCCGCGCTCGATGGCCTCGAACAGGTCGCGGCGATGGAAATCGGCGTCCATGCCGGCCATGTCGGCCGCCTCGGCATTGTTGAAGAATTCCATGCCCTGCTGGGTGTGGAAATGATATTTGACCCAGAATTTCTCGCCCTTGGCGTTGATCCACATATAGGTGTGCGAACCATAGCCGTTCATGTGGCGCCAGCTGCGCGGCAGGCCGCGGTCGCCCATGAGATACGTCACCTGATGCGCGGTTTCGGGATTGTTGGTCCAGAAATCCCATTGCATGTGGTTGTCGCGCAGGCCGGAATCCGGGAGCCGCTTCTGGCTGCGGATGAAGTGGGGGAACTTCATCGGGTCGCGCACGAAGAAGATCGGCGTGTTGTTGCCGACGAGGTCGTAGTTGCCTTCGCTGGTGTAGAACTTCAGCGAGAAGCCGCGCACGTCGCGCCAGGTGTCCGGGCTGCCCATCTCGCCAGCCACGGTGGAGAAGCGGGCCAGCATCTCGGTCGAAGCGCCTTTCTGGAACAGCGCGGCCTTGGTGTAGGCCGAGACATCTTCGGTGGTCTCGAACACGCCGAATGCGCCCGCGCCCTTGGCGTGGGGCTGGCGCTCGGGCACCTTCTCGCGGTTGAAATGCGCCATCTGCTCCAGGAAATGCACGTCGTGCAGCAGGATCGGACCGTCCGGGCCGATGCTCAGCGAATTGCGGTCGCTGACGGCCGGCGCCCCGGTGCTCATCGTCGAGCCGGTGGCGCGGTTATCGTTGCGGTTGCCTTGATCTGACATGGTTATCTCCTGACAGGTCTGGGGGAAAAGAAGGGTGTCGCGATTTTGGCGGCGCTGCCGAGGCGGGTACTCGCAAGCATGGCTACCGAACGGGTTAAACGCAATCTTTGTTGACCCTGGTGCGACAAATCTCACGTTTACCGGAAGAACAGGAACGGGCGGGCAGAGTCTTGTTTGCTCGGTATCCCGGCCGCTTTGCTAGGCGGTTCTCGCTCGGCCCGCGCATTTCATGGCGGCAAGAAAAAACACCGCCGAGGCGACAATGCCGCCCGGCACGAGGGCGAAGAGAAACGCGAACACATAGTCGATCGGCGCGCTGAGCGCACCGGGTCCGGTCAGCGTCCAGGCGGGGACAAGGAATGTGAAGACGACCGTTGTCAGCAGACCTGTCACAAGTGCTGCCATCAGGGGGCGCTTTGCCGGCCTGCCGGCGCCGCGCAGCTTGACGAAGCCCGCCACAATTCCGGCGAGCAGCACAAGGGCGAGCGCGACAAGCGCCCAGAGCCAGAATCCCATGCCCTCGGACAGGATGAAATAAATCGTTGTCAGATTGAAATCGTTCATGGTCGTTCCTCCCTATGCACGGCCGCGCAGCATCGCGCGATAGGCCCCGAGCAAGCCCTTTTCCTCGATCAGCCACGACACCCACAATTCCTTCAGCGGGTCGATGAAGGGGAAGGACGGGATCAGCGTGCCGTCATAGTCGAACTCGATCAGCATCGCCTTGCCGTAGCCGGTGACCATCGGGCAGGAGGTGTAGCCGTTGAAGACGGCGGTCGGCGTCCTTCCGGCCGTCTCGGCGACGAGATTGTCGACGACGACCGGCACCTGCCACTTCACGCTGGCCGCCGTCTTGCCGCGCGGCACGCCGGCGATGTCGCCGGCCGCGAAGACGTTCGGGTAGCGCGGATGGCGCAGCGTCGCCCTGTCGGCCTCGATCCAGCCATCGGCGGCGAGCAGGCCGTCCTGCCAGGGCAGGGGGCTGTCGAGCACCGCGTCGTGCGCGCGCATCGGCGGCACGACATGGATGAAGTCGTAGTCAAGCGTGATGTCACCTGTCTCGGTGGCGTAGGTCGCCTGCTTCGCGCCGGGATCGATCGCCTTGAGCACATGGCTGTAGTTGACCACGATGTCGCGGCCGGCAAACATCTCCTGCACCTTCTCGTTGACGGGCGGCACCGCGAAGAGGGCGGGATTGTGCGCGTTGTAGATCAGCTCGACCGCCCCGCGCTTGCCTTGCCTGCGCGCCTTGTCCTCGGTGATGAAGGTGATCTTGAGCGGCGCGCCGGCGCATTTCATCTCGCCCGCCGGGCGGCCGAACAACCCGACACCGCCCGTTTCAAGGAAACGGTCGATCGCGTCCGCCGAACCCTTCGCTTCCGCCGGTCCGGCATAGATCGAGGCGATGCCCTCGCGGCCGATCAGCGAGGCGTCCATGCCCTCGATGGCCTCGTAGTCGAGCTTGAGCCCGGTCGCCACCATCAGGAAGTCGTAGTCGATGCGCTTGCCCGAAGCGGTCACGATCGCGTTGGCCTCCGGGTCGAACTCGGCGACGGCTTCCTCGACCCATTCGACGCCGCGCGGCATGTAGTCGACGTTGCGCGCCGTCACCTGTCCGGGCGACCAGAGCCCCGCGCCGACGAGCGTGAAGCCCGGCTGGAAATGATGCTCCTTCTTGGCGTCGACAATGGTGATCGTCGCGTTCGGCATGGTCCGGCGCAGCCTGGAGGCGAGTGCGAGACCGGCCGCGCCCGCGCCGGCAATGACAATGCGCGCCCTTGCAGCAGAGGTCTGCGCCGTCGCCTGACCGGCCGCCAGTCCGGCCAGCGCGACCGCACCGCCGCCCAACAGAAATTCCCGCCTCTTCATGTCTCTCTCCCTGAGTTGGATTCGTCCTTATCCGGCTGCCGCGAGCTGGCCGCGCGCCCATGACACGATCTGCTCCTTGTCCATGGCGCCCGACACGCGGGCAATTTCGCGGCCGTTCGCGTAAAGCAGCATGGTCGGGATGCCCCTGATGCCGAGACGCGCGGAGACCTCGGGCTCGTTCTGCGAATTGAGCTTCAGAAGCCGCATGTCGGGCTCGAGCTGAGCCGCGGCGGCCTCGAATGCGGGCGCCATCATTCGGCAGGGGCCGCACCAGGGCGCCCAGACATCGACGAGCACCGGAATGTCGGAGCGCCCTGTCTGGCGTTCGAATATGGAAGCGTCGGCATCCGACGGCTTGCCGCTGAACAGGGCGCTGCCGCATTTGCCGCACTTGCCCGCCTCCGCGGGCTTGCCGTCCGGCACGCGATTGATCGCCGCGCAGGCGGGACAGACGATCTGGCGGTTGCCGGACATATCGCGCATACTCCCTTCCGCTCGCCCCGCCCCGGCATCCCCGACGGCGGTTTTGATATTGACTATATATGCGAAACAATGTAGATACGCAACTATGAATATCAAACTCTCAATCGATCCCAACGCCATGCGCGAGGCCGCCGGCGAAGCGAGCGAGCTTTTGAAAGCGCTGTCCAACCAGCACCGGCTGATGATCCTGTGCCGGCTGATCGACGGCGAGAAGTCGGTCGGCCAACTCGCCGAATTCCTCGGCATCCGTGATTCCACGGTCTCGCAGCATCTGGCGCTTTTGCGCCGGGACGGGATCATCGCCGGCCGCCGAGACGGGCAAACCATCTGGTATCGCATCGAGAGCGATGTGGCGCGGCAGGTGGTGGAGGTCCTTTACGGAGCCTATTGCTCGCCGAAGTGCTGAGGCTCCGGGGCGAGAAGCGAGTTTCATCCCTCCCCGTGGCCGGGCCTCGGCCTCGGCCATCACGAGACGTGACATGAACGACCAGGCCATAGCCAGAAGGAACATCCTCGTGCTGACCAGCGCCCAGGCGCTGGGCGCGGCGAGCCCGCCGATCATCATCTCGCTGGGCGGGCTGGTGGGGCAGCAGCTTTCCTCCGACCCGGCGCTGGTGACGCTGCCCGTCAGCCTGTTCAATCTCGGCCTCGCGCTCGGCACGCTGCCGGCCGCCTTCGTGATGCGGCGCTTTGGCCGCCGCAGCGGCTATCTCTTCGGCGCGGGCTTCGGCATAGTCGCCGGCCTCGTGGCGGCGGCCGGCATCTTCGCGGCTTCCTTTGTCGTCTTCTGCCTCGGCACCTTCACGGCCGGCTTCTACGCCGCCTACGTGCAGAGCTACCGCTTCGCGGCCACCGACGCCGCGACCGGCCCGCTCAAGGCCAAGGCGATCTCGTGGGTGATGATCGGCGGCCTCGCCGCCGCGATCATCGGCCCGCAGTTCGTGATCTGGACCCGTGACGCGCTGCCCGGCACGCCCTATGCCGGCAGCTTCCTGAGCCAGGCCGCACTTGCCCTGATGGCGATCCCGGTGCTGATGCTGCTGCGTGCGCCCAGGGCGACGCAGGAGGGAGGGGAGTCGCAGGATACCGGCCGCCCACTCCTCCAGATCCTGCTGATGCCGCGATACATGCTGGCGGTCGCGGCTGGCGTGGTCTCCTACGGGCTGATGGTGTTCGTGATGACGGCCGCTCCCATCGCCATGGTCGGACATGGCCATTCGGTCGACCACGCCGCGCTCGGCATCCAGTGGCACGTGCTGGCCATGTTCGCGCCCAGCTTCGTGACCGGCCACCTGATGGCTCGCTTCGGCAAGGAGCGGGTGACTGCGGTCGGGCTGTTCCTGATCGCCGTGTCGGCAGCCGTCGCGCTCGCAGGCCTCGAGCTGACCCATTTCTGGGTGTCGCTGGTCCTGCTCGGCGTCGGCTGGAACTTCGGCTTCATCGGCGCGACCGCGATGGTCACCGACTGCCACACGCCGGCCGAGCGCGGCAAGGCGCAAGGGGCCAACGACTTCCTGATCTTCGGCACGGTGGCGGCCGCCTCCTTCTTCGCAGGCGCGCTGCTGCACGCTTCGGGCTGGCAGACGATCAACTGGCTGATCTTCCCGGCCGTCGCCTTCATCCTGGTGCCGCTGCTCTGGCAGGCCGCCCGCACCGCGCCCGCCACGCCTGCGGAATAGGAGGCCCATGTCGATCGGCGATTAATTGCAATTTATCACTTGCAATATTTTGCAATCATATATAGCTAAGCGTCATGCCGCCTGGCGGTCCATCCGAAACGAACTGAGGACACAACATGCTAGCCAAGCCCGAAGTCACCGGCTTCTTCGATCCCCGAACCTGGTCGATCCAGTATGTCGTCGCTGACCCCGAGTCGAAGAAATGCGCCATCGTCGATCCGGTGCTCGACTATGACGAGAAATCGGCCGCGACCGCGACCACCCACGCCGACACCATCCTGAAGTTCATCGCCGACAAGGGCTACGAGGTCGAATGGATCCTCGACACCCACCCCCATGCCGATCACTTCTCGGCCGCCCAGTATCTGAAGGAGAAGACCGGCGCGCCGACGGCGATCGGCGAGAAGGTGACCGAGGTTCAGCAGCTCTGGAAGGGGTTCTACAACTGGCCCGACTTTCCGGCTGACGGCTCGCAGTGGGACAAGCTGTTCGCAGACGGCGAGACTTTCAAGGTGGGCAACATCGATGCGAAAGTCATATTCTCGCCCGGCCATACGCTCGCCTCGATCACCTATGTGATCGGCGACGCGGCCTTCGTCCACGACACGCTGTTCATGCCGGATTCGGGAACTGCGCGGGCTGACTTTCCCGGCGGCAGCGCCAAGGTTTTGTGGAAGTCGATCCAGGACATCCTTGCGCTGCCCGACGAGACGCGCATCTTCACGGGCCACGACTACCAGCCGGGCGGGCGCGAGCCGATGTGGGAGTCGACGGTTGCCGAGCAGAAGGCGAAGAACACGCATATGTCGGTCTACAAGACGGAAGCCGAGTTCGTGGCCGCGCGCGAGGCGCGCGACAGGACGCTTGCCATGCCAAAGCTGATCCTGCACGCCTTGCAGATCAACACCAATGCGGGACGGTTGCCCGAGCCCGAGGACAACGGCAGGCGTTATCTCAAGATCCCGATGAACCTGCTCGAAGGCGCCGCCTGGGACGACTGATGGACACGATGCTGCTCTCGGATGAAGCTCGGGAGCTCAAGAGGAAAGTCGGCGAAGCGACCGCCTTCCTCAAGAAGCTCTCGAATCCCGACCGACTGTTGGTCGCCTGCGCCCTTGTCGAGGGCGAGCGATCCGTGCGCGAGCTCGAGGATGGGCTCGGCATCCGTCAGCCCGGCCTCTCGCAACAGCTCGCCGAGCTGCGCGAGGCGGGTCTGATCGCCGGGCGCAAGGAGGGCAAGCAGGTCTTTTACAGGCTCGCCGATCCGCGCATCGAGACCTTCATCCACACCATGCACCATCTGTTCTGCAAGTGACCGGACGACAGGAGCAGCGTTCCGGACGGGGCTAGCACACCCGATACCTTCATTATTGCGTATATACAAAGTAGAGACTATTCTGGCTATGCTGTCCATACCCCCGAAAGGAAACTGCCATGAAGATCAATGTCGGAACACCTGATCGCATCGCCCGCCTCATAATCGGCGTCCTGCTCCTGCTCGCCCCCTTCGTCACCGGCTGGGCGATGTTCGCCAGCCCGGTCTGGACCTGGGCCTTCGTCATTGTCGGGCTGGTGCTCGCCGTGACGGGTCTTGTCCGCTTCTGCCCGGCCTATTCGATCTTCAATCTGTCGACATCGGAGACCAACGAGAAATGACCGAATTCACCCCTTGGCTGTCGCTGCTTGGCGGCAGCCTGATCGGCCTTGCCGCCGTATTGCTGATGGCTTCCCACGGACGCATCGCCGGCATGACCGGAATCCTGTCCGGTCTCGTGCCGCCGTTTACCCATGACTGGAGCTGGCGGGCGGCCTTCCTCGCCGGCGCCGTTGGCGCACCGGCTTTGATCGTCGCGTTCGGCGGGCCGAGCGCCGTGCCGTTCGAAAGCCCGGTTCCCGGTCCCTGGCTGATCCTTGGCGGGCTGATCGTCGGCGTCGGCGTCTATTTCGGCTCCGGATGCACATCGGGCCACGGCGTCTGCGGCATGGCGCGCCTGGCTCCACGCTCGATCGCGGCCACCCTCGTCTTCATGGCCTCGACCGCCGCCACCGTCTTCATCGTCCGTCACATTGTTGGAAGCATCTGATGACCCGCATCCTCTCCGCCCTTGCGATCGGCCTGATCTTCGGCACAGGCATCGCCCTTTCCGGCATGGCCAATCCCGCCAAGGTGCTCAACTTCTTCGACTTTGCCGGCACGTGGGACCCTTCGCTTGCCTTCGTCATGGGTGGTGCGCTGGCCGTGGCGGCAATCGGCTATCGCTTCGTGCTCAAGCGCCCTGCGCCGCTGTTCGATGCGGCGTTCCACCTGCCCACGGGCCGAAAGCTCGACATGCCGCTTCTGGCCGGGTCCGCCGTGTTCGGCATCGGCTGGGGCGTCACCGGCTTTTGCCCGGGCGGCGCGATCCCCGCGCTCGGACTTGGCGAGGCAGACGCCTTCCTGTTCGTGGGATCGATGGTCGGCGGCATCGCGCTATCGAGGCTCGCCCGCCACACGATCGCAACGCGTTCCGCCGCCGGGGCGACGTAGGCGGGGGAGCGAGATGACGATTTGGCCCTTCAGTCTCTTTGGAAAGCCCAGGAAAATGAGCATAAGGAAGATAGACGAGCGTTTCGCTACCGCCGGTCAGATCCGCCCCGTGGATGTCAAGGCGCTGGCCGATGAAGGCTACGTCGCCATTGTTTGCGCACGGCCCGACAATGAAGAGCCCGGGCAGCCTGCTTTCGCTGAAATCGCCGCCGAAGCCGGCAAGCACGGCCTGAAGGCCATTCATATCCCCGTATCTGGCCCGCCGACGCAGGACCAGATCGCCCAATTCGATGAAGCGATGTCAAGCCTTGATGGATCCGTTCTGGGATATTGCCGTTCCGGCGCCCGGTCTGCCGCCCTTTATTCGTCACTCGGACGGTAACCCCCGCCGTCCGACAAGGGTGCTGCCGATCTGTCCAACAGACCCGCAGCACCCGTCCCCCTTTTCCTTTTCCCGGCGGCCAGTTCATGATCAAAGCCTCGAAACATCTGCCGTTTCTTCAATGGGGCAGGACCTATGACGGCACGACGCTGACCGGCGATCTGCTGGCCGCCGTGATCGTGACGATCATGCTGATTCCGCAATCGCTAGCCTATGCCATGCTTGCGGGTCTGCCCCCGGAAGTCGGGCTCTACGCCTCGATCCTGCCGCTGGTTGCCTACGCGGTCTTTGGAACCAGTCGCACACTCGCGGTCGGTCCCGTCGCGGTCGTATCGCTCATGACGGCCTCGGCGATAGGCCAGATCGCTGCGCAGGGCACGGCCGACTATCTCACCGCTGCGATTGTCCTGGCTCTGCTGTCGGGCGGCATGCTCGTCCTCATGGGAATCTTTCGGCTCGGCTTCCTCGCCAATTTCCTGTCGCATCCGGTGATCTCGGGGTTCATCACCGCCGCCGGCCTGCTGATCGCCGCCGGCCAGCTCCGGCACATCCTCGGCGTTTCGGGGGGCGGGGATAGCCTTCCGGAGATCGCGCTTTCCTTGGCCAACGGACTTGGCGCGATCAACCCGATCACACTCACCATCGGGACGGGCGTTCTTGCGTTTCTCATCCTGACCCGCAAATATCTCAAGCCTGCCCTCATGGCAGTTCGTGTTCCCGCCCGGCCTGCCGACATGATCGCCAAGGCTGCGCCCATAGCTGCCGTGGCGGCGACTGTCGCCCTCGCTCAGGGCTTCGATCTCGGCGTTCGCGGCGTTGCTCTGGTCGGCGCCATACCGCAGGGGCTTCCCGTCCCCGGCCTGCCGTCCGTCTCGTTCGACCTGATCGCAACGCTCGCCCTGCCGGCCTTCCTGATCTCGGTGGTCGGCTTCGTGGAATCCGTGTCAGTCGCCCAGACGCTCGCCGCCAAGCGCCGCCAGCGCATCGAGCCCGACCAGGAGCTGATCGGGCTGGGCGCAGCCAACATCGCGGCCGGCCTGACTTCGGGTTACCCGGTTACGGGCGGGTTTGCGCGCTCGGTTGTCAATTTCGATGCCGGCGCGCAGACCCCCGCCGCGGGCGTCTTCACCGCAGCCGGCATCGCGCTCGCCGCTCTGTTCCTCACCCCGCTGCTCGAAAACCTGCCGCAGGCGACCCTTGCAGCCACCATCATCGTGGCCGTGCTGTCGCTGGTCGATCTCGGCACCGTCCGGCGCGTGTTCGCCTATTCCCGGTCTGATTTCGCCGCCATGGCTGCCACCATCCTCGTCACGCTCGGATGGGGGGTGGAACCGGGGATCGTGGCAGGAGTGCTGCTCTCGCTCCTCCTCCACCTCTATCGCACCAGCAAGCCGCACATCGCCGTGGTCGGACAGGTGCCAGGCACCGAGCACTATCGCAACGTCGACCGGCATGCCGTCCTCACGCGACCCGACATCCTGTCGATCCGGGTGGACGAAAGCCTTTACTTCGCCAATTCGCGCTTCCTTGAGGACCGGATTGCCGCGCTCGTAGCGGAGCGGCCGGAGCTGAAGCACGTCATCCTGATGTGCTCGGCCGTCAACGCCATCGATGCCTCCGCACTCGAAAGCCTCGAGGAGATCAACCGCCGCCTCTCCGATGCCGGCATCGGCTTCCACCTTTCGGAGGTCAAAGGCCCTGTCATGGATCGGCTCAGGACCACGGAGTTCCTCAGACATCTCAACGGTGAGGTTCACCTCAGCCAGCATGACGCATTCAGGGGACTCTCGGAAATCCCGAAACTGGAGGCGTGAGCGAGCCGCTTCTACCGGCGTGGGACTCCGATCAGATTCTCGCTGAGGCATCCCGGCTTGCAGTAGTGCGCTCACCGGAGAAGACCATGAAGGCGAACAGCAACACGCCCGCGAAGGCGATGAGCGAGCCCGCCGCTACCAGCGGCTCAAGCGCGGGATTGCCCTGCAGCATGAAGTAGAGCGAGGGCGTCATGATGACGACGCCGGCCGTATAGACGCCGTACTGGATCATGGCGAGCCGGGACTGTGCCTTCTCCGTCATGAAGGCGAACCAGGTTCCGAACAGCGCCATCGTCACCCAGCCGAGCAGGTTTGCGTGGGCGTGCGCGCCGATGACGTTGTGGTTGCCCGAGATCGACATCTGAAGCCCCATCATGATGCCGACGATGAGGAAGACGATGGCGGTCTTGAAATAGAGCTGCGATATGAAGGGCATCGGGATCTCTCCTTTCACGGTTTCCTGTGGGCGGCATCCCGCCGGCCGTGTGCCGGGTTGACGGGCCCTCCCTTCGCCTGCCGGCTGGGTCCGGCCGACTGGCGCCCGGAGTGAAGGGGCTTGTCGAAGTCCGGGGACGGCTCAGTCGGCCCACTGCGCGGGGCCGACGAATTGCAGCCCGTAGCGCCCGGCAAGTTCCATCAGCTCGGGCATGTTGTCGGGGATGCGCAGGTCGCGCTCGGAGACCTCGACGAAGAAGTTCTCGAAGCCGCCCGGCACGGTGATCGCCAGGATGCGCCCCGGGCGGTCTCCCACCACGCGGAAGGTGTGCGGAACGCCTCGGGGAAGGAATACCGACCTGCCTTGTGCGGCGCGCGAAACCTGACCGTCGAGCCAGAACTCGAACTCGCCGTCGATGACGTGGAGCACCTCGTCCTCGTTGTTGTGGATATGGACGGGTGGCCCGTCGCCCGCAGGCGTCACGGACTCGAAGACCCCAACGGTGCCCGCGCTGTCGGCCTTCGCCACGTTTATCGAATAGTCCGTTCCCATCCACGAGACCTTCATCATGCCCTCTCCTCTGCTAGGTGACATTGTCAGGGAATGCGGGGCTCCATGATCCCATGGCCTCTTCCATATCGAGGGCGAGGCGGGAGCGCGTGCGACGTTTGTGTGACGTCGTTCTTGCCCAGGCGGCAAAATGGGGTAGGGTTACGGAAAGCAGGCGGCTGAGTTCCCGCGTCATGTCGAGCATGATGACCTGCTCCGCCTCCTGAAAGCTTCGTCACGGTCTTGGGGG
>JAEWFF010000003.1 GCA_023388965.1 Pseudomonadota bacterium | reverse complement strand
GGTGACGTTGCCGATATTGTTCTCGACCGCTTCTCTGACTCAGTCGGCCTCAAGCGGGTAACACTTAGTATGCCGGTCCACGAGTCCAAGGATTGGGAGTCAATAGAGTTGGGCAAATTCACGGTGGCCTTCTCGTGCCGGGTTGAGGCCTAACAATGCGTTCAAGCCGAACCCGCTTCGTTACGCGGCACAGGCGGCAGGTAAAGCTTGCCACCTGGTCCGCTCCACTGCGCGGGTCGGCTTAACTTAGGTGTTAGGCCCCTCTGGGAGTTCGCAATGAGCGTGAGGTCTTTTGTAGCTGTTACGAGTCTGCTGTTCGCATCGGCTGCTGGAGCATCAGGCTACCGGCCGCCAGCACACTCGGAACTGAGCTACTCCTTTACCTGTCCATCGGGTGCGAGCGGCCATCTCCGGTACGTCGTTGACTTCGTGACTGAGTTCACCCCCAAGCTGACAATGTGGGTCAACGGACAGTACATCCAAGATGATCCAATGATCTCGGCTGGGCTCCGGGGGAAGAACATTGAGCAACTACAGGCCTCCTGCGGAGGCGAAAGCACGTTAGTGATCTTGCAGACCTTCGACCCGGAAACTTCGAAACTGTCCCGCTTTACGATCAGTGTTGACCGTTCCGGCACAGTCACGTCCGCAGCAGGCGGGGCCTAACAATGCGTTCAAGCCGAAGCCGCTTCGTTACGCAAAGCACATGGCAGGTACAGCTTGCCATGTGCTTCGCTCCACTACGCGTCTCGGCTTAACTCTGGTGTTAGCACTCAAAAGAAAGTTCGCTGAGTGCTGTTGCCACCATCAGCCACATCTGTGAAATCCGATGATTCTTCTCAAGATTGCTTTTGCCGTGGCTCTGGTGATTGGCATCTGCTACGTCGCGACGCTCGTTGCCAGCCTAGTGACCCCGAAATATGGCAAAGTCTTCCAAGTGTTCTCATGGCTTGCGGCTTTATGCATCCAATTACTGGCTTTGATTGCGCTTGGAAATATCTATCCACCGCTGATGGATTTGCTTAAATTAGTCTTCTCAAGGTGATGTGCCGCTGAGTGCTAACAGTTCATTCAAGCCGACGCCGTTTCGTGGCTTCGTCTAGGCAACGGCAAGCTGATCTATGATCGGCTTCGGAAAGCCCGCGTTCGGCGCGGCTTAATTCAGGCGTTAGGCACCCTTGAAAGAGCAATCGGCCACTGAAGAACTAGACACCTGCAACTACCTCTACCTGGAGGCGGTATCGGAGCCACACGCCAACGGACTTCGCCTTGTCTTAAGTGAGGGGATCGTTTCGGATCGTACGGAAACATTGACGATCGGTGACGCGGAAATCCCAGATGTTCGTCCGGTTGAGGTAACAGATGCCTCAAAATGGTTTGAGGTCGTGTGGGACACGTACATTAGCTATTCCGTCCGCAATGAGGCTTACTGCTCGTGGGACAAGCATGAGGAGTGGTCTGGCAACGCCTTTCGCATCTACACGAGATCTAAGTTCCTCGACTACGTGTCAGGTGGAACCTTCGCTAGCGATGACTACCCTGGGCCGTTTGTTCACTATGAGATTGTCTGCTCAGACCACATCATTGATGTTGCCTCAGAGCATCCGCCGACAGTTCGTCGCGTGGGTGCCTAACAATTCATTCAAGCCGACGCCGCTTCGCGGCGCGGCTTAATTCCGGTGTTAGGCCTCCAGGGAGCATCTCAGCGTGGACAAAGAGTTTTTCGGGTTGGCTGCTGAAGAAGTGTCGCGCGGCAAGATCGATCAGCCCTTGCTGGTAAAGGCAATTTCGCTCTCAGATGGGGACGAGAAGCGCGGCGAAGCTCTGTACATTCAGCTGCGAGCTGGCGAGATCAGACAAGAACGAAGAAGTCGGCCCAAGCTCAAGCCGGCACCTCCGGAACAGCCAACCGATGATGGTCTCTCTGACCTAGAGCGTGGCGCTAAGGCATTGAAGGATGTTGCATGGTTGTTGTTCTTGCCAGTCGTGGCAATTGTTGTGTTGATAGTGATCGCAAAATAGTGGTCAGTAGCGGCCTAACAATGCGTTCAAGTCGAAGCCGCTTCGTTCCGCAAATCACATGGCAGGAAAAGCTCGCCATGTGGTTCGCTCCACTACGCGTCTCGGCTTAACTTAGGTGTTAGGCATTACGGAGAGATTTTCATGATCTGGACTATTTACGCTGCTCTACTTAGCTTGTTCTTTGCATTTCTCACTTTCCGCACCATTCGCCTTAGGCAGCGCTACCGCGTTTCGCTCGGTCACGGAAAGAATCTTCTCCTAATGCGGGCCATCCGCGTCCACGGTAACTTCGCCGAGTACGTGCCGCTCGGACTGCTCCTTATGGCAGCGTCTGAGCAACTGGGTGCGCCGAGTCTGCTGGTTCATTCCCTTGGCAGCCTGTTGGCGCTCGGTCGGCTCGTCCATGCCTACGGAGTGTCGCAGGAGAACGAAGTCTTGCGATTTCGGGTCACTGGCATGGCGCTTACGTGCATCTGTTACGTCCTCGCCGCCGGGTATATCCTGCTTTCAGCGTTTTCTGGTAATGCCTAACAATTCATTCAAGCCGACGCCGCTTCGCGGCGCGGCTTAATTCAGGCGTTAGGCGCTTATGGACACTTCGTCGCTCGTCAACACGGTAGTACGGCAAGTACTGACTCCCCTGTGCGAGCCGGTGCATCCCGCCTGGATTGACGGAAACACCACGCCACTCGCCACGAGCGCGGCCGTGCTCGAGCTTTCCGACGGAGGCTTGGTCATGCTGGCTCCGTGTGAGGTGTACCTCGACCCAGATAAGTATCCTTCGCTTGGCCTCTCTTTAGAGAGGTGCGATCCGGGAGCACTACAATGGGCGAGAAACGGTAAGACCTACTGGATGAGTCCCTTTGCCGGCGCAGCTGGGCTGTTGCCGTTTCCCGTGGCTCAAGTTGTGGAGTCTGATCCGCTCGGGGAAGGAGCACTCAGCGAAGTACTGCTGATTGGGCCGCTGGGCCAACTGCTGTTTCGCCACATCATGCCGCCAATGTCGCTCGGCATTGAGGTGACGCAGTCGGGCCAAGCGCCTAACAAGTCATTCAAGCCGATGCCGCTTCGCGGCACGGCTTAATTCTGGTGTTAGGCCCATGTTCTCGCAGTCTCGCTACCTTTGGCTCACCTACCGCACTAGAGTGACTGTAGCGATACTCGTGTGCATCGCCGTCGTCGTGGGCTCTGCCTACCTCATACTGACCCGCAAGAACGCAACCGCAGAGATCATTAGTGGTGTCGTGCAGAGTGCCGGCCACTATCCAGATGCGGGAGTGTTCACCACTGCCTCGCAGATGGTGGTCGTGAGCGTGGACGGCGGTCAAGTTCAGCTTCATGTGCCGCGAGGATGCAAGCTGCTGGCCAAGGGGGAAGCGGTGCGTGTACGGGTGACCCAGTACAGCAGCGGCTCCAGAGAGCATGAGTTGGCGTGCTGAGGGCCTAACAATGCGTTCAAGCCGAAGCCGCTTCGTTACGCAAAGCACATGGCAGGTACAGCTTGCCATGTGCTTTGCTCCACTACGCGTCTCAGCTTAACTTAGGTGTTAGGCCGCTCGTGAAGGATTTGCGTGTATGGAGATTTCAGCCCGCATCCGCAACGACCTGCATGGACACGAAGTCGAGCTTTGCACCGCCGGCATAGCGCATCGGCCAGCGGTTTCCGCCAAGTCGTCGGGTCCCGGCAGCGCCGTAAACGGCGGCGAGTTCCTGGTGGCCGCGCTCGCAACGTGCTACTGCAACGATCTTTACCGCGAGGCGGCCCGCCTTGGAATTGCCATCACCGGGTGCGAGGTGGTGGCATCTGCCCAGTTCAAAGGCGTGGGGCTGGGCGCGGAATCCGTAACGTATCGCGCCAGGGTCGAGTCGTCCGAGTCGCCCGAGCGGATCGAAAAGCTGCTCACGGAGACAGACCGCTTGGCCGAGGTCCACAATACATTGCGGGCTGGGTGCCCGGCCCGGCGGGTCGCGTGGCACGAGCCCGCGGCCTAACAATTCGTTCAAGCCGACGCCGCTTCGCGGCGCGGCTTAACTAAGGTGTTAGGCGGCTATGAAAGTCATCGAAGTTTTTGGGGCAGGATTGACCGCGCTTATGGTTGTGATCGCAGCCATCTACTTTGTTGTTTCGTTCGCACCGATCTTGTGGCCAGCCTTCGTCGCTTCGCGTAACCGGCCTGATCTTCCTCGCCCAGTTGTTTTCGTCGCTGTCGTGGCTGCGCTTGTTTACGGCGCATTTTCGTTCATTGGCTTTGCTGTCCTGCTGCCCGTGGAGGCGTACGGCGCCTTCGTTGCTCCGTCGCTGGAGGCTTCGGGCGCCGCCTACGGAGCAGGCATCCTTCGTCTCTCGCGATTCTTCACAGAATATTGGTGGCTCTTCGTTCCCCCGATCCAACTCGGGTTAACCTGGTTCATCACCGGACAGGTCGGCAGGCGGTGGCAGCACATCTGCTCGGCGCCGCCTAACAATTCATTCAAGCCGATGCCGCTTCGCGGCACGGCTTAATTCTGGTGTTAGGCCTTGTGTCCCGCACTGCCGGATCAGAGTTTTTCGGTCGCATAAGGTTCGTCGCTCATCTGCCACTCTTGGCGCTTCGCACGCGCGGTGATTGGCATCGGCAGAATCGCCTGCGACACCTCGGCTTCGGACAGGCGCGACCGACCGCAAGATTCGACCCGCCGAGTCGGCTTCGGACAGATCCTGGTGAGGCTCTTCGCGCGCGCGAGCTGTAGCTCACGCTTCGTAGTCCCGGGCACGGCCCAGCTGCGCCAAGTTGTTGTAGTGTTCCGGTTCGGGAGTTGGGCTGCGGCAAGTTCGGCGCGGGTGCCGGGCAGCAGCGGCCTAACGAGTCGTTCAAGCCGACGCCACATCGGGGCGCAAACCACATGGCAGATACAGCTTGCCATGTGCTTCACGCCCCGCTGCAGCGCGGCTTAACTCTGGTGTTAGGCCTTGTGTCCCGCACCGTCGGGGGCAAGGACCAGGCGGGCTCAAGCATCTCGCTCGTCCGCGGCGTCTGCACCTCGCACGCGCGGTGAGCGGGCTCGGCGGCC
>JAEWFF010000045.1 GCA_023388965.1 Pseudomonadota bacterium | reverse complement strand
GACGGGCAGGGCTGGAAAATAATACAGGAAACATCGGTGTTAATGTCCCTACATGTAAAGTCGAGTCCTGTACTTTTGCCTTGGCGGTCCAACGGATTTCACCATATTGGTCAGCACGCTTTCTGTCAGGACCTGCTGGCAACAAACCCGAAGCAGCATAGTCATCAGCACTATTTCCTAATAAATTGAAACCGGCTAATGCCAGAATATCGAGTCCCAATCCTATCGTGCCAGGGGTATAGCCAGAATTAGCTTTAAAAATAAAACCTTGTGCCCAGTCACGCGCTGCAGGCATAGGATCACCTTGCTTATAATCCCGGTCAAAATAGAAATTACGTGCTGTCAATGTGATCTGTGAATCATCAGTAAAACTGTTTGCAAACGCAGGAGCTAAAACTACAGGCGAAAGTATCCCCAAAAAGATTGCAGAAAATCTCATAATATTGTCCCTATATATTTAAATAGAGCTGAACTTCATGTTCAGCTCATCATAATGAAGCGATAAAAGTGTTATGAACTTACAGTTGAGCTTTGGAAATTCAGTTGAGCTGCGTGTTTATTTTGTAATTTTGACAGGCTTAGAACAGTCATAATCGCAAGAACAAAAGCACCCGCATAATAGCCATACAGGGTAAGGGAAGAAATACCGCCGTCTAAGAATGCACCTGCTATTAAGGGTGAAAGAATGCCACCAATACGACCAAAACCAATGGCAGAACCTACACCTGTAGCACGCACATCTGCTTCGTAAATGGAAGGAGACATCGCATATAGACCTGCTACACAGCCATTGGATAAAACGCCTAAAAATACTGCTAGAATAAAGGCGATAGTCAAGGCACCTACATTGTTCACGAATAATAGGATCAAAATTGCAGTGAGGGCAAGAAAACCTGCTTGTACATAGAACACACGGACACGTGCACTGATTAAGCCAATTAATGCAGCACCGAACATTCCACCCGCGCTGATTAGTACACCAGCAGTTACACCTTGTTCAGTGGACATGCCATTAGCTGATAAAATCTTTGGTGTCCAGCTCATGACAAAATAGAAACCAAACATCACGAAGAAGAAGCTCAGCCAAAGCAATAATGTTTGTAAACCCAAACCAGCGGTGAACAATTTAGCAATTCCCATTTTAGGTTGGGCTGAACTAATTATAACTTCGGGTAACTGTGCCAAACGGGTCAGACCAATGCGTTGACCTAGTTGATTAATACGCTCTAATGCATTTTTAGGTTGTTTAACTAATAGATAATCTAGCGACTCAGGTAAAGTAAAGTAGGCGACTACAAACATAAACAGAGTACTTAAACCGCCTGCTAAAAAGACTGAACGCCAACCAAAGTGACTAATTAGGGCAATTGCAATCATGCCACCAATAGTCGCACCAATCGCATAGCCAGTAGACTGTAAACTGACTGCAAGACTTCTCCAGCGCGAAGATGCATATTCACTGGCAATCACGTTACTACTGGCTAAAATTCCACCAATTCCAAGGCCGGTAATAAAACGCATAATACCCAGTTCGGTTGCATTTTGTACCATTGATGCTCCGATCATGCTAAAACCGGAAATCAGTAAGCACAATAAAATAAGTGGGCGACGGCCAATTTTATCAGCCCAAGGTGCCAGAAATAAGGAACCTGCCCCCATACCGAACAGACCGGCACTTAACAGCATGCCTAATTGTGAACCTGTAAGGCCCCATTCTGCAGATACGGATGATGCGGTGAATGCCATGACTAACACATCGAAGCCGTCAATGACATTTAAAAGAATACAGATGCCAATAACAAACCACTGATAACGATTCATGGGTTTGTTATTCATTTCCTCACGAGGGTTCTGAACCATTTACTTTCTCCATGGATTTAGACACCTATCGCGGGGATATGAACCTATCAACGAATATCAATAATTGATTCATTTGATCAGCCCTACCTAGCCCTTAGGTGTCATCCTAGTAATGTTTTTAATATGTTCATCGCACCAAAACCCGTCCATGTTTTGTTGCTGAAGTTTTAATCAGCAAATCTGCGATATGCAAAATGTAGCATTATTGGATCCAAATTCAAGCATAAAATAAATGTTCTAATCGTTTTTATGGATTAATTGGATCCACATAGCCTAGGAAATCATTGAATAATCGAGTGAAATACTAGGAATTAAAAAGTATGAATACAGGCGTTCATTTTGTAAAAAACAATATGTATGATCAATTACTTAGCATATAAAAAATAAATGAGTATAGAAATCATGCAATATCATCAAAGTATGGCACGCAAGTCATGAGCAGTTTGTTTGAGCAATGGAAGGATATTTTGTATTAAATAATTGGTATCAATCCGATTGCTTGAGCCAATACAGTTTAGCGCAGCTACAGTATCTCCCTGCATATTTAAAATCGGTACGGCCATCGCAGTGATTCCTAACTCATGTTCTTCTGTAGAAATACAGTAATCAAGCTGACCCACTTCCTGCAATATTTTTAAAAATACCTGAGGATCCGTAATCGTGTAAGGAGTAAGTCTTTTCAGGTTAAATTTATCTAGCCATTGCTGTTGGGCTTCAAAACTTAAACGTGAAAGCAGTATTTTACCTGTTGATGTGGCATAAGCAGGCAGGCGATTCCCCAGATGCACACCAAGCGGACTAAGTTTGCTGGTATCAATTTGGGGAGCAATACTTTTTGCGACAGGTACGACTTCATGCTCATCCAGCACTGCCACCGAATAGCTTAAAGCAGTTTTTATGCTTAAAAGATTAAGCATAGGCTGGGCAACTTTCGGTAAATATGCAGAACTGAGATAAGCACTGGAAAAGCGTAGCACCTTATAGGTTAGCCAGTAAAAATGTTCATCTGTATCGAGATAACCCAGAAATTTGAGTGTACGGACATAGCGTCGTGCCGCAGTACGGCTTAGTCCGGTACGTTCAGCAATCTGAGTAACATTGAGCTTTTGACGTTCAATACCGAAGCATTCTAGCAAACTTAAACCTTTTGCTAGACCTGCAATGTAATCATCATATTGAATAGACTCATTATTATTCTCACTAAAAATTAAATCCTTGCGCAATTATATATCCCTCATTAGTTATTTTCTTAAATATCTTGTCCGATCATCGGACAAAAGTCACCTATTTCGGTTGGGATTGAGGCTAAAGTCTAGGCAGAGACATAAAAATTTCTTAGCTTGTAAAAAAGGATGGCTATTAAGGAATTGTCAGCATATGGAAATTTTAAATACTAAAGTCGCAATTATTGGTTCAGGTCCAGCAGGATTATTGCTTGGACAATTACTCTATAAAGCCGGTATTGATCATATTTTAATTGAGCAGCGTAGTGCTGAGTATGTAGCAAGCCGTATCCGTGCTGGTATTCTCGAGCAGGTATCTGTTGACCTTTTAGCTGAAGCCGGTGTAGATGCTCAACTCAGAGAAAAGGGCTTACCACATAACGGTATTGAAATTCTAACCAATGGTGAGAAACACCGTGTGGATCTAACCCAACTCACCGGAGGTAAGCAGGTCACTGTTTATGGTCAAACTGAAGTAACCAAAGACCTGATGCAAGCACGTATTGAAGCGCAATTAATGTCTTTCTACGAAGCAAGTAATGTACAAGTTCATGAATTTTATGGTGAGCAGCCTTCGGTGAAATTTGAAGATGAAGGCCGTCAGGTCACGGTTCAATGTGATTTTATCGCAGGTTGTGATGGCTACCATGGTGTATGCCGTGCAAGTGTTCCTGAAGATAAAATCAAGACCTTTGAAAAAGTGTACCCATTTGGCTGGTTGGGTGTACTTGCAGATGTACCACCAGTAGCAGATGAGTTGATTTATGTACAATCTGAACGTGGTTTTGCATTATGCAGTATGCGTTCAAATACACGTAGCCGCTACTATTTACAGGTCCCATTAACAGACAAAGTTGAAAACTGGTCAGATGACCAATTCTGGGAAGAGTTGAAAAACCGTCTTGATCCTGAAAGCCGTGAAAAGTTAATTACAGGTCCTTCAATTGAAAAGAGTATTGCACCATTACGTAGCTTTGTAACAGAGCCAATGCGTTTCGGCAAATTATTCTTAGCAGGGGATGCAGCGCATATTGTTCCGCCAACAGGTGCCAAAGGTCTGAATCTTGCAGCATCAGATATCGCATTCTTGTCTAAAGCCTTGATTGAATACTATGACAATGGGTCAGAAGCGGGCATTGATAGCTATTCAGAAAACTGTTTAAAACGGGTGTGGAAAGCAGAACGTTTTTCTTGGTGGATGACACATTTACTTCATCGTTTTGAAACAGAAACTGAATTTGAACATAAAATCAAACAAGCGGAATTGAGTTATATTTTAAGTTCAGAAGCAGGTCAGACGACACTTGCTGAAAATTATGTTGGTCTACCGCTACAAAAAGCGAGCTAAGCGCTGTTTTTAAAAATATCTTCATTTAAACCCAAGGTTGTTTGGAACACATTGAGTTCATTTGAATCCGATGTGTTTTTTATTTTCGAGCATGAATTCTTATTAAAAACATGCGCATTATACGTAGAAAATTACTTAAACAAATTGACGGAATTCACGCGATGTTTGTTGCAGTAAAGGCAAAATATGCTGTTGTAAATATTCTTTACTGGTACGTCCAGTAGGAGATACGATATTTAAAGCAGCAACCACATCGGCACGGTGATTATAAATTGGAACTGCGAGCGCATGAACACCAAGTTCATGCTCTTCTGCTGAATAGCAAAATTCATCAGCACGAATTTGCTGTAATAGAGCTAAAAATGCCTGATTATCTGTATAGGTGTATTTGGTCAGTGATTTTAAAGGATATTGCTCAAGCCATTCTTGCTGTGACTCAGGACCTAAATAACTCAATAAAACTTTTCCTGCTGAAGTAGCATGCGCGGGTAACCGATTACCGAGATGTAAGCCATAAGGATTGACTCGATCAGTTTGTTGATGGGCGGCACTACGCGCGATGGTAATCGCCTCAAAACCATCCAAGACCATCACAGAGTAAATTAATGAAGTTTGCTGGGTCAGTAAATTAAGAAGTGGTTGAGCAATCTTGGGTAACTGTGCTCCACTCAGATAAGCCCCTGAAAATTTAAGTACTTTGGGACTCAAAGAATAAAAATGTCCATCAAAATCTAAATAACCAAGATATTCCAGTGTCAATAAATGACGACGTGCAGCAGCTCGTGTAAGTCCTGTCTTTTCAGCTGCCATACTAACGTTTAAACGATATCGATCATTGGCAAAGCAATCCAGAATCGCCAGCCCCTTACTTACTCCAGCAATAAAATCTTCATGACGAATTATTTTTTTATTTTCAGGATTCTGGATCAGCTGATCGCGGGCACCGTTATTGATTGTCATGTCAATTCCTTAATCTTCATATATTAATTCACTCACTATTTTTACAGTTGCTTTATTCAATTCTGAGAATTAATAAAATTTTTGTTCGATCATCGTGCAATGATTATGTAAACCGTACAAAACTATTTTTAAACCGTAGTCGAAAGCTTGGAATTTATCAAGAATAGATCACACAGAATCCTAAGGATTTTGGTTGGAATTTGTTCTCCGTCCAGAATGTGTTCAAACCAGAACCTTAGGTTCTCAAAATTTTTGTACTGAGTGGCAATACATGGAGTTATTTGATGATCGATAAAAGTTCTGCCTCACTGGTCGAAGCACTTTCACAAATCAAAGACGGATCTACCATCATGATCGGTGGTTTTGGTACTGCAGGTCAGCCTGCTGAGCTGATTGATGGTTTGATCAAACTTGGTGTGAAAGATCTGGTGATTGTCAATAACAATGCCGGTAATGGCGACTACGGTCTGGCTAAATTACTCAAAGCTGGTGCAGTGCGTAAAATCATCTGCTCATTCCCGCGTCAGTCTGATTCCTGGGTATTTGACGAATTGTACCGTG
>JAEWFF010000018.1 GCA_023388965.1 Pseudomonadota bacterium | reverse complement strand
AGTTGAACCCCTCTACCTCGGCGGCCGACCTTCCGACCACTGCGGCAAGGCTCGGGCCGATCAGATTCTTGCCCGGCTCGAGCGAATGGCAGGCCTGACATTTGCGGAACGACTGCCGGCCGGCATTAAGATCGCGCGCCGCGGCATCGGCATCGTGGCTCGCCTGTGGCGCCGGCGCGGCCGTCTGCGCAGGAGTAGAAGCGGCGGAAGGAGCAGGAGCAGCCGGTTGTTGTTCGGGAGCCGGGGCCTGTGTGGAAACAGGCGGAGCGGGTGTGGGCTGGACCGAACCGGAATCCTGCGCCGCTGAATCCGAGTTTGCCGTTTCCTGCGCCACCGAGGCGCGACCTTGCGGCTCGGCCGTGGCCGGTTGCAAACGATCACCCCCGGCGACGGGCCCGTTTGCCGTGTCGTGGTTATGCGCATCGGCAGTTGCCGGCTGGCCGGTATCCGCACTGTCGGGCACGAGTTGCGGCGGAAGCTCCATCGAGGCTGTGGTTTGCTCGGCGGCGGTCTGAGACCCCCCAAATCTGGCGGCAAAAACCGTGCCTCCAAGGACGAGCACGATGGCAATGATGACGATGTACCAGTCGCGGAAAATCGCTCTCATCCCAACCCCCATATCGTTGTTTTGAACAACCATACTGAACCGGGCAGGTTCCGGCCGGGCCGATCATAAGCTTAACATCGTCAAACCGGTGCGGCTGCTTGCGCTGGGTCAAACAGTGCTCCACCGGAAAGTTGACCGGCACGGCAAGCACGGGCGATGCTTCGCCGTCAGGATGTCAAACGGTACGGGAGAACTCGATGTATAAGCACATTCTTATCGCGACCGACGGTTCGGAACTGGCGATGAAGGGCGTCAAGCACGGCTTGGGCCTTGCCAAAGCCAGCGGCGCGAAGGCAACCATCGTAACGACCACCGAAATGTGGGCGCCCCGGCAGATGGCATCCGAAGCCTGGCGGCAGAATTTCGACGCGGTTCAGGAATTCGATGCGGCGGCAGCCAAGGCCGCGAAGGAGATATTGGATGCCGCGTCGAAGGCCGCCGATCAGGCCGGCGTGAAGGCCGAGCTCCGGCATGTTCCCGATACGCACCCCGCCGAAGGCATCCTGAAGGCCGCGGCCGACACCGGCGCCGACCTGATCGTTATCGCCTCGCACGGGCGGCGCGGCCTCAACCGCATGCTGCTCGGCAGCGTGGCACAGGAAGTCATCACGCAGAGCCCCGTTCCGGCCGTGATTGTCCGCTAGACAGGCGATCCAGTAATCATGCAAGAAAGCCGGCGGCTGGACCGCCGGCTTCCACACGCCCATACGATCATAGCCCAAGGCCAAGCTCCGGACCGAGCGGCACGACACCATTCGGGTTCAGCGCCCTGATCGAATAATAACCCTGCTTGATGTGGTCGATGCTGACCGTATCGCGGACGCCGGGTAAGGCCAGGACACGCGCCAGATAGAAGCTGAGGCGCGGATAATCCGCGATCCGCCGCAGATTGCATTTGAACAGGCCGTGATAGGCGGCATCGAAGCGGATGAGCGTCACGAACAGGCGGATATCCGCCTCGGTGAGGCGCTCGCCGGAGAGGAAGTCGCGGCCATCGCCGAAGCGATCCTCGAGTTCGTCCAGCATGCCGAACACGTCGTGGAATGCCTCTTCGTAGGCGATCTGCGTCGTCGCGAAGCCGGCGCGGTACACGCCGTTGTTCAGCCGCGGATAGATGCGCTCGTTCAGCGCCTCGATCTCCGCGCGCAGATCGGCGGGGTAAAGATCGACCGAAGTATCGGCCAGGTCGCCGAAGCCGGAATTCATCATGCGCAGGATTTCGGCCGATTCATTGTTGACGATCGTGCCGCGCTTTTTGTCCCACAGGACCGGCACCGTCGCGCGTCCGGACACATGCGGATCGGCGCGCGTATAGAGTTCGTGAAGATAAGTCGCGCCGTTCACGTCATCGCGGTTCGCGCCCGGATAATCACCGAAGCGCCAGCCCTGATCGCTCAGGATCGGCTCGACGACCGAGACCGAGATCGCGTCTTCCAGCTTTTTGAGCTTGCGCCCGATCAGGGTGCGGGACGCCCAGGGACAGATCAGCGCGACATAGAGATGGTAGCGGCCACGCTCGGCAGCGAAACCGCCCTCGCCGGTCGGACCGGCGCTGCCGTCGGGCGTGATCCAGTTGCGGAAGCTCGATGTCTGGCGGACGAAGCCGCCCTTTTCGTCTTTCGCCTGAACCGGCTGCCAGTCGGCCATCCATTTTCCGTCAACAAGCATGATACATACATCCCATCAATGTTTGCGGCGGCGCGGTCCTTGCGGGGACCGCGCCGTCATGTGCGGAGGGTTATTTCAGTGCCGCTGCCACCGCCGAGGACAGGGGCGTCGTCGGGCGGCCGATCAGCGTGGAAAGCTCGCGCCCGTCGTGGAAGAGCGCACCTTCCGCCGCGTCGGCATCGTAACGCGCGAAGGCTGCCGCCATTGGTTCGGGCAGGCCGAAGCCCACCAATGCCGCGGCATAATCCTTCTCGGGCAGGTTCTTGTAGGGAATTTCCCTGCCCGACTGCCGCGAAATCTCGGCGGCGAGATCGGTGAGCGTATAGGCCTCGTCGCCGGCAAGTTCGTATGTCTTGCCGTCATGACCTTCGCCGAGAATAATTACAGCGGCGGCTTCCGCATAATCGGCTCGCGTGGCCGACGCGATCCTGCCCTCGCCCGCGCTGCCGATAAAGGCACCGCCGGCGAGCGCGCCGGGAACGGACGCGGTGTAATTTTCGGTGTACCAGCCATTGCGCAGGATCGTGAACGGGATTCCCGACGCCTTCAGGTCTGCCTCGGTCTGCCGGTGCTCGACCGCAAGATCGAGAGGATTTGTGTCGGCGTGCAGCAGGCTTGTATAGACAATGCGGCCAACACCGGCCTTCCGCGCCGCCTCGATGACATTGCGATGCTGCGCGGCGCGCTGCCCGACCTCGCTCGACGAGATGAGGAGCAAGGTGTCGATTCCCTCCAAAGCGCGTTCGAGCGTTTCGGGCTGGGCATAATCGGCCTCACGGACCAGGACGCCGAGATCGGCCGCCTTGGCCGTGTTCCGCGCCAGCGCCACGATGTCGGTGGACGGTGCGCGGGCTTTCAGACTTTTGATTACCAGGCGGCCAAGCTGGCCGGTGGCACCTGTGACAGCGATGGTCATTGTTCTGATCCTTCTTTCGGTATGGACGGGCCGATGGCGGAGGGCGAACCCCTCCGCCATGGATCGGGTTCAGTTTCCGCCGCGAAAATTGCGGGCCGAGTACGCGCCGTCGCCCAGAAGAGCCTGCACGATGAGGGCGATTGCCCAGAACGCCGGGAATTCCCAGCCGCCGCCCGCATTCGAGAAGAAGAAGCCGGCCGCGCCGTGCGGAGCGTAGATCGAGCCGAGCAGGACCGGGACCAGAGCAAGCGATACCCAGCGCGTGCCGATGCCGGCGATCAGCGCAAGACCGCCGAGCAATTCCGCGGCGATGACGGGATAAGCGAGCGCCCCCGGAAAGCCGAGGCTGGCGAAAAAGTCGGCCGTGCCGGCCGGCGTGAACACCGCGATCTTCAGCCAGGCATGGGCAAGAAACAGCACGCCCATCGAAACGCGCAGGACGAGCGCGGCGATCTCGGCATTGCCGGCGCGCACGGCGGCGACGGGACGATCGGCAACCGGGCGATCGGCGGTGAAAGACATATCGGTCATGGTCTGGTGCTCCCTTTTCGTCAGAAACGCCGGTTGGCGTCTGAGGGAGAAGATGCAGCAGGACCGATCGGATGATAATCCAGCGGTATGGAAGGTTATTCCATCCGCATTGGAAGCAATATCACAGATCGCGCTCCCAATGCGGCGTGCCGCGATAGCGCTCGACCAGAAAATCCACGAGCGCCCGGACCTTGGCCGCCAGATGCCGGCTGTGCGGATAAAGCGCGTGCACACTGTAGGGCTCGGCCTCGAAGGACGACAAAACCGTGCGCACCGTGCCGGCGCGAAGCGCCTCGGCGGCAACGAAACTCGGCACGCAGGCGAGCCCAAGCCCCGCTTCGGCCGCGCGCAGGCAGGCATCGGCATTGGCGAAACGTATGCGGCCTTGCGCGGGTGCTGCGGCGGCCTTGCCGTTCGCAAGCTTCAACGGCCAGCGATTGGGCTCGCGGAAATTGCCGTCGATGATGCATTCATGGCGGGCGAGATCGTCCGGCTGCGCCGGCTCGCCCTTTCGGGCGATGTAATCCTGCGAGGCGACGATGACGATGCGGACATCGCAGATGCGGCGCGCGATGAGGCTGGAATCGGCGGGGCGGCCGACGCGCACGGCCATGTCGAAGCCCTCGTCCACGACATTCACGATCCGGTCCGAGAAGCCGACATCGAGTTCGATCTCGGGATAGATCAGCGCGAACTGGCTGAGCGCGGGGGAAAGCTCGAGCGTGCCGAAGGTCAGCGGCGCGGTGACACGCAGCCTGCCGCGCGGCGCCTGCGAAATGTTGCGGACCGAGCGGTCGAGATTGTCGAATTCATCGAGAAGCGGCTTCAGGCGCTCGAAATAGGCCGTGCCGGCCTCCGTCGGCGAGACCGCCCGCGTCGTGCGGTTGAGCAGCCGGACGCCGAGATTTGATTCGAGCCGCGAGACCAGTTTGGAGGCCTGCCCCGAACTCGTCCCCAGACGCTCGGCCGCCGCCACGAAACTGCCCGTCTCCATCACGGCAACGAACATCCGCTCGCCATCGAGCCTGTCCATCAGCCTGCCCGCCGATCCGGGAGAAATGTCTGGTCCGGGAAATCCAACCGCACGCCCTCTTAGATTGTGCGCCGCAGGCGAGCATGACGGCCGCGCCACGCACGCATCGACTCGCTTCTATCACATCGGGGAGCGTTCGCCGTACGTATCGCCTCTCCCCGCCCCCGCCGCCGGCGGGATCGCGCCTCGGGAGAGCCGGAGTTTTTGCGGCTCGCCCGGCCCGGCCATATAAAGCGGACAAAGCGACAATGACGAGGAATCGAAATCGTGGCCGACAATCTGCAAACTGTGACCCTGTCCCATCTCGGAGATTACCGGTTCCTGATCGATTTCGGCGCGGCGCCGACCCTGCAAACGGACGAGCCGCACCCGATCGGCCAGGGACAGGGGCCGAGCCCCGAGCAATTATTGGCATCAAGCGTGGCCAATTGTCTGTGCGCCAGCCTGTTCTTCGCGCTGACCAAACACCGGCAAACGGCGAACGGGCTGAAAGCCGATGTCGCGATCGCGACCCGCCGCAACGAGCGCGGCCGGCTGCGCATCGAGCGCATGGATGTCGCCATCGCTCTGCCGGCGGGCACCTATGACGAAGACAGCCTGAACCGCGCCCTCGGCCAGTTCGAGGATTTCTGCACGGTTTCGGAAAGCGTGCAGGCGGGCGTGCCCGTCGCCGTCACAATTTCCGACAATGACGGACGGCTGTTGTCGCATGGCGGTCGGCAGGGGGACGCGCAGGAGGTGGCCCGCTCCGCCGCCGCGAGCCCCGAAGATCTCGTCCGCATGTTCGCCGAACGCGCCAATGCCGGCGATGTCGGCGGGCTTGTCGATCTCTACGAACCGGGCGCGACTTTGGCCGCGGGTGAGCGGCAATCGCCCGGCCATGCGCGTATTCACGATTTCTACAGCGCCCTGCTCGAACGCCGGAAGGAGTTCAGCGGCGCCGATGTGGTGCAGAAGATCGAGAGCGGCGATCTTGCGCTGACGCTCGCGCAGGCGCCGAACGGGGCGCTCTCCATCGAGGTCGCGCGCCGCCAGAAGGACGGAAGCTGGCGCTGGGTCATCGACCAGTTGAAACTGAAGGCGCCGGGCTAGCGCTTCCGCCGGCCGGTTCCGAAAGGACCAGCCATGGCCGCTGCCAGAGGAAAAGCGGGGCAGGGCCGGCAATAGCGGCTATCTTCCGGCCGTCTACGCGCCCGCCGCGAGGCGGGAGCGGCGGTTCCGGGGCCGGTGCGGCGGATAGCGGGTTGCGGACGCGCGCGGCCCCGTCTATATCGGCGGTCCGCTGGTGACGGAGTGTAGCGCAGCCTGGTAGCGCACCTCGTTCGGGACGAGGGGGTCGGAGGTTCGAATCCTCTCACTCCGACCAGTGAAATCAATGGGTTAGCTCCCGAGGCTAATTTCCACGGCAACGATTGCGGCAACGATTGGGTCACTTACGAGCCCTTCCCGCCGCGCCTTTTGTAAAGGCATCGCCGACGCCAGACTGGTGGTCCGGATGATGGTGGCCGTAGGTCTTCTCTAACGTCTCACGCGTCATCCCCAGAAACCCTGACGCCTCCCACATGTCCGCACCGGCTTGCATGAGCCAGGTCGCCGAGGTGTGCCGAAGTGTGTGGCGGACGACACCCGTGGCGCGATCTCCCAGCGTCTCGCGAACCAACGTGCGGAAAGCCCGTTTCGGATCGGCCGGCCGTCCAGCATATTCGCAGACGTAGTTTGCGCCGTGAGCGTGCCAGCGCCGCAGGTGCGCCAGAAGCCTGGACGGGATTCTAATTGGTGGCGCCTGCTTGTTCGAAGCGACGATCTCGTCGTCGGGCGCGCGATAAAACACGCCGGCAGCGAGGTCGATGTAGGGCCGCCCCGGCTCGCGCCGGAATGACGCCTGCCAGATGCGCGCCGATCGGCTGCCTGTGTAAACACCAACAAGCAGAAAGCGAGCGACATGCAATGCCGGTCGGCGCTTGGTCGCAACGCCTCGCTGTATCTCTCTCTTGCGGTAGGCGGCCCAAATCAACGCGGCGATGTCGCTGCGGTCCAGATGCTGAACCCTGCCCTTCGGTTTCGGCGGTAGAGTCACCTTCACAGCATGACGAGTCACACTGTCCGCGATCGCCATGTTCACCGCAGCGCGTAGATCCTCAAGCTCCCGCCGAGCTGCGGTCGGAGTCGACCTGCTGGCCGCATAGGCGCCGCAGGTTTTCGTTGTAATGTCGTCTAAGGTTTTGTCGCCCCACCAATCGAGGAGCGCGTCGATGCGAGCGGCTAGCTCTTTGGGGCGGCGAGCGCCAGCTTTGCGCTGCGAGAGATAATGCGCAAGAACCTCGGCCACCGGGACGTCAGCCGCCGCTCTATTCTTCTCTGGGGGCGTGTCCGTGAATTGCTTGGCGATGTATGCCGCTAAAGCGCGCGCAACTCCTTCGTCATCGCCCTCGCCGCAGCCAGTGCTGATCTGTTTTCCGCCGTCGAGAATAATCCAGGCGGCCCGACGATCGCCCGAGGCCGGCCTGAGCCAGGGCCGGGGCGGCTTGCGGCGACGCGACATGCTTCCTTCATCCCTTCAATCTCGGCGAGGCTCGTGAAGTCCTTGCCGGCGATGCGCCAAACTGTCAGGCGGCCCCTGGCCGCTTCCTTACGCAATCCCGCGACCGTCATTCCCCCAAACGGAAACGCGTACTTCACCGCATCCGCAAGGCGCAGCGGTGTGTCCGGGCTAGGATTGTTATCGTTGGCGTGGTGCATCATGTGATTCGTACCGTGCGCCAATGAGGGCGAGTCGGAAAGCCGAAGACTCGCAATGTTGAACCCGCCCCGATTGCTCGGAGCGGGCCGTGGCGGCTCTAGGCTCCCGCCCGTGTGAGCACAGCTTCCAGAAGATCGTCCGGGGTTTCAGGGTAGAAGTGGAAGCCTACCTCACGATCAACTTCACTCTGTGCAAGCGTGAAGGCGAGAGCCCTGTCGTCGTCATCAGCTATTTGGTTGATGCGGGTGACGATGTCCCCCCGGATCGCGTAGCCCGAAGACAGCATTTCCGCGAGATTACGGAATGTCTTGGCAGCCTCGAGATTGCGAGCCGCATCATCAGGGAACTCGACCGCCTTTCCCTCCCGCCACTCGGCCTGCCCAATCCACTCGTCAGCGTAGACAGTCATATCGATATCAGCCATGTGCGCACCTCCTCGTATGTCCGCATGGACGCGTTTCAACAATGCTTGCCGAGGCAAGCGATTAGGTTCACCCGCAAGGGCGTTCTATTGCTGGGGGTGCCGCAAATATGGGTTTCGCGCGGCAAATGGCCTGTAGGCACGAATGTGTCGGCTACGGGCGGGCGCTCAATCGGCGCAAACTGCACTTGAGTATTGTCTCCCAATCGCGTCAACCCCCCAACCTACATTTCGCTAGCGTAACTTCGTTTTTCGGGCCGGCGAGTGGTGCCACCGGCCCGATCTCCTCTTCGGGTGGCGGTTAGGCCAAGTCGTTCTGGATCGAGAACCGCGCGGCGCTGGCCTGGTTCTCAGTTTCAGCCCATCCACACGACCATTCGCGGTCCTCGTCCATTTCCCCTTCGTCGCCAGCGTCCTCCTCGCAGTCGTCGCCGTAGCGGGCGCCGATTTTCATGCGAGTGCCGTCAGGGAGGCACAAGGACGGCTCAAGGTCGGAATGGTCGAGTTCAGCCTCGCCGGCCCACGTCAGGCCGTACATATGGTTCAGATTTGACTGGTCGACATTCTCGGCCCGGCCGCAATCGGGCTCCAGGTCCGGGTCCGCGTCGAGGGTGTCGAGCAGATCGATCAGGCCGTGAATGTAGCCCTCAAGCTCTCGGCGGTTTGTAGGCAAGCCGGTGGCGGCTGCCGGAATCGAGTGTTCCGTCATCGTGGTTGCTTCCCGTAGTGGAATCGCTACACTGTGACGATACTGATATCACCACTATCAGTAAAGCGAAATCGATACATATTATCGATTTCGTCCAGAAGAGGAGAAACGCATGACACCGGACCAGTGCCGCATGGCACGGGCCGCCGCACGCCTTGGTGTGCGCGATCTCGCCGTTGCGGCGAAGGTTTCCACAAATACGATCACGCGTTTTGAGGGCGGAGAGGAACTACGCCCTCGGACAATCGAGGATATTCGTCGGGTGTTGGAAGCCGCCGGCGTCCAGTTCCTCGACAACGGCTCGGTCGCCGCCGGGCCGGGCGTGGCGTTGAAATAGACGGCCCAAATCTGGGCAGTCCTTATTCTTCAATGGGTTGCGGCACTGCCCAATTTTGGGGAGCCCACTTCACCGCAGCACATACAAATATGTATGTTACGCTTGCTCGTGCTGGTCGCCGTCTTCTTTTGCTTGAATCTGGCTCTCACCAAAATCAAAGCCCGCGTGGTGATCTTGACGTACGGACGTCACCTCCGGCTCAAGTTTCGCCAGCGTCGCATAAAATTCCGCTAAACCACGAAACATCCGGCGATAACTGGGTGAATCCGCTTTGGTCGCGGCTTGGGCGCAGCGTTCCGCTTCGCGCTGCATTTCGACTTTATTGGACGGCATAGTGACCGCCTCCATAAACTTGGGGCGGGAGGTGTCATCTCCGATGGCGGAGCCCTGATAATCAGTCCGCCAATACAACTAACCTAGGGCGCCGCCGCTGATTGTCGAATCAGCGCGGCCTTTCGGGATCCTCTTTCCAGCCTCGCCCGACGATCATCAGCATGTCGTCAGCGAGCGGCTGCTGAAGCTGCTGGGCTTCATCCCACGGCGCCCGCAGCCAGAAATCCCATTGTTCGTGGCGAGTCAGGATCACCGGCATGGCCTTGGGATGGATCGGCGCGACCACGGCGTTCGGCTCGGTCGTGAGGAAGGCGTAGAGGTCCGCCGTCTCCTCGCCCGCCTTAACCTTGCGAACCGAGGTCCATTTCGGGACGTGGACGCCGGCGAAAAACGCGAGCGGCCGCCCTTCGTCGAAGGCAAACCAGACGTTGCCGCCCTCGGCTTTATTGAACTCGCTAAAGCTCGTGAACGGAACGAGACAGCGGTTCGCTGGCCCCAGCCACCGCCGCCAGTGCGGCGAGTTCGTGTTGCGCACGTTCGTCACGCCTGGGTCGCGGTTTTTGATGACGGCGGGCGGCGATGGCAGGCCCCAGCGCGCAAGAGCAAGCTCGAGCCCATCATCGCCGTGGCGCACGATGGGCGCCGGATAATCGGGAAAGATGCCGGCCATGGGCGGCAGATTGCCCGTGCGGTCCTTCAGGCCGTCGAATAGATCGCGGATGGCCTGCTGCCCTTTGGTCATGCTGTAGAGATTGCACATCACGCCACCCTTACCGTCCAATCGCCCGCCGGCCGTGTAAAAGTCACCACAATCCGCCGCGAGCGACACCGCGGACATATGAGCCGAGTCGGCAACTCGTCCAATGGAAACGGGGCGCCACGGGTGGCCAGAAGCGTTTGCACGTCCAGATCGGCGCGCCAGACGCATTCCCGGCCTCGCTTCATCCCGCGCTGCTTTCCTTCCGCGCACCGTGCCGAAATCTTCCAGCCGGCCGACCATGCGTCGCCCAATGTCTCCATGAGAACATAAAGAGAACAAGACGAAAGCCAAGGCAAGCGGAATCCGAGGTTGCGTTGACGCCGACCCGCAACCGTGAAACGCTTTCCCTAAATGGGGAGGCGGTAGCCATGAGCAAAGAAGACGAGACCGGTCGCGGTGCTGGTGTAAGCACAGATAAGCCCAAGACACTTTCAAAGAAGGAAAAAGAGCAGCTTCAAGAGGCTGCTAAAAACGATCTCCGCAAGGGTTTGAAGAAATCCATCCGCGGCAAGAAGGGCTTCAAGTTTAAGTAGCGCCATCAGCTCAAATCCAAATCGGGAAGTTCGAAGTCCTGCTCGTCCGTTTCCGGATGCCAGTCCTTCTCGATGCTCGCGTCATATTCCGCGAGCGTAATTGCGAGCGAGCCAAAGCCTTCAGTCAGACCAACCTCCATGATGCGGTAGATTCCGTTTGCCCTCGGCATCATGCCGAGTTGCACCCGGACCACGCGGCCCGGATCAAGCTCGCCGCCCTTAGCGCGCGCCAAGGCCTGTAACGTCGTTACGAGCACGAGCTTCCGCCCAAGCCGGCTGTCGGCCATGAAGCACTTCGCAAGGCGCTGCGCCCGCCTATGGTCCGCGGTAAAGGCGAACTCGCACGAGCCCTCAAGAAGTTCTTTGTCGTCCTGCCGATAGTCCGGGCGATCGATCACCGGCCCGTCGACGGTCTGCCAGTCCTGACGCGGGTCGATGAAACGGCACCGGACGCGGTTCAGAAGGTCTTTCTTTGGCTGCGAGCGCGTGAACTGCACATCGCCCGCAAGCAGGTCATCCGTTATCGTCAGGATCGGTTCCTGTGGTCCGGTCTGGATCCACATATCGCCGGCCGAGCGGATAACCATGCCGCGGTTTGCTGTCAGCATGGACTGCAGGACGGTGTACGGCTCCTGGCCCGACGTAATCACACCGTCAATGGTGTGGCGCGGGATTAAGCCGCCGGTCGTCGCCAGCTTCGCGCGAACCGGAAGGCATTGGCCACTGCTTTCGCTAAAGCTAACGCCATCACCTGACGCTTCGCCGGATGCAAAGGCACGGTTGACGCCCGAGGAAATCACGTTGTTCGTGATCCCGGACGGGGTCCAGACCGCGGCAAAATAATCGCCCGTGGCTGGGATTCGGAACCCCTGGACAGGGAAGTCCTGCCAGCCATTGCCGGCATGGGTTATGCTGCGGGTTAAGACGACATCATAATTGCCCGCCGATACGCGCCGCACGATCTTCACCGAGCCTGAATATGGCGTCGATGAACTCGTGCCGATCGAATGAAGCAGCTGCCCATTAGGGAGTCTGCGATCGCGGTCTAGCCATGTGTTTCCGTCTGTGTCGGTCGAGGTCCCATTAGGATTAGCCGTCGACACGCTAGTGTAGGCCTTCGTCCCGATCAGGCCATCATCCCAGTTGGCGCTTTCTGCCGTCTTGTCCCAACGGATTTTCTTTGGCGAGACACGGCCGCCAGCGCGCCACATCAGATACCAAGTCTGGATCAGCGTGGCGTTGTTGCTCCACTTCCACGTCGATTGCGCGGCGCGATACGCCGCGTCATAGCTCGCGTCGTCGGGATAGTCCTCGCGGGCCGGCGGCTTTGTCTGTGACGGATCGCGCGGGTCGTAAACCGCTATGCCCCTGACCTTGGCCAAAATATTCGGCTTGCCGCCCTGGCCCCACATGGCCTGGAATTCTTCCCAGCGCTGCGTCGCGTCGCCGTTTCCGTAATTGGCCTTGATGACGAGCGTTGCGATTTCGCGCTGGCGGAAATTCGGCCCGAGATTCGGGAAGTCCGCCGCGAGAATAGGGTCGACGGTCTGGTCCGGATCGCCGTTGCGAAACGACACCTTGAGATTGCCGGTATAAGGCGGCGTCAATACCTCGAACGTGTCGTAGTTGATGCCAATGCGGGTCTGGCTGTTCTGCAGGCCGACAAGCGACGTGATGGGGCCTTCCGAGAGCAACGTGCCGAGATAGAGATAGGGCGGCTTGCATTCCTCGAAGAACAGCGCGCCGCCGACAAGAACCTCTCCCACCGCGACCCGGACGTGCGGGACTTCCTGCCGGGTGTTGAGCCGCACCTCATTCGAATTGACGCCGGCCGTGAGAGAACGCTGGCCCGGCCCCATTATCGCGTTCGCTGCGAAACTAAGCGCCGCGCCGATTAGTAAGGACGTTCCGATAGCCCCGAACGCGCCAGCCCCGACGGACGTGAAAGCCAGAAGGTTCAGCGGGGCGGATGCGGTAAAGAAGGAGGCGAGAGCCCCAAGAGAAGCCGAGATCGGATCGTGGGGTAACGGTCGTTGTTGCGATTCCGGAGCCCATGGGTTTACTACGTACGGATTAAACCTCGTCATCGCAGAAGCTCCATGCAGCAGCGACACGCTCGTTCTTGACCAGCGTCATGCCGCCAAATCCGGGACCGCAGCCCAGCCAATAATCGTTGCGATATTTGATGACGCTGCCTCGGTACGGAGACTTCAGGCAGCCCCAGTCGCCGACTTTGGCGTCCGCGACCTTCACGCGCTTCGCGCCGATCTCGCGTGCACGCTGGCGCGAAACCCAGAGCAACCCACGCGGGCCGATGACACGTTCCGCGCCGGATTGGCTGTAATAACGCCCGCGCCACGGCTCCGCAGGATCGATACCGATGGCGCGACGCACGATGTTCGCGGCGAACAAGAGACAGTCGCGGCGCCCCCACCGGAACGCGGGCGCGAGATCATCGGTGCGCGCAATGGCGCGTTCGATCTCCGCCTCAAGTCGAGAGCGTTTAGAATTGGCCAAGGTGGCCTCCATTCAGTAGATGTGTGGGCTTATCGTCCGCTTTGGAAATACCCGGGCCTGCTACCAGCGGCCCTTGGCACAGCCGCCACAGCAGCCTTGATCGCGTCCTGCTTCACCACGGCCAGTCGGCTTTCGATGTAGGCACGGCTGCTAGCGTCGACGCCCCGGAAGTCGTTGTTCATCTGAATGACAACGGGCTGCGCTGCCTTGGCCGGTGCCGCTGTCCGCACCGAGCCGCCGACGAGACCGCCATTGGCGTAGCCCTTTAGCTGGCGATGTAGCGCGTGCAAATTGCCTGCGCCGGCTTTCTGAACGGCGGCTTTGCTGAATACGTACTCGCCGCCGTGCACGACGCCCTTAGCCTCGTGCTTGCCGCCGTTGCCGGTATAGCCGCCTTCGGCAAAGCCAAAGAGCCTGCCGATGCCGCTAAAGAAGCCCCCACCCCCTCCGCCACCTCCAAGCCCACCGAACGCGTTCGACACGAGATTGCGGATCGCCATGTCTATAAGCTGATCGGCGATCTTATTCAGCGCATTGCCAAAGGCTTCGGCAGCCGAGACGCCGTTACGCAGGTCGGACACGAAGCCCGAAATCGCGTTGGTCGTCATGCCTTCCAGATCGGCGAGCCGCTGCTGTTTCTCCGCGGCTTCCTCCGTCGCCTCGGCCAACGCGCCCATTTCCTGGGCTTTGGCCTTAAGCGCGGCGGTCTGCTGAGGTGTCAACTGTACGCCGATGCGCTCCGCGGCATTCAGCATATCGTGCTCAAAACGAAGCGCCGCGGCTGCCGCGGTTGTCATGCCTAGCGCCTGCTGCTCCATCGCCATCGTTGCGAGGCGCTGGTTAGCTATCTTCTCGATGTCCGCATAAGACTTGGCCAAGCGGTCCATACTGTTGCCGCCGCTTCCGGGCGGCGCGGGCTTGTTCTCCTTCGGCGGCACCATACCTGAGGCCTGATAATACCCAGCCGCCTCGCTCGCCGTAAGCTGATGACCGAGGCCGGCCTTGATCTGGCGTTTGGCTAGATCCTTCTCGGCGTCTTTACCCCAGTACATACCAAGAGCATCCTGGAACTGCCCCTTTTTCAGAGCGTCCCAGGAATACGCGATCTCCCGAATGGTTTTGAGGATTGAATCGAATTCGGTTGCCAGCGGCCCGCCAAGCTCGGCAGCCAATTGCGAGAAGCCGCCCTTCATAGCCAGGGTGGTTTTCGCCCACGCCTTGTCAGCCTCTGCGGCCTTCTCGATCAGAGCGGCGTCGACAACCGCGCCGAGCGGGCGGGCCTCCGCCGCCATGTCTTTGAGGCCCTGCGAACCGTTGGCCAAGACATTGACCATCTGGGCGCCGTCGGTATCGAACAGCTTAAACGCAAGGCGCAGCTTGTCCGCACTGTTCGGCATCTTCGAAAGCTGATCGGCCACCTCACTGAGTAAGTCCTCGGACTGTTTCAAATTGCCGTTGTTATCGACAAGCGAAATTCCAAGTTCCTTGAAGGCGTCCTTCGCGGCGCCGGTACCCTGTGCGGCCTCGGCCGATCGGCGGATAAACCGACGAAAGGCCACGTCAAAGTTGTTCGCGGCCATGCCGGCTTCGTCGGCTGCATAACGAAGCTCCTGAAGGCGCTCGACATTAACGCCGAGCATTTTCGCCGTGTCGCTCGTCTTTGCGAGGGACTCCAACTCTCGGCGAATATTCGTAAGGACGCCTACCACGCCTCCACCAACAATTCCGCCGGCGAGGCCCATGCCGAATGAAGCGAGAGAAGCGTTTGCGGCGCCCATTGCGCGGGAGATAATCGAGGACGATTTCTGAGCACGTCGCTCGATACTTCCCAGACCTTGACCGGCAACACGATTGGCCTTCGCCATCTGCTTTTCAAAATCCTTGATGCGCAATTCGAGGCGCGCGTACAGTGCGGGCTCACCGGCCATTTGAAAATTCCTTGAAAGCTTTATTCAATGCGCGGCTGCGGCGGCTCACCCAGCGTTTCTTGAACAATCTGTAGATCGGCCAAAAATATGGATTAGCGGCGTGCTCCGACGTGCCGAACTCTTGGGCGCGGGCGTAATCGTAAGAGCCGTCCGGAGTCCGTACGGTGGTTTCGTCGCCGCCTGCGCGCACGATCTGGCCGCCAGTATCTGTGGCATGATGACGGATCGTCCGGGCGAGGTCGTGTTCGTCCTTCGGTGCAGCGGCCCTGGCGTTGGCAACGAACTCCTGCGCCGATTTTAAATTGGCCGCGTCCACTTGCGTACGGATCGATTTGGGAACGCGTGACAGTTTGCGGCGAAATGCGTCTAGGCCGTTACTCTTCGACATTCTCGTCCGTGAATGTCGCTTCGTCGTCGGATACGCCGAAAAGCGCTGCGGCGAGAACGAGCGACGCCAGCGCGGCGTATGTGCCGGGTGCATTGCGTTGCAGCGTCTCATCGACATGTGCATGATACGGACGAGGGCCGAAGCCAGACAGGCCATGCGCAAGGCAGTGCCGAGCCATCGCATGCGCCGCAGTCGGCGTGGCGGCGAAGGTCAGGACGCGGCGGACATCTTCCGTCGTCCAAACGCCCGTAGACAACTTTTGGAACAGCGCGAATGCGGACCCGAAGTGACCTTCGAAAACAGGAAGATCTACACGCTCGATTTTGAACGTGACATCGCGGCCGCCAAAGCGGGCGTTGATTGAATCGGCCAATGCGGCCTCCTTGATGATGATGGGATAAAAAAAGCCCGCGCGAGGCGGGCTGGAAGCGGCTGTTCACATAGTTCCGCGAGCGACCCGCCTACTTGTTGGCCAGATAAAGCGCTCGCTGCCTCGCCAAACTTAAAAACGTGACGAGTTCTTCAGACTTCAACTCTTTTGCCCGATCTTCGAGCTCCTTCAGCTGCTCCGCTATCGCCTTGAAAGCAGCCGCCCTGTTTTCGTTCATCCCTGGCCCTCATGCAGAAATGGCTTTCATGGTGCGACAAGGTTGCTCCCTCCGCAAGATCAAAGCCCCGTCAGTTGCGCGTAGAAAAAGCCAGATTGCGCGGACTAACGAAAGAACTCGTCGGCGGGATCGCCCCCGGTTTCGGCCGGCAGATCCGGCACGCGGTGTCGGTCCGCCGGCGTAGCGCCGAGCTGGCCGAGCGTGACGCGCAACAACTGCATGCCGGGAACACCGAGTGTGCCTTGGCGTAGGCCGGCCGTGAGGCGAGCCGCGATATGCATGATGCAACCATGGCTGCGATTCAACCAGGGAAGTGTAACGGCAATGTCGCGCCAAGCATTAGCCTCGGCCTCTGAAAGGTAATCTGGCGGGTCGCCCAGCGGATCGCCAATGTAAGGTTCGTTGCGCCCACGAAATCGCTGCGGGTCTTTGTAAATCGCGCCCGTGATTTCGGCCTGCGCCAAGGACATTCTGGGGCGAGCCATCTTGACCCCCATAGTTTCATTTGCGGAAATGCGCGCGCGAGGTGGGCGCCGGTCCCTAAGCAGGGCCTTCGTCGAGTGTGATCTATACCCTGGCCCTACAGTGCGGTTAGTCGCGTGGCACGTTCGCGCCCGTCGCGTCCTTCGCGCACCTCATAGCTGAATGCGTCGCCGACTTCCGGCGCGCGATGGTCCGGCGTTTCCGTGATATGGACGAAAGCCCACTTTTTCATCGCATCCGAATCGTCACTAATAAAACCGAAACCGCGCTCGGTTTCCCATCGTTGAATTGTGCCTACAGGCATTTATGGTCCTTTATATCTGAAGTATGAAACCGCTGGCCGCACCTCGCGAGAGGTGGGGTCTCGGCCAGCGGTCATGCGACGGCGGTCAAAATCACCCCTAGGAAGGGCTGGCGCCCCGCCGCCGCGCACCCGGCGCCAATCTCAGTCGTTACGAGGAGGTGACGACTGTTCCGAATTCGTCGGCGACAAACGCCTCTGGGCGGAATGTCGTAAGCGCAACGCGGTTCTCGACGCGGATGGCAACCATGTTCTTGGCGAACAGATCCGCATGCTCGGTCGAAATCTCGATCGTCGTATTCTGGCGGTCCCATACGGTTGCGCCCAGGTCGAACGCGCCAGTTAGGAAAGTGCCGGCTTCCATTGCCGTCGTTTGGACGACAGGAAGGCCCCAGATGCGCCCGGCAATGGGAGCGAGCGGGTTGCCGACGAGGAAGCGCTTTTCTTCGTCCTTTGTCAGCTCGATTTCGGCCCAGTCGTCGGGATGGAGCACGATCGCGTTCGCTCGGAGTTCCGACCGGCGCACCTGCTGAATGGCGCGACGAAGAACATCGATGCGGCTGGCGCCCGGCTCGCGAAGGTCGCTGTCCAACTCCGAGGCTTGCGGGATGATACCGTTGAGATTCTGGCCCGTCCCGTTACCGTTGAGAATCTGCGCCTCCTCGGTCACGCGCAGTCCGTAAGCACCGCGAGCGCCGACATATGCCGCCAGCCCGGGGGTATCGTCCAGAATCTGCTTCGAGGCGTAGAACATGTGAGCAATCGTGCGCACGGGCGCCGTGCTCAGGTCGAACGTAATATCCGAAGTCGGTTTCGTTTCACCCTCAGTTACGGGACGCGAGCTGTTGGTAAACCCGGTCTCCCGGACAAACTCGACCGAGGCCGACTGAGTGGGCGCAGTGCCGATCACGTCGCGAATGGTGAATTCCCGATCCGCAGGAGTTACGATGCCCGGCACTCGATGGCCAGGGACAAGCGATGTTCCAGCAGAGCGACCAGCGCCAACGGTACCGTTCCCGGAAGTAATGGCGGCGCGCTCACCGTGGAGGTGGATCATTGCCCGCCCGCGGACCTGCGAATTCAGATCCTGAGCTTCCTTTGAACTCAGGATGGCGTGTTCAAGAACGTTGCCATTGTCCGAAACGTCGTAGTACGTATTATCGTTCGCAGGTTCACGGGCAGCGCGCTTTTCGAGCTCGTGGATGCGAGTCTCCTGCTCGTCGCGCATCGCTTTGACAGCGGCGCCCAGCGCTTCAATTTTTTCAGCAATCATGTGTGTTGTAGTCTTTCTGCGCCAGAGCGGCGCGGTTGATGTAGTTATGCAAAGTCGCCGAGCGCCCTGCCGACGGCATGTCGAGCAGCGCGACGGGCGGCGATTACTTTTGCGTGGGGATATTCACCACCGGCGGCGGCGACCTTTTCGGCCTCGGCCTCGGCGAGGCCGACGGCTACGATTTCGTTGACGCGGCGGAACACCGACTCGCGCTTGTTCGCGGGAGTCCAGTGGTCCGCACCTTCGTGTTGTTCACCAGGGGGGAAGAACACATCGATCACGCTGTGCGACGGCTCGTACAGGCCGTCCGGACGAATCGTCATCCCTGCGACAAGGGTCTCGACGCGATTGTCAGTCGTCGTGGCGCACAACGCCCGAAGCTCTTCAAGCTGTTTGTCAATACTCAATATATTTCCTTTCATAAGCGGCGCCGCTGATCGTCGCCGACAACTGTGCCAGCGCGACAAGTTGGTCCGCTTCGTCCGTACTACGTCCGCAAAATTCCAGGGCGATGGCTGCGAGAACCTGTCCCGGTACGAAGACTGTCTTTCCAGCCGACTTGTCGTCGGGCTCCGGCCCGTAACGACGGTGATGTCCGCCGGCCGTGAGCGCCGCGGAGGCCGGGTCGAGCCGCAGGACCAAGAGCCCCGAGGCCGCGGCCAAAGTAGGATCGCCACCTGCGAAGATTGCAGTGAGCGCCGAGTGGAGGGTTTCCGTACCGCAGCTCAATTCTGAGAATTCCTTGACGGTAGCCGGAACGTTTCCGAGTCCTCGGTCCGCCAATACGGCGATCAAGAAGGTGGCTGCGTCTTCGGGGGACATGGGCGGTATTGCACCGCCTTGCGCACGAGGCAGGAGCCCGGCGTCGGTCGCGCGGGTTGTTAGATGTCTGACGCGGCCTTCCGGGATATCGAGCCGACGGGCGCAGACGCTCATCAGTGCCGACTTTCGCACTGCGCTTCTCCTTATCCAAAAAGTGATTTCTTCGGGCCAAATGAACAATACGCCCCACGGCAAACTCGCTCGCCGGTCGGTACATCCGCGCTCCAGCGAAACGAGCGCCCGCGGCCCCGTCACCGAAGCGACAGGGCCGGGCTCACGCCATCGACGTGTTAGGTAGATCACGCGTGGCGATGAAGAAGTGCGACCGTCAATTTGGCAACGACGGTCGCGATACGTAGGGCGGTACGTAAAAAGGGGCCGCCGAAGCGACCCCTCATATCCAAGTTATAGCATACCGATTTGTGGTGGCGTCGATCCTATGCAGCTACTGCGACCTGGCCGCGGTAATTGTCATTGTCGGCCTCGGTTGTGCCTCGGCGCCAGCGAATGTCCGGCATATCCGCGAACAGCCACGCCGGCGTCGCAACCAGCGGCCAAGTGCGGATCAGCGGCGTGCCTTCAACGTGCCGATCGAAGGCGAGCCAGAACGCCGTGAGCGACCGGAGCGCGATCCGGAGCATGCCCTTACCCACGCCGCGTGCCGTGGCGGCGTTCGATCCGATCTCAACTTCCGTCTCGCCGATCTGCTGCAGATTCCAGCCACGACAGACAGCGGCCACGACAACAGGATAGGCCGGCCCGAGCGCTGTCGCAGCTAACGCCAAGGTCTGCTTAGCGCTGATCTCTTCACCGGGCGCCGGTGTGTCGCGGAAGGCATCGAACGCCGAACAGTCAACAACGTTGCCCAGAGCGGCCGTGCCGGCGTCATTCCATTCGCCGTCGTCATCATGGTCCGCGACGGAGTCGTCGGGGAGCGGTGCCATATCCTCCCCGCCATCGAGCGCGTCGGCGTCAGCCGTGAGCGGCAGCATCAGATCCCGCCATTCCTCCCGATCGTTCGGAATGGGCTCGGCTGAATATTCGTATGTCTGCTTAAACCGCTGGGCGGCCTGCCAGTGGCGGCGATTTTCGATTTCTGAGATGCCGAGTTCACCGCGAGCGAAAAGCCCGTGCAGAGGCCACCCGGTGGGGCCACGTTTGTTTGACATGAGAAGAAGCCCTACTTCGACGCGTTGCCAGCGTCGGCGCGAGTTGCGCTGATTTCAGAACGTAGGCTCGTCAGTGCGTCTTCTTCGACTCGTTTATAGCACAGCGAGGGCTGAGTCGCATGGAACCCATTTTGAAAACTTGCGGCGTTTCGTTCGCGACTCCCGCGCCGGTCCCTAGGCGAGGGGTGTCTGGACTTCGGAGGCGGGCATGGTAGGTGCTTCCGGCAGATATCCCATAGATGGTATGGTAATAACGAATCGCTTTATGGATTAGCTTTGAATGAACAACTCACGCCGCTTGCAGGCCTACGAGTGGACAGGACAGAAGCCAGCAAACCGGAGCATGGTGCGCCTTCTGGATCTCTTAGGTTTCCAGGAGTTTGAAGATCGCCTTCAACGGGCAACATTTGAGCAGGTATTGCATTCGGACGGAGACGATTTGTCGAAACAGACATTTGGCCTGACGTACGCAGATACATTGCTCTGGGAATACGAACAGCATGACAGCCTGTCTGCCACTGATCGCAAAGATTACGAACGCGTTCTGGCCAAGCACGAGGCCCGGTTTCGAACCGCTAACGTAGATGACGTGGCGCGTGTTGAAATCTTGGCAACGCTCGGCCTCGATTTCACAGACTGCATTGGGCGGCCGCTGAAGTGCACCCGTTTGTTTTGCCGGCAAGCAGAGATGGCCGTCCGAAACGGGTGGAAACCCCAACGCGCTTTGGCAGACACGGAACTTTGGGGATCTCAGCTCGAAAAAGAAGCAAAGTTATTTGCCAGCCGGAAACGTCAAGGCAATCGACGTTAAACTAGGTAGACCCCCCTTACTCTCCTCACTCCCCTCACTCTTCGTCTAGGTGAAGAGTTTAAAGTAAGGGGAGTGAGGGGGTACACTAAGCGGCCGCTGCCGGTCGGTACGCGCCGTAGGACAGCTTTTCCAATTCGCCTGCGACCATTTTCCCTAGGAGGTATTTTACGTTCGGAGCCGACATCCCAGTCGCCTCGGAAATATCCTTGGGCGACATGGCTGCCTGAGATTCTTCGAATGCTGATAGAATCTTCCGCCGCTGATCGCTGCGCTTCACGTCGTCGGCATCGCCCAAGACACTCCACCGGCCCGCTTCGAACCGAAGCGCCTTTTCGTATTCCTCACAGTCTCGTCCGCGGCCGTACAGCTTTGCGCCATCGGAGTCGCGGTTGAGGACCATGACCGTGTCGCCAGCGCCTGTGAGGCCGTTGGTGCCGCTGATCATCTCCAGCGGATCGGCGGCCTCAGCCTTCCGGACGTGCGTAACCACGATGATTCCCACCCGGTGCTCGCTCGCATACAGCTGCAGCGGCGACAGGGCGGCATAGTCGGCTTCGTAATCGCCCTGATTTCGGCCTTTTGGCGGGCGCACCATCGCCAGGGTGTCGATAACGATCAAGCGCGGGTCTTCAATTGTCGTGCGCCACATATCCAGCGCCTGGATTAGCCCAGCATTCATTCGCGGCGCTTCGGTCATGTAAGCCAGCCGAGAGATATCCGGGCGCAGGCTTTTAATCGGTGGGAGAAGCTTACCGAAGCGGTCCTTAAGGCGACGCTCGTTGTCTTCAAGCGCAAGGTAAAGGGCATCACCCTGTTCGCATTCCTGCCCCAGCACCGCACCGCCTGTCGCCACAGCGAGGCAGACATTAGCTGCGAGCCAGCTCTTCCCGAGCTTGGGGCGCCCCCCGAGGATCGTGAGACCTTCTGGTATGAGCCCAGGAACCACGAATTTGACGGGCGGAAATTCCTTGGTCAGCAGGTCCGCTGCCGATTGCAGGTGGTACCGGGGTTTCGCGGCGTCTGCGTCATGGGGAGGCGGCGCGTTGTCGTTGGCAGCCTTCGGCGGATCGCTGAATGTCTTGGGGATCCACGACGGCCATTTACGCTCCGGAGTTTCGGCTGGGGCGGACGCCCCAACCACGCTTCCCACGATCAGCGTGGCCAGGGCTGCGTCAGGCTCCTTCCGAATGGCAGGCGGTGAAGCAATGAGGTGTGGCTGCCCGTCCTTCTCAAAGATCAGAACCGCAACGTCCTCGGCGACGGCGGCGATCTCATCGGCAAGGATGCAAAGCCGGGCAGTTTCGTCCGGCGTCAATTCGCGGTCCGGGGCGACGGCCAGCGCGGCTGGATGGAGAGATTCAAAGTCCGCCGCGGCCGGCGCCAGCATGACGTTGGCGGTGGCGCGATTATCGGCGTTGATGTGATCGGCCAGCGCGAGGAAGCGGTCGAAAGTTTCGTCGGTGTTTTTAGGCTGCGCGCTGGTCATTCGTTTCTTCCTTCAGGGCATCAACTGCGAGACGGATGATTTCAGCCCGCGCGGCTGGCGAAAGACTCGCCGTGGGCGCATTGTGGGACCGCAGCGCGGGAAAAACTCGGAGGCTGCTGTCGCGCATGCCGCGCGACAGGAGAACGTCGTAAAGAAGAACATCCTCCGTGACGTGAACGGTGAATCTGGCGATCGGCTGCCACCCCGCCGCGCTTGGGGGACTAGATAATCTTTGCAGGCTACTAATGCGCATTGGCGCCCTTTCTGTACGTATGCCGACGTGCGATATCGCTCCGAGAACAGAAGGTGCTCAGAGTGCGGTTACGGCAACGATTGGCAATGATTGAACGGAACAAAACGTGATTTGTGCGCATGAACGGCGCCGCTATCACGTTGACATAAAAGGTTTTTTCCTTATGCTCTATCGTTCGGGACGAGGGGGTCGGAGGTTCGAATCCTCTCACTCCGACCAGCACTTAGCCCGATCTGAACAGCCGACGTCGAAAGGCTTGTCGAAAAGATCGCGCCATGTCCTACCACCGCCTGACCTCGATCCTCGCTATGGTGTTCTTCATCGGCCTCGTAGCGAGCCTCATCTATGAGGGCTGGCGCGCCATATTCGGGTGATGGGCAAGATCAGCACCGTCAGGGATTTCATCAACGCTCGCATGGGCTTCTCGGTGTGGTGCCGGGATTGCGAGCACAGCGCGCTTCTCGACCTCCACAAGCTCCCGCCTGATCTGGACCTCTATGTCCGGCCCCTGCCCTTTGTCTGCTCAAAATGCAGGAGCCGTAATGTCGCGCCGATCATCCATGGGCGCGATACGGTGACGGGAAGAAAGTAAAAAGCCCCGCCGGCCTTATGGCCAACGGGACAAGGAAGGAAATGGAGACAAGAGGAGTCCATCCCCGCGAATATTCTTGCCTTCCTAAAGACCTGAATCCATGAGACGTTCCGTCGCCGCTAGGCATCCCGGCCCGGCGGTCTGGCCGCCAGCGCATTGCGCAAGGCCTCTTCGGTCGGCCGATCCATGCTGACCATGCCGGTGAGGCAGTCGCGGCGTATGAACGAGATGCGCAGTCCGTCCGGGAGATCGACCAGCAGCAGGCCATCGGCTGTCACGGATCGCGGCAGGCCGTTATTGCGCAGAAACCGCATGGCGCGGGCCACGGGCCCTGTCTCGCTCACGATCTCCACGGGGTAGCCCTGCACGCGGAGGGCCGTTGCAACGCGCTCAGGAGGCTCGCAGGCGGGCGCAGGAGCGGCGCTGACGAGCAGGAGGACGAGAGCGAGGCGGATCATGGCGAGGGCGGGCCAGCCCATCCGGTGAGCTTGTAGATTGCATAGGCAACCGCCGCCGTCGCAGCCGCGCCGATCCCGACGCGGGTTCCGATTCCCCAGATGCGATACCAGAACATGAGGTGGCGAAAGGCGCCGGCGGCTTCGATCCGCCCGCGCGGCGTCGAGATGTCGAAGCCCAAATTCTCGAACAGCTTTTCGAGTGTCTTTTGCGCAATGGCCTCGGCGTCGGATTCCGAGATTGTTCGGGATGTCTGGTTCATTCGCCTGTCCCCGCGCACTTGCGCTTCTCGTCGCCATAGGAAGTACGCACGCACTCGTACCAGGAACGAGCATGTGACAGCCGCGTATTGGCCTGCCCAAGCGCTGCCCGGTGTTGAGCGGCCACAGCGCGGGCGTCCTGCCCAACACGAACGGCAGGCGCCGTGACCGGCCGCAGATAGTCCGGGGCGGCCGGCAAAGCGCGCAGCGGCGCTTTAGGGGTGGATGCCGCGCAGCCTGCCAACATCATCGTCAGTAAGAGCGCAGGCATTGTCCGGGCGAGCGGCGAGCACAGCTTCATAGCTGGCAACCTTCTGTTCGAGGGTGAGGGTTTCGGCCGCTTGGGCCTTGGTCTGCTGAAACGCGAAATCGGCCGCGATCTCGGCATTGCGCAGATCGGCGCGGAGAGCGGAGTTCTGTGCCTGCAATTCCGCGATCTTGCGTTCGGCGCGGGCGTCCATCTTCGCGGTCAGCCATCCGGCGCCGAAGGCCAGCGACAGCGCAAGCGCGCCGCCGCCAAGGATCAGTGCCCATCGCTTCAGCGTGCCGACGCCGGGCAGGAACGAAAGTGCGAACGCGATCACCGCTTACGCACCCGCGACCAAATCAGGATGCCGACACCGGCCATGGTCAGACCGACGAACATCAGCATGATGTAGTCGCTGTAATAGGCCAGAGGCTCGATCTTCTCCGTGACCTCGCCAAGGACCGCTCCGGCACCGGCAACGCCCGTCAGGCCCGTCGCAGCCCCGGCGACATCATCGCGCGCCTGCACGGCGGCGGGGTCCTTGTCCGGCATGCCGACATCGCGCTCGAATGTTTCGGGGATCGGCGCGGGCGGCGTGTTCGGGATGATCGGCGCTTTCAGCAGCGGGCCATATTCGCCGCGCGCGTCGAAGCACGGGCACGCCTTGGCGGCATAGTCCCGGTGACCCGACACCATGGTCAGGCCATACTTCTTGATCGCCTCGATGGTGAGGCGGCGCATGGTGCGCTTCTGCGCGGCCGTGCGCGTGTCCTTCGGGGTTTTGCCGTCCCTCTCGACACCGCCGACATAAACATAGCCGATGGTGCCGGTGTTCCGGCCGGCGACGTGCGCGCCGATCTTGGATTCCGGCCGCCCCTGGCTCACCGATCCGTCGAGATGGACGACCTTGTGATAGCCGATTCCGGTCCAGCCGCGCGCCTTGTGCCAGCGATCGATCTCGGCAGCGGACACTTCGCGGCCCTCGGGCGTGGCAGTGCAGTGCCAGATCAGTTCGCTGATCTTGCGCATCTCATTCTCCATTTTGGGGAGCCCCGGAGGGCATGAAAAAGCCCGCACGAGGCGGGCCAGAAAAGACGGGTCACTTGCGCGGCTTAGGTTGCGCGCTTGACGGGGGATTCAGGGGGTCGGTAGGGTTGGCTATGCTTGTCTCGCACGCCCGAAAGTTCATTTTCCTCAAGACGAAGAAGACGGCGGGAACGTCCGTAGAGATTTTCTTCGAGCGTTACTGCCGGCCTGCGCACATGGCGGGAACAGAAGAACATGGGTGCCCTGAACAGATATACTCCGAGGGAATAGTCGGACGACGATCCGCTGATGTGATTGGCGCTCGTTGGTACAACCACATGCCCGCGGCGGCCGTCCGTGAGCAGATTGGCGATGAAATTTGGGCCAGCTATTTCAAGTTTTGTACTGTCAGAAACCCGTTCGACCGGCTGGTGTCCGAGTGGTGGCATTTCGTACCCAAAAACAGGACGGACACATTTCCAGATATCAAGCACCAGTTCTGTGAATGGATCGAATCCGTATCTGAGATTCCCTCGTCGAGAGCCATCTATTGTATCGATGGCGCAATATGTGTGGACGAAGTAATTCGTCACGAAAGACTGACGGACGACATCTTGGCTGTAAGCCGCAGGCTCGGCATTGCTGACGACCCCGCACGGCTTGGGAGCTATAAAGGCGATATCCGAAAGCGTCCCGAACATTACCGGCTTTATTATACACCGACTGCGCGCGCTCGCGTCGAAGTAGGCTGTCGCGACGAACTGGAAGCCTTCTCATACGAATTTTAGCGGCTTCTGCGATTCGACCGGCGCAGGCTTGCCTTTCCAGGAGCGGATAAAATTGGAACAGATTGCCCTCACGGAAGGCCCATCTCCGGTCATACTGGAGCTACCGCCACCTGCAGCAAGAGCGAGCGTATTCTCATTCAGTCTGCACAAGGCAGGATCGACGCTTCTAGAGCGTGTGGTGATGCAGCTCGCAGCCGCCGCTAGGGTGCCGGCCATCAATATACCAAGCACATCGTTCGTTCAGGGTACGCCGGAGTTTCGTCTGACGCGAGAGGTAGTTGGGCCGATCCTACGGAGAGAAGGTTATGTGTTTGTCGGGTTCCGAGCACTTTCCGATTTCATTCCGCCAGAAGCGATCGAGGGGCGCCGCAAGGTTCTTCTCATCCGTGACCCCCGGGATATGCTGACTAGCCTTTATTTCTCAATCGCATTCAGTCATGTCGTGCCAGAGGCTGGAGAGGCGCGGGACCGTGTACTGGCGAGACGCGAAATGGCGCGCAACATTAGTATTGATGAGTTCATCCTGTCGGCCGGAATAGATGAGAAGGTAATCCATAACTATCGCCAGTACATGCAAATAATAAACGCCGACTGGGTGATCTATCGCTACGAAGATATCATCTTCAACAAGCGTCAGTGGGTACATGATCTGACGCGCGACCTCGATCTCCCAGTGTCACGATTTGCGGCAAACAGGATTGCCAACAAGAACGATGTCATCCCCAAAACGCCAAACCCCCAAGATCACATTCGACAGGTGAAACCAGGGAACCATCGCGAAGTGCTAAAACCCTCAACTATCAAGGCATTAGACGAACGCTTCGAGGATATACTCGACAGGTTTGGCTATAATGCGCGCTAGCGATGACAATCGATGTCAATGCGGCGCAGACATATCTTTTCTTTCATAGGCAGAAATCGCCGCGCTCGTCGGTCCAAGAGCGCACAGCCTTGCGGATAGCGTCTACTAATTCCGGATTACGATCGAATTTCTCTCGATCAGACACATGTCGCCGATGGAAAAACGTTTCCGCATCGTAATAGCTGAAACCAACATCGCGCGCGTGCTCCTGTCTAAGATTCTCAGTTGCGACTTTTATTTTGTTCTTGTCGAGCGCCACTGCTATCTCCTCCGCTTCTGCCTCCGTCAAATCCGAACATACATAGCGTCCGATTTCTAGAGCAGATCCCACGGGGTCGGTCTCGATCTTATCTAGCGTAACGATAAGCGAATGCGGTGCGATATGTTTGTACATATCGACCCACCGGCCAAATGTTTCTATAGTCTCATTCAAGCCACGGCCAAAAACATACATACACGATAGGATCGCATCCTCCGGACGCCGAATCGTGCAGATTGATCGAGCTTCCCCACTCTTAACCATCTCAATCATCCGGGCGTCGGCGCCGTGGGCCTTATTAATCACATGATCGACCTGCCCTTTCGGCAACAGACCGTCACTATGCTCGGAAGTGACCGCTTGAACTGTCCCGCGCCTTGCCAAAACAAGCCGCACGACATTGAAGCTAAAGGTGGAGCCACTGCGCGGCATGCCGGAAATAAACACGATCATTGCAAGATTTTAGCCGGATTTATTCATGGCCGCAATTGAAGAGCGGCACAGATTACTATGAAATAATCACAATATTTCAACCGCTGGCGCAGGGCAGTGACGCGCTTGACGCCTCACATAGGGCGCGATTACGGTCGCCGGATGGGATTTCTCTCTCCGCTAAGAATTCGACTTGGCCTCAAAAAGCCAAAACCAATCCCCTCATTTGGGTCTGATCTGATCGACGCATTGCTCTCGATCAGGATAAACGGCACGTCCTCGTATGCTCCTCCCACCGACATAGCTGGGTTTTTCCGCTTCGCCTCACGGCGGGTCACGCGGTCGCACTCGCAGCTTTTCCAAGACCTCTGGGCGCTATGGTCGTCCAACAATGCTCGCGACGGCTACTTCGTCGAGATCGGCGCCCACGATGGCGTCGATCTGAGCAATACCCTTTTGCTCGAAAATATCGGCTGGCGAGGTATTGTCGCTGAACCCAATCCTGAACTCGCCACGCCGCTGCGGGCGAACCGCCGATGCTATATCTGCACGGACGCTGTCCACTCGGAAAGCGGCCTTACCGTCGATTTCGAGATCACCCGGGATAGTACGCTTTCTCGCATCTCAGATTTCAACCCGAACGACCATCACGAGCATCTGCGCCAGGCTGATCACAAGACAGTTGCAGTCAAAACAATATCGCTTGCCGATCTTCTCGATCAGGCAGGCGCGCCTTCTTTCATCGAATTCTTATCGATCGACACGGAAGGTTCTGAGTATGAGATTTTGAGCGCGCTAGACTTCTCGCGCTGGCGCTTCGGCTCGATATGCGTCGAACATAATTACACCCCGGCGCGCGAAAGAATTCACGACCTACTGTCACGCCACGGCTACGAGCGAATTCAACCCGAACTGACCTTGTTCGACGACTGGTATATCTACCGCGAGGACAAGCCATGCGCTTGATAACCTCGATACCCCCACGCTTTTCCCGCACAGATCCCCGCAGCGGGACCGAGATTGGCGCAGATTATCTTGCGAGCTGTTTGAACTCTTGGAAGGCCAACGGCTTCGATCCAGTTTCAATCAATCCTTCCAAGGAAGTTGACCAGGTTCGCGCCCTTGAACTCCCGATCGAGGTGATAGGAATCGATAATAGCGAAGCCTTCTATCCTGAGCGCGGCCCTTGCTTCGGCGCGGCCTTCGACACACTGCGAACAAATGAACCAGTCGCTTTCGTCAATTGCGACATCTACATGCTTAAAGCTGCGCATGCAGCGGATATCATATCCTCAATGGCTGCCGGTTGCTTTGTCACGTCGTGGCGGACTGACATCGAGCGCTTGGGATGTTCGCTCGGCCGCGAATTTAAGAGCGGGTATGATTTCATGGCCTTTACACCCGCGACGATTCCAAACGCATTTCACAATAAAGATTTCCGCAAATTCCAGTTTGGAATACCTTGGTGGGATTATGCGTTGCCTTTACTGGCGCAACGCGACGTTCCTCTCCTGCGACTCGCGGCTCCCTTTATCGTTCATCAAGCTCACCCGCTAGCTTGGTCTAAGCAGAGCTTCGAGCAAATCGGAATCCAGACCGGAGCCCTTTTGGCTCAAGCAAGACCTGACGCATTTCAAGGCGCTACACATCTCTCACCGCACGATCTCGCACTCAGGTGTATTGGCATACTTTTCAAAACACCATGGCCTACCCTTCACATGGAATGCGAGACCGAGCCGAATTTCCCGACACCGCTAAAGCTATGGGTCAAGCCCTTTGCTCAACAGCGAAAAATTGTCTACCGGGTACGAGATCAGCTTCGACGTTTACGTAGAAGTTTAAAAACAGCTTCGACGGCATAGACGATCGCCCTGCCGAAGAACACACTAGATGCTCGCGCGCACCACCCAGCGCCAATTCCCCGCAGTTACGGCGCCAGCGAAGGAGCCCGTACTCTTATTGTTAATACGCGGTCCATATCCGGACCAATAGACGTGCGTGGCGCTTACGCCGATAGTCTGGCCGTTTGCCCCAGGCGCGTCGTAGCCTGACATGACTAGTTCATCGTCGATGGCCCATCCATGCTGTGCGGTCTTACATCTAAGGATCAGTTGGACTTTGGAGGGGGCTTGACCCAGCCCGTGCTCAACCGAAAGACCAGTCGATGCGACAGCAATTTCGCCGCTATCAAAATCCCAGCCTGCGCGGATTGCCGCCACGGTATCTGGATCAAGCTCCATGATCGTCCCGCCGCCGGAGACGATCACATCACCGTAATCACCATCATCGAGTCCGCCGCCCGAGCCTGAGCCCGTACCGCCCACCGCGCGCCAACGCTGCGCCGTGGCGTCGTAGGTGAGCATGATCGACTGGCCGGACAACAGCGCGATCGATGCGCCGAGCGCAAAGCGGTTCGCCGCCGAACTGTTCGAACCCTCATGCTCGAGCACGATATTCGACGAGCTGATATTGTGCAGGATGATTACGCGGCCGTCAGCGCCACCCGCAAGCCCGGAAATCTGCACATGCGTCGAGGCATCCTGACGGATATGCGCCGCGGTCGCGAGGCCGGCCGGATTGTAGTTGTCGACGTTCGCGGAGAGCGCGGCTGGGCTGATGTCACCGGCAAGAGCCAGTGCGCCCGCCATCGTCAGGTTCCGGACGCCCAACATATCGCCGCTGTCGTTCACGGCAATCGCGGAGCTTTGCTGACCTCCGCTTGTCCCGTCGTGTCTTACGAGGCGCTCGTCCGTCGTGGATGTCGGTATCGCAAGCGCGGTTTGCAGCCCGGAAAGCGCCGAGATCGTCAGCAGGCTGCGGCCGTAGGCCTGCGTCGAGAGATCAGCTATCGCGGCCAGATCGGCGTCATAGCCCTGCACCGAGACGCCGATATCCGCCGTGTCGAGCGCGACGTTTCCAGCCTGTTCGAGCTTGATGCCGAGAAGCGCGAGCTTCCCGTCTTCGAGTTCCATTCGGGCGGTACCGGCCGCAACGCCAGCGCCGCCGATGCGCCAACGATGTCGGGAGGTCGCCCATCGCGTGAGCGTAAAGTCCTCGTTCCCGATGCCATACGATGTGCTGTAAAATCGTATCTTGTCGCCGTTGGCGGTCGGAAATTGCAGAGAGCCGTCATCGCCGAGCGTGACGCCGCTGTTCTGGATCAGCTTACCGGTCGTCGCATCGAAGCGCGCGATGGCATTATCGGTCGCACTCGCCGGGCCAACGACCGCGCCGTCGATATTGGTCTGCGAAATCACCCAGTTCGCGCCGACGGTCGCGTTGTTGCCGCCGGGCGTCCCGTCTGTCGTACAGATAACGAGATCGCCGGCCTCGACCACCGGGCCGGATGCGCCGCCCATGCGGCCGGCAACGCTGATGCGATAGGTGTGACCTCGATCCGCAGCCGGCCAGGACGGGTTCGTCGAGGCGTTGATCGCGCCCTTGAACACCATCGCGTCCTGCGCCGCGATGATCTGGTCGACATAGGCCTTCGTCGCCGCGTGCAGCGCGGACGACGGGTCCGCGTGCAACGTAAGCGGCCCGGTCATGGTGTCGCCAGCCTTGGCGACCTTCTCGGTGTCGAGTTCGTTGATCGCGCCCTGCACCGTCGTAGCGGCAATATCGCCGGCCGGCGTGTTCGTGATCTCGGCGGCTTTGCCCGGACCCGCCGGCGTGAACAGCATCACGAGCGCATCGCCAAGGCCGATATCGCCGGCCGAGGCGACATGCGACACCGGGATTTTCAGATAGCCGGCGGCGTCCGTGATATTTCCCGTAATGACGTATTCCCGCCAGATCGAGCGGTCGATTGCCGCCTCGAAACGGAGCGTGCCTTTGTGGTTCGTGCCGCCTGTCGCATCGAAGCCGTTCACGAGATCGACGATCGAAGATCCGTAGATGTTCAGATCATCGACATAGGCGAAGGTCGCGCTCGCATGCGTGGCATGATTGAACCGGATTGCGCCATCGCCCGGATCGGCATCGGCCGTACCGTCATCGAAATAAAGCGGCGTGCCGCCATAGACCGAGTGTTCGCGGTCGTAGGGCTCGCCGATACAGACATAGGTCCATTCGCGCGTCCACGTCTCCGCACCAATGACCTTGCTCGCCTTGATCCGGTACCAGCCCGGCTCGGCCCAGAAGTCGAAATAGCCGCTGGTGTCGGCCGTGATCGGATTGACCTTCGGCGCGCCGCCGCTCGTCGCTTTGATAGGCGCGAGACGCGCGAGAGCGCCTTCCTGCCGCACTTCGACGCTTGCGCCGGCTTCCACGTCGCCGGATTCATTCGTCACCGTGCCCTGGTAATGAGCAAGCGCCATATCGTCTCTCGCGATGTAAGGATGATCAGTTGATCTGAGGGCCGCGGATGTCGCCCGCGCCGATCTTGGTGACGTAACTCAGGCCGTCGATGGCCGTGCCGGCGTGACCAGAGCCGACCCACATGAGCGCCCACGGATTATCCTGACCGGCCGCCGAGCCTGCCGTGCACTCAAAGTATGCGCCTGGCCGGCTCTGCGATCCCGGCGCCTCCGGACCGCCTGGAAGTCCGGGATAGACGTAGAAGTCGCCCGCCCGGTCTCTGTTGCCACCCAGATAGCCTTGCCCACCGCTGCCGCCCGCGACCTGCGGGTTCTCGCCGCCGTAGCGCCGCGCCACACCACCGGCGCCACCGCTCCAAACCTGACCCTGCCCACCGCTGAGATCGAGATTGACCGGGAACCGCGTATAGAGCGCAGGCCCGCCGTCGACATTCTGAACGGCCGGAGAAGAGTCATGCGCATCGCCGCCTCGGCCCTGAATGCGGCCGCGCACATACAGATTGATCGTGCAGCCGACCGGCCAGTCCCCGACGACAAGCGCAGGCAGGTCGATGCTGACCGAGCCGACGATGACCCCGGCCTCGATATAGACATCGACGACCGTCTCCGAATCCGGCGCTGGGTAAAGCTGATCGTAGGCATGGCGCAGGTTGACGTTGAGCCGGTTGCCATCGATGTAGATGACGCGTGCGGACGGATCGAAATCGTCCATCTGCTGCCACAGCATCTCGAAGGCTTCGCAGGAATAGCGGTCCTTCTCGACCTTCAGTCGCGTGATCTGGATCGGGACATTCTCTCGCCCGCCCGTGGCGTCCTGCATGGCCTGAGCGAGGATGCGATAGCCGCCCGCGGCTTCCGGCGGCGCGCCATCGCCACGATGCAATGCAAAGCCGATCAGGCGCGGCGGATCGCGGAAGCGGCCGATCTGCAAGGCCGACACGCGCATCGCAGAGGCTCGACCAAAATCTGCGATCCAAGGCGCAAACACCTTCTTGATCGCCGGCAGGCCGTAATCGCTCTCTCGCTCGAGATCGACCATCACCGCCGTGGAGCGATAGTTGTCGGTATCATCCTCTTTCTTGAGCGGGTTGATCTGCGCGAAATATGTCCAGACCTGCGAGACGCGGAGGTTCGGCTGCTCGCGGATCGAGAGCGAATCCTTCAGGACATTCGACGGGTCGAACGTCTCCGCGTCCGTCGCGATCTGACCGAGCACCCGGAAGCGCAGCTTCTCTGACAGATCGTCCCAATAGAACAGGCCGCCAGCCACACGGATCAGGCTCGCGGCGAGCTTGCCGACCGGCGTCGGCTCGGCGATGCAGCGCGAATAGACCTGCCCGAGCTTCGCGGTTTCCTCCGCCTCCCATGCCTCGACCGGCATCCATTCGGCCGGGACGGACGCATAGGTGCTGCACAAGAGTTCGAGTATCGCGCTCGGCGGCTGCGCCACGATATCGAGGCAGATCTGCACGCGGTCCTGTGCCTTGTGCGCCTTGGCCTCGGTGTTCTTCTGCGCGCGCTCGACCGTCAGCGTGTCGCCGCTGCGGGACGTGACTTTGACGATCTCGCCGCCGCCGATGGCGACAAAGAAATTCGAGGCCGGATATTCGAGGTTGCCGATGCCCGAGGGCGACAGCACGATCGTCGTGTCGTCCTCGTCCACATCCGCGTTCAGAAACCCGTTCGACAACTTCGGCGCTTGAGCACGGTCCCCGTCCAGCATCTTGAGCGGGTCTTTCGCCGTCAGCGTAAAGCGCCCGTCAGGCGTCGGGCCGGTGAAGCTCTCGACAACGAAGGTCCGCCGTTCCATCTGGTCGAGCGTCTGACCGGCGAAACCCGAATACCAGCGCAGCACGACGCCGCGCATGAAGGGCTGGCGGGCGCGGAACTTGCCCCAGAAGGTTCCCCGCTCAAATGGATCGTAACCACGCTCCGCCCAATAAGGATCGCCGCCGGCGCCCGTGTCGCTCCACGGATGATCGCGGAAGGTGACGCTCAGGCTGGCCCTCTGACCCAGATCCTCTCCGAGCGAGATGATCGCCGGCGTGAAGTCGACGCGCTCGATGCTGGCAATGGCCTCGATGCCGGCGTGATCGTAGTGCGTGCCCTGTCCCGAAAAGCGCAGTGTCTCCTTCGAGGACGCATAGTTCACGCGATCGGCGCAGGTCTTCTTCGTGTTGAAGCACTTGTCCGGCCCGCTCGCAGTGCATGGCGCCACACCATACGAGAGCGAGCAGACATCAAGATCGATCTCGACATATTCGACAGCATCGCGATCGGTCACAGCGCGAGCCCGCCCAACTGGAACTCGACCGACATCATCCCGTTCGATCTCTGGTTGACCGGGCGCGGGCTATTCGTCAGCCAGGCGAAGCCGGATTCGAGGGGATAGTCCTGAGGTCGCCACGCAAAGAAGAACGGCTTCGTCTTGGCGGCATCGAAGAACGACAGCATGTTCGCGCGCAGCCATGCCGGATTGACATTCGACATCGTGAACCCGGTCGAGCGTTCATCGCGGATCAGCGTGCGGCCGAGAAATTCGCCGCTCTCCGACATGCCGGTGACGATCTCCGCCTGACCGCCCATGTGCAGCGGCGTATGGCCGACATAGATGCGGCGCGGAAGAACGAGCAGTTCGCCGACATAGGCGACGGCCAACCACGGCGGCACATCGGACGGCACGAGCTTGAGCCTCAGCGTATCGACATAGACCGGCACACCGCGCAGGATGATCGCCTCGTCCGTGCCCGGCGCGAATGGCCCGGCAAGATCGAGCCACTGCCCCGGATTGTCCGGGTCAGGATATTGCGCCGTGATCTCGATCTGGCCCGAACCGAAATTGTGCCGGGCCAGCCCGACATAATCGACCGGCCGCTCGGTCGCGAGCGTGAACGTCACATACTGCGTAGCGGTCGATGTGCTCCGCCATTGCTGCTTTACCGAGGTCGATGGGTTCGCGAGGTTGACGGCGGGATAACCCGCATCCTCGCTGTCCGCACTGACGCCCTGCACAGTGACGAGATTGCGCCATCCGATGATCGGATTGTTCGCGCTCGGCGCATAGGCGGGCGAGAGCGCAAGAGCATCGCTGATGACGAGCATGTTCAGGCCGCCAGCGTCACGAGTTTGTAGCCGTCGTTCTGCTTCTCGACGAGCGCATCCATGAGATTGCGCAGCGTCTCGCCGGTGTAGAGCTGATCCGGCCGGATGCCCGAAACAATCAGCTCGCGCGACGGTCCGGAGCTTTCCTGCGCGCCGGCGCTCGCGGCCGCCGTGCCGGTGCCACCGCCGCCACCTGCGCCGCCCGAGCCACTGCTTGAGCCCTTCGACACGCTGCGCATTGAGGCGACCACCGCAAAGCCTTTGGCGGCGACAGCGGCGGCCGCCGCCATATTCGCCGGGAACGGCAGGCGCAGCGCCGCCGTGATGCCCGTATAGACATTGATCAGAGCCTCCGCGAGCGACAGGGCCTTGACGATGCCAAGCTGCTTGTCGCCCTCCTTGCCCATGATCTTGGTCAGGCTTTCGATGATCGAGCCGGCCGAGCCGAGGGTCGACGCAAAGCTGTTCAGGCGCTCTTCCTGAATGCGGGCGCCCCTGTCCGCATAATCCTGCTCGATCTTCGCGCGCAGCTCCGCGACTTCTTCGTCGCTGGCAATCCGCGCATCCTGAAACTTCTGAAGCTCTTCGAGGCGCTTTTCATAATGCGTACGCTCAAGCTCCTCCTCGGACATGAACATCTCTTGGAGACGGGCAAATCGCGCCTCCATCATTTCGCGTTCGCGATCGAGCTTCTTCTGTTCGGCGTCGGAAAGGCCCTTCGGCTCACCCTCGCCAAACGCCGTGCGTTCCGGCCTGTTGTCGTTCGCCGGATCGAACGCGGCGAAGGCGTTCTTGACGCGATCGTCGGCGCTCGTCTCCCAAAGCGATTTGATCGCCGCCTCGGTATCCTCGATCCGCTTGCGGTTCGCCTCGACGACCTCGCCGAAACCGTTCCACGAATCCTTCACGCCCTGCCAGTCGCCGGAGATGATATTGACGGCGAGCGCGCCGATCTGCCTCAGGATTGCGCCGAAGTTTTCGAGCGTCGTAATCCCGCGCATCGTCTCTTCGACGATCCACTTGAAGCCACGAACTAGCGCGCCGACAAACGCCTCGACGTTTTCCTTGTTCGTAATGATCTCGACCAATCTGTCGGAAATCTTCTTGAGCGCTGGGCTCAGAATTTCCGCTTGCGCTTTCAGCCCGTCGAACACCTTGCCCAGCGTCTGCGCGCCGGCGGCGAGAACATTCTGGATGCCGGAGCCCGACGCGATCGTGTCGAAGAATCCCTCATAGGACATCCGGAGATTGCCGAGGGCCTTGTCGAGCCCCTGATAGCCTTCGGCCGCAACGCCTTTGACCTGCTCCTAGAGACCCTCTCCAGCGGCACCATCGCAACGGTGGTGGAATGGCGCGGGGTAAAGCCGTTATGTCCCGCGCCCGGAACAGAGGCGGATTTGGGACGGGTACGGTCTCGAGAATTGCTTTTCATATTAGACCTCCAAAGTGGAGGCCGTCACAGCATCAAGGCACACCTCGACTCTTGGTGCTCTCAACGAGCTCTCAAGGTCGGGATGCTGCCGCGCTTAAACTCAAGCTCTACCGTCCCAAACACGGACGTGAATTTCTGCTTCCCTTAGGTGACCAAGCATGACGTGCTCGGCCAATGCAGACAAAGCAGCATAGGAAAGCCCCTGATGCCAAGCGATTGTTCTAAGATCGCCAGACTAATCCACAGGCTTTTGTACATACCCGATCTTCTGTAAAGATAATTCTGGAGACATGCCCACAGGCGCACGCCCTCGTCCGCAACGCCGCCCCCATCATGGAAATCTTGAAGCGGGGACAACCGCGACGTTATGTTCGATATCCCGCGAGCCACTCGTTCCTAATGGAATGGGCACCCAAGCTCACATTCAGAACAGGGAATTAGATCCCTGTTCTGTACAGTGCAATTCCCTGTTCCGAGCGTTCCGATTCCCTGCAACTGCAGCCAAAATTCCCTGTTTCCACAAAGCAGGGAATCCTATTTAACCCGTTGAAATGCTGCATTATTTGTTGCCGAATTCATACTTTGCGCCCGTTTTCTATGCTTTTGGTGAATAAAAGTAATTACAATAATACGGCTTAGCTCTGCCCGTCTCGCGCTGTTGTTGGGACCCGTTCCATCGCCCCCGCCCTGAACGACCACGCGCCCTCGTGCGGCGAAAGGCGCTTCAGCCTCAGGAACTTCCCCTATCGACAAATCGCAGGTGCCATGGCTGGTTACGTGGAATTCAACCCCGCCATGAGGACCTGATGTACAAGCACATTCTCATCCCGACGGACGGTTCGGATATTTCAGACAAGGGCGTCAGATACGGCCTCGATCTGGCGAAATCCCTCGGCGCGAACGTCACGATCGTCACGGTCACGCCGATGTGGCCGCCGGTGGAAATGGCGCTTGCGGCGCGGCACGGAAATTTCACCGCCGCCGAAGACTATCAGAGGCTGACCGGCGAATCCGCGAACGAGATTCTGAGCGCCGCTGCAAAAACCGCCGAGGCACTGGGCGTGACAGCCAAGGTCCTGCACGTTCAGAATTCCCACCCCGCCGAAGGCGTGCTGAGCGCCGCCGCCGACAACGGCGCCGATCTGATCGTGATGGCGTCTCACGGAAGGCGCGGGCTCAACCGCGTGCTTCTGGGAAGCATTGCCTCCGAGGTCGTTACCCAGAGCACGATTCCGACCCTGATCGTCCGGTAACAGGTACTCCCGCAACCTAACGGCGGTGTCCCGTGTTGTCCTTTCAGGGAACGCATGGGAACCGTCATGGGCCGTGGACTTCTCTATGTGGCGCTGGGGTCTATCCTGGCCCTTGCCGTCTATACCGCCTGGTATATGTGGACCTCCGTCGAGACCTCCATGCCCGCCGCGGGATGGGTCGCCCTCATCGCCGGCATTATCGTGACATGCACCCTCGGCTTCGGGCTGATGTTCATCCTCTTCTACAGCTCGCGTAAAGGTTACGACGAGCAGCACAGAGGCGGCCTTTGATGTGTAATGCGTTTGCTGCATTACAGGGTTGCACCAGCCGGGTTGCCTTCCCGGAACTTGAGCATATGGTCCGCCGCCGCGTGAATCATGCGGAGTCATTACGATGTTTAGAAGAGCGGCGAATGCCGTTTGCAGGACCTTTCCTCATCCCTGGCGGATCATCGAGGAAAAACAGGCGTACAAACTTATCGATGCGAGCGGACGGCCGGTGGCCTATGTCCCCTTCGAGGAAACGGAAGACCTGACCGTTCTCAGCCCGCTCAGCCGCAACGAAGCCCTTAAGATCGCACGGGATATCGCGGTGACGCACCGACAGGAGCCGAGCGCGCCTTCAAACCGCCCCCGGAAGCACTGAGGCCAGCCAGCCCAGTGCCACACCGCCCGCCGCAGCCAGCAGAACCACGGCCCAGGGCGGGACCTTCCAGGCCATCAACGCAACGAAACAGACCAGCGCAAGCGCGAAATCGGGCATTCCGCCGATGGCGCTGGTGAAGACGGGCGAATAGAGCGCGGCGCCCAGAATGCCCACCACCGCCGCATTGGCCCCCTGCATGGCCGATTGCGCCCATGCCTTGCGGCGGAACTGGGCCCAGAAGGGCAGCGCACCGATCAGGATCAGAAAACCCGGCAGAAACAGAGCCATAAGCGCGATGGCCGCGCCCGCAACGCCGTTCGGCTGCGGGCCCATGACCGCGCCAAGCCAAGCGGCGAAGGTGAACAGAGGCCCCGGCACGGCCTGCGCCGCGCCATAGCCCGCGAGGAACGCATCCTCGGACACCCAGCCGGGCGCGACCGTCTCGGCCTGAAGCAACGGCAGCACGACATGGCCGCCGCCGAAGACCAGCGAACCGGCACGGTAGAAACTGTCGGCCAGAGCCAGCCCCTGCCCCAGCCCGGCCAGAAGCGGCAGGCCGGCAAGCAGAAGGGCGAACAGCAGCAGGGCCGCCAGCCCCGCCCCTCGCGAGACCGGCACCGGCAGATGCGACCCGGCGGCGGCCTGCCCCTTGCCGAGCCCCAGTCCGGCGATGGCGCCCAGAAGAATCGCGCCCATCATCCCGACGGCCCCCGGCGCAAAGGCCAGCACGATCACGGCCAATACGGCTATCGCCGCGCGCTCGCGGTCCGGACAGAGATTGCGCGCCATGCCCCAGACCGCCTGCGCGACAATGGCGACGGCGACAATCTTCAACCCGTGCAGCACGCCCGCTTGCAGGGGGCTTTCGATCCGCGCCGAGGTCAGCGCCAGAACGAGGAGGACCAGGGCCGACGGCAGGGTGAAGGCGATGAAGGCCGCGAGCGCACCGCCCCAGCCCGCCCGCGTCAGCCCGAGAGCAAAACCGACCTGGCTGGAGGCGGGACCCGGCAGGAACTGGCAAAGCGCCACGAGATCGGCATAGGCGCTCTCGCTCAGCCATTTGCGGCGCGTGACCAGATCATCGCGGAAATAGCCGAGATGGGCGATCGGGCCGCCAAATGAGGTCAGGCCAAGCTTCAGGAAGACGCGGAAAACTTCAGAGACGCTGCCCTGCGGCTGTTTCGGACCATCGTGCATTCAAGAGATTCTCGCTGTGTTCGGGCATTGTATACGATCCTTGCCGTCGATTAGCGGCCATTGAAAACGGCCGCATGACAGGCGGGATCGGCGCGCCAATGCGCCCGTGCCTCTTACTTCGTCCGTACGCATGGAGATCACGAGCGGTGTCGCAAGGACCGAGTGGAGAATCATCTGTAAGGCATTGGAGCATCCAAAACTTTTCTGGAAAGCCCCCGGCTTTCGTGGCTTATAGGGCGGCAGATCATCTCGCGTAAATTCTCATGACGCCTGAACCACATCCGAGCGAGCAGATGCGCTTCGACCGCTCCCATCCCGGCCCTTACGGCATGGCCATCGCCCTGTCGCCGCTGGTGCGGCGCGTCGTGGCGAACAATCCCGGCCCGTTCACCTTCACCGGCACGGTGACGCATATCATCGGCAGCGGCACGGTTGCGGTGCTGGACCCCGGCCCGGACGATCCGGACCATATCGCGGCGATCATGGCCGCGACCGCGGGCGAGACGATCTCGCATATCCTTGTCTCGCACACCCATCGCGACCATACCGACGGGGTGGAGGCGCTGCGTGCCATGACGAACGCCCCGATCTGGGGCTGCGCGCCGGCCGACAACGCCGCGACCGGCGGCCTCGATGCGGCGATCAGCACGGCCTATGTTCCCGATCGCGTATTGACGCATGATGAGACATTCGCGGGCGGCAACTGGACGCTGGAGACGATTGCGACGCCCGGCCATGCGCGCAATCATCTCAGCTTCGCGCTGCACGAGGAACGAGCGCTGTTTTCCGGCGATCACGTCATGGCCTGGTCGACCAGCGTCGTGGCACCGCCCGACGGAAACATGAAGCAATACAGGGAGTCGCTGCGGCTTCTTCTGGCGCGGGACGAGGATATTTACTACCCGGCGCACGGCCCGTCGCTGAGCGATGCAAAGCTGTATGTCGCGGCGCTTCTGGCGCATCGCGAGCGGCGCGAGGCGCAGATCCTCGAAGCTCTGCGGCATGGCGGGAAAACCGTGCCGCAGATCGTTGCAGCGGTGTACGACAATCTCGCACCGGGCCTGCGCGGCGCGGCCGGACTGTCAGTACTGGCGCATCTGGAGGAATTGCAGGAACGCGGAACCGTGCGTGCGGATGTGGACGTCGGCGAGCCGGTTTACCGGGCTTCATCCTGAGTCCAGCCCCTCATCCTGAGGAGGGCCCCCTTCGCCTCTCCCGCAAGCGGGAGAGGTCGAGTCACCGAAGGTGACCGGGTGAGGGGGCGGTGTGTCCGGTGTTTGTGACTTCCCCTCACCCCGCTCGATGCTTTGCATCGAGTCGGCCCTCTCCCGTAAACGGGAGAGGGGGATGCTGCCACCTCGCATATCCCGGAAGCGGCGGAGCCGCTGTCCGGGATCCATACGCCGTGACGGTGCGGTGTGATTTCGGGCGCTCGGATATCGTCGCCAACACCGGGACCCATACACCGCAGCGGCAGAGATTAGAGCCGTGAGCTCACGGAGTATGGGTCCCGGATCGCGCTGCACTTTCGTGCAACTTAGCCGGGACATGCGGCGTACAGACACGCATCATCCGCCCCGGCCTTTCGGGGCTCTGGTCCCTGTTTGCCGAACCCCGGAAACATCCGGGTCCGGTCTCACAGCGTCTCCCCAAGGAGGGAGCGCGGAGCGAACGGCGCTTCCGCTGCCCGCGGTGCGGGCAATAAAAGCGCGAAAAAATCCACGGTCCAACGGCACGCCGTCGCTCCGCGCGCGGTGGATTTTCGGCAAAGGAACGGTCTGCCGCGAAGACCCACCTGTCGGTCTTCCTCGGGGTTCGCCCGTCTGCCCCTGACGTGTTGGCACACGTGGTACGGGGAGAGGCCAAGCAAGCCCCCTGCCGGTCGGTTTTCCGGCGGCATTCCATTCCGGCCTCCGGCGCGGGCTGCAAAACCCGTTCCCGCCGGCCACCGCATCCCGGTCCATGTTCAGGTGTGCCTCGAGAACACGCCCTCCCAACCGGGATGGGGTTCCGATTATCCCGATATAGGAAAATAGTCATGGATTATCTTCAGAAGGCGTCGGACTTTACCTTCCCTCTTGAGAGCGGGGTGGGACGCATATCCCGGAAGCGGCGGAGCCGCTGTCCGGGATCCATACTCCGTGACCTCACGGGTCTATCTCTGACGCTACGGAGTATGGGTCCCGGGCTCCGCTTCGCGGCCCCGGGACACGCGGCTGAGGAAGATCGTACGCCATCACCCGGCTCGGCCTACCGGCCGAGTCCGCCCTCTCCCCTTGGGAGAGGGGCCCCGCTCTCAACGCGCCTGGGTCTGCAATTCCGCAAGGAAGGTGCGGATGCGTGCGGCGTTGCTGCCGAAATCGCGCCAGCCGCTGCGCGAGGCCGAGCGCATATCGACGCGCGAGCCCGCGCCCTCGGGCGTAACCGTAATGACGATGTCGCTGACGAGATTGAGGACCAGCGAGGTCTCGGACGCCTCGATGCGGCGCGCTTCGGCATCGGTCTGCAAGACGCGCCAGCCGCGCTGCTCGACAAGCTGCTGGGCGAGCGCGAACGTCTCTTCCGGCGGCTGGTTGACGCGCAGCGGCTCGATCTCCGAATAGGCCGACATCTGGTCGAGCGCTGTCTCGGCAGGATAATCGGCCGGATTGTCGTTCGCGCTACGCTCGGCGGCGGCGAAGACGAAGTCCGGTGGATCGGCCGGATCGGTCGCGATATCGGTGAGCGGCGGCAGGTCCCAGCCCGGCGCGAGGAAATAGACCGGCGGCGCGAGCACGAGAAGCCCGGCCAGAATGCCGGACGCGGCGGCCCCCGCCCCGCGATTGCCCCGCACCCAGATGACCGCCAGCGCGACCACGCCGAGGAGAATCGCGACAACCGCCAGAACCGCGCTGGAGCCGAGCGCGGCCATGGCCGGCAGATAATCGAGCCGGCCCGAGCGCTGGGCAAATATGGCGATGACCGCGACCGGCACGGCAAAAAGGCCGAGCCGCTTCGACCAGACCGCGGACCGTGCATAGGGTTCGTCGAGCATGCGCCTGTGGATGTGCGCCATTCCCGCGCGTGGAGCAAGATGGTCGCGGGGTTGCGCACTCTTGCCTCTCCCGCCGAACTCGGCTGTTGCCGAGTTCGGATATTTGGTAGCCAAGCCGGGAGAGGCCGAGTCGCCAATGGCGACCGGGTGAGGGCATTCCGATCCATGTCGGAGTATATGACTCTCCCCTCACCTCGCTCGAAAGCCTTCCGGCTTTCGAGTCGTCCTCTCCCGCAAGCGGGAGAGGAAACCGACCGAAGGAGTTCAGCATGCGCAAAGTGGTTCTGCCGGGAGGCGAAGAGGTGCCGCAACTCGGCCAGGGCACCTGGTTCATGGGCGAGCGCCCGGACCGCCACAAGATGGAAGTCGATTCGATTCGCCTCGGCGTCGATCTCGGCCTGACCCTGATCGACACCGCCGAAATGTATGGCGATGGCGGCGCGGAGGAGATGCTGGCCGACGCCCTGAAGGGCATCCGCGACAAATGCTTCGTCGTGTCCAAGGTCTATCCGCACAATGCCAGCGCCAAGGGCGTGCGCGCGGCCGCCGAGCGCAGCCTGCAGCGCATGAATATCGACGTGATCGATCTCTATCTCCTGCACTGGCGCGGCGGCGTGCCGTTTTCCGAAACGGTGCGCGGCTTCGAGGCGCTGCAGCAGGACGGCCTGATCCGCCATTGGGGCGTCTCCAATCTCGACACCGACGATATGGAAGAACTGCTCGACGTGGACGGCGGCGAAGCCTGTACGGTCGATCAGATTCTGTACAATCCGACGCGGCGCGGGCCGGAATTCGATCTTCTGCCCTTCCTGCAGGATGTCTCGATCCCCGTAATGGCCTACAGCCCGATCGAACAGGGGCGCCTGCCGAAGACCGGCGTTCTGGCCGAAATCGGCAACAAGCACGGCGTCGGCCCGTTCCAGGTGGCGCTCGCCTGGGCCATGCGCGATCCGAACGTGATCGCCATTCCCAAGGCTTCGCAGCCCGAACATGTAAAGGCAAACCGCGCGGCGGCCGATGTCGTGCTCGACGCCGAGGATCTTGCGGCCATCGACAAGGCCTTCCCGCCGCCGACACGCAAGCGCGGACTCGAAATGCTCTGAGGCATGGCGGACGGCTGCGGCGGCTGCGCACTCAGCGATATTCCACTCGACGAACAGCTTGCGGCCAAACGCGAGACGGTGGCGGCCGCGCTGAAAGCGGAGGGCATCGAGGCGGAGGTCGCGCCCTGCGTCGACGCGCACGGCGCCGGACGGCGGCGCGCGACTTTGCATGCGCGGCGCGGCGCCGACAACAGGCTGCGCGTCGGCTTCACCGAAGCGCGCACGCACAATGTGGTCGATCTTTCCGGGCATCGCTGCCCCATTCTTACACCGTCCATACAGGCGGCAGCGGAGCCGGTGCGAAAGCTGGCGCAGCATCTCTCGGGCGTAAAGAAGCCTATCGACGCCGTGGTGACGGCGAGTCTGAGCGGGCTCGATGTCGACTTGCGGGGCGTGGGCGCGGTTCCTGGCAAGCTCCGGCTTGGCCTCTCCAATATCGCGCAGCGCGCGGGGCTGGCGCGGCTGTCGATACATGGCGATGTCGTCGTCGCCTTTCACGAGCCCATCATCCGCTTCGGGCGCGCCGAGGTGATCCTGCCACCGGGGAGCTTTCTGCAGGCAACCGAGGCCGGCGAGGAAACGCTCGCGCGCCTCGTGCTCGACGGCGTCTCGGGCGCGAAGAAGGTCGTGGATCTTTTTGCCGGCTGCGGCACGTTCGCGCTGAGGATCGCGGAATCCGCATCCGTGATGGCGGTGGAGCAGGACCGTGCGGCGCTTGCCGCACTCGACCGCGCATGGCGGACGACGCCGCGCCTCAAACGCGTCGGCCATGAAGGGCGCGATCTTTTCGTACGTCCCTACAATGCGGCGGAGCTGGGCGAATTCGATGCCGTCGTGTTCGACCCGCCGCGCGCGGGGGCCGAAGCGCAGGCGCGCGAGATCGCAAGATCGAAGATCAGGCGCGTGGTCGCGGTCTCGTGCAATGCACAGACATTCGCGCGCGACCTGAAAATCCTGGCCGATGCGGGCTTCGGGATCGGCACGGTGACGCCGGTCGATCAGTTCCGCCATTCGAACCATGTGGAAATGGTGGCGGTGTTGACGAGATGAGCGACCGGAAAGATCGGAACATGGCTGCCGGCGATTGCCCGCCTGCCGACGCGCAGGGCGACTTCTTTGACCTGCTCACGCCCCCGCCTGCGCGCCCGGCCGAATCTGCGCTTATGGAGCCCGACGAACTGGAACTCGCCGAATTGCAGGAAAGGCTGACAATGGCTCTCAAACAGGCGCGTAAGGGCAAGCTGGCGGCAAGCTCCGGGGAAGAATCCATCCGCCAGGCGTTCGCTGCCGCGAAACGGTGAGGTTACACCCGGCCTCATCCTGAGCCGGGCGCAAAGCGCCCGTGTCGAAGGATGGTAATGAGCGTTCGGTGTTGAGTGTTCACCCCTCCCCGCCGCTTCGCGGCGACCCTCCCCCTCAAGGGGAGGGTATTTACACCCACTTCACCCCATTGCCCTCGAACAGCAGCGCGCGGCCCTGCACGATGTCCTTCATCGGCAGTTCGGCCTGCGGCATGCCCGTGACGAGACCGAGCAGAACACGCGCGACGCCGCCATGCGTGACCGCGATCGTCGGTGCATCGAGTTCGGCGAGCCAGCCAGCCACGCGGTCCGACAGCATGGCATAGCTTTCGCCGCCCGGCGGCTGGAAAGCCCATTTGTCGGCCTCGCTCGCGGCGGTCGCCACCGGATCGCGCAGACGCATTTCCGGCCAGGTGAAGCCTTCCCAGGCGCCGAAGGTGAGTTCCTTCAGCCGGTCGTCAATACGATAGAGATCGGGCTCGAGGTCCATCGCATTGCGCATGAGACGCATGGTTTCGCGTGCGCGCAGCAGCGGGCTGGCCACAAAATCGAAGTCGAGAATGCGCGGATGATTATGCTTCAGGAGGCGGCCGACGCCCATGGCCTGATCGCGCCCGCGGGCATTGAGGTCAATGTCGCGCTGGCCCTGAAGCCGGCCTTCGACATTCCAATCGGTCTCGCCGTGGCGGACGATGCAGAGGGGGAAAGATAGAGACATTACGGCGAGGTCAGACTCTTTATCAGGAAGCCCCCACCCCGCTCGCCTGACGGCGAGTCGCCCTCCCCCGCTTCGCGTGGGAGGGAGGGAGCATCATTCCTTCGCCACCGCGATATCGGGGGCGTCGGGATGCTTCATGCCGACGATGTGATAGCCGGCATCGACATGATGCACTTCGCCGGTGACGCCGCGCGACATGTCGGACAGGAAATAAAGCGCCGCATCGCCCACTTCCTCGATCGACACCGTGCGGCGCAGCGGCGAGTTCAGCTCGTTCCATTTCAGGATGTAGCGGAAATCGCCGATGCCCGAGGCCGCGAGCGTCTTGATCGGCCCAGCGGAGAGCGCGTTGACGCGGATGGCCTTCTCGCCGAGATCGGCGGCGAGATAGCGCACGCTGGCCTCGAGCGCGGCTTTCGCAACGCCCATGACATTGTAATGCGGCATCCATTTCTCGGCGCCGTAATAGGTCAGGGTCAGAAGCGAGCCGCCCTTCGTCATCAGCTTTTCGGCGCGCTGGGCGATAGCTGTGAACGAATAGCAGGAGATGTTCAGCGTCTTGTCGAAATTGTCGGACGTGGTGTCGACATAGCGGCCGTCGAGTTCGTCCTTGTCCGAAAAGGCGACGGCGTGGACGACGAAATCGAGCGAGCCCCATTTCTTGCCGAGGGTCTCGAACACGGCATCGAGCGAAGCGGAATCGGTGACGTCGCATTCGCCGGCGACGAAAGCGCCAATCTCGGCGGCCAGCGGCTCGACGCGCTTTTTCAGCGCATCGCCCTGAAAGGTGAGCGCGATCTCGGCGCCCTGCGCGGCGGCCGCGCGGGCAATGCCCCAGGCGATGGAACGGTTATTGGCAACCCCGAGGACCAGCCCCTTCTTGCCCGCCATCAAGCCTTTGACTTCGCTCATCACCCACCTGTCCGTTCAATCCGGGGTGCTATGGCATGAGGCGGTGGGGGCGGCAAGTTCGCGTCCTACCGCTGCAACCCCAAACCTCATCCTGAGGAGGGCCGAAGGCCCGTCTCGAAGGATGGCAACAGGTTCGGTGGTTGCGACTTCCCCTCACCCCGCTCGATGCTCCGCATCGAGTCGGCCCTCTCCCGTGAACGGGAGAGGGGATACTTCGCGGAGGAGGGATGGCTGGCGCCAGATCGCATATCCCGGAAGCGGCGAAGCCGCTGTCCGGGATCCATACTCCGTGACGATGCGGGATGACCTCGAGCGCTGCGGTGCTTATTGCCAAGGCTGCGGCGTATGGGTCCCGGGCTCCGCTTCGCGGCCCCGGGACAGGTCACTTCCTCGGGTCGTAAGGTGCGCCGTCCTTCATGCGCTGGGCGAGGGCTTCGAGCTCGGCATCCGGCCCGTCGGGCAGGACGATGCGCGGCGAGACCAGAAGATCGCCCGGCGTGGATTTGCGTATGCCCTTGCCCTTGAGGCGGAGCGCGCCGCGACCGGTCGAGCGCGGCGGAATGGTCAGTTCGACCGTGCCGTCGAGCGTCGGCACGCGGACCTTGCCGCCCAGCACCGCCTCGTAAAGCGTGATCGGCACCTCGACGCGCAGATTGTTGCCTTCGGCGCGGAACTGCGGATGGGCGGCAACCTTGACGGTGATGAGGGCATCGCCCGGCGGGCCGCCATATTGCGAAGGCGCGCCCTGCCCCTTCAGGCGGATCGTCTTGCCCTCCTCGATGCCGGCCGGGATCGAGACATCGAGTTCGCGGCCGTGCAGAAGCTCGACACGCACCTTGCCGCCGCGCGCCCATTCGACGAAGGGCACGACCACCTCGGCGGTGACATCCTGTCCCGCCGGAGCGTGCTGCGAACGGCCGCGCGTCTGGCCGCGCCCGCCAAGCCCGCCGAACAGATCGAAAATATCCTCGGCCGAGAAGCCGCCCGCGCCCTGCTGCGCGCCATCGCCGCCCGGCGGCCAGGTGAAGGTCTTGTAGGAACGCCCGGTGCCGAAACCCGGCCCGCCGGGAGCACCGCCGCCGAAGCCCTCGAAACCGCGGAAACGCGGTTTGCCTTCGGCGTCGATCTCGCCGCGGTCGAACTGCGCGCGCTTGTCCGCGTCCGACAACAGATCGTAGGCCGAGGAGATTTCGGAAAACTTCTCCTTGGCCTTCGGGTCCTTGCTTCGGTCGGGGTGGTGCGTCTTGGCGAGCTTGCGAAAAGCCTTCTTGATGTCGGCTTCGCTGGCGCCGCGCGGCACGCTCAGAACGTCATATGGATCGCGCATGAATCGGACAAATCCCTCATACGGCTGCCTATACCACGCAGGCCGCGAGTGCCATGTAGGAATTTGTTGCTTCGACGCAACAGACGGTCAGAGCGCCGTTCTGGTCGTCTCGGAAATGTCCCACTGGCCGTCCGGCGTGCGGCAGGCGCGGCCCTGAAGCTGCACTTCCTGGCCGTTTTCCGTGCGCGTGGCGACGAAGTTGCGGCAGGTCTGGCCGGTCGAGGCCGTCACCGCGTCCGAGGTCGGCGCGAAATTGCCGCGCGCGCCCGTTTCCGGATTGGCCCACGGCACCGGCGGGCCGGTCTGGGTCGAGGTCAGCGCAAGGCCGAGAGCGCCGCGCGCATAGTTCCAGTCGGCGCCGCTGATGGGATTGGTGGAGGCCGGCGCGGTGGCGAGCTGCATGCCGCCCGGCGCGCCCATTGCGGTGGCGCGGCCATCGACGGGCGTGCTGGCCGTGACGTCGGGCTTGTCATCGCCGCCGCCGATCAGCGAACCCATGGGCATGCTGCAGGCGCCAAGCGACAGCGCGAGCGGCCCAAGGAAAACAAGGGCCCTCAACTCAGGACGGCGAAACCGCGATAAGCTATACATGCGTTCCCGAACCCCTCACCCAACGCGGGCAAATCTGCACCATGGCCAAGGTTTATACAAATGGAGCCCCTGAAACGTTAACAGAGGGTAATTTTACCGACGCAACGGATCCGTTTTTGCTGTTCGACCTTTGGCTTGCCGAAGCCGCCGCCAGCGAAATCAACGATCCCAATGCGATGGCCCTGGCCACGACAGATGCCGAATCGCTTCCCAATGTCCGCATTGTCCTGCTGAAAGGCGTGGACGAAGCGGGCTTCACCTTCTTCACCAACTCAGAAAGCCAGAAAGGTGGCGAGCTTGCGGCAAACGCCAGAGCAGCGCTGGTTTTTCATTGGAAGAGCCTGCGCCGTCAGGTGCGCGCGCGCGGCATGGTCGAACAGGTGACACCCGAAGAGGCGGACGCCTATTTCGCCACCCGGCCGCGCGACAGCCGGATCGGCGCCTGGGCTTCCGCCCAATCGCGCCCGCTCGACAGCCGCGCGAGCTTCGATGCGGCGGTCGCCGAATATGAGACGAAGTTCGAGGGCGGCGATGTCCCGCGCCCGGCCTATTGGACCGGATATCGCATCGTGCCGCTGAGCATCGAGTTCTGGCATGATCAGCCGTTCCGCAAGCACGACCGGATCGTCTTCACCCGCACCGACACCAGCCGGAACGACTGGACGAAGACCCGCCTCTATCCCTGAGCCGGCTCAGGCTCAGGCGACGGCGGCGCGGGAATCTTTGCCCTTGCGGCGCAGATGCACCGCAAGCTGCTCGATCGGCTGCGGCTTGCCGACAAGATAGCCCTGCACCTCGTCGCAATAGAGTTCGGCGAGGAAAGCCTGCTGCACGTCGTTCTCGACGCCCTCGGCGGTGATCGGCACGTTCAGGCCGCGCCCGAGACCGATGATGGCGCGGACGATGGCCTGCGATTGCGGATTGTCCTCGAGGGCCGCGATGAAGGAACGGTCGATCTTGATGCGGTCGAACGGAAACGCCTGAAGATAAGCGAGCGAGGAATAGCCGGTGCCGAAATCGTCCATCGCCACCGCAACGCCGAGCTTCTTGATCCGGCCGAGGATGTCGAGCGCGCGCGCCGTATCCTGAATGAGCACGCCTTCGGTGATTTCAAGCTCGAGCCGCGTGGCCTCGAGCCCGGTCTCGCGAAGCACATCGCCCACGAGCCCGGCGAGATCGCCATGGCGGAACTGGGCCGGAGACAGATTGACCGAAACCGAGAGCGGCGAATCCCAGGTCGCGGCTTCGGCGCAGGCCGTCCGCAATACGTATTCGCCAAGCTCGACGATGAAGCCGTTTTCCTCGGCGGCCTCGATGAAGCTGCCGGGGTTCAGAAGCCCCCGTTCCGGATGCTCCCAGCGAACGAGAGCCTCGAAGCCGGAAACGACGCCCGTGCGCGTCTCGACCTGCGGCTGATAGAACACCCGGAACTCGTTGCGCGCCAAAGCATCGCGAAGCTCGACCTGAAGCAGGCGGCGCTCGCGCAAAGCAAGATCCATTTCCGGCGCGAAAAAGCGCGCGACGCCGCGGCCATCTTCCTTGGCGCGATACAGCGCTGCATCTCCATTGGAATGCAGGACGGAGGCGTCCGTACCGTCGCGCGGAAACAGGGCGACACCGATCGAAATCGAGGTGCGGAATTTGTAGCGGCCGACATCGATGTCGCGGCAGGCCGCATTCAGGAGGCGTGCGCACAAGGCCTCGGCCCCGCCCGGCTGCGCAGCGCCGGCCTGAACGACGACGAATTCATCGCCGCCAACGCGCGCCACGATATCGTCCGGACCGACCTGTTCCTTCATGATGCCGGCAAGCGCGCAGATCAGCGCATCGCCGGACTGGTGGCCGAAAATGTCGTTCACCTGCTTGAAGCGGTCGAGGTCGATGGCGAGCACTGCCACCTCCTCGCCCTGCGCGGCCGCGTTCCGCAGCAGATCGGGCAGCGTTTCGGCGAGATGGGCGCGGTTGGGCAGGCCAGACAGCGGGTCGTGATAGGCCATGTGGCGGATGCGCTCCGCGGCGGCCTCCTGCTCGCGCGTGATCCGGCGTTCGAAACCGATGCAGACAAAGGCGACGACAAGGATGAACGCCGTCACCACAATCGCGGCGCCCGCCAGAAGCTCGGTGGAAATAAGCAGAGCGGGTTCGGCAACGGTCGGGTTGGGCACGATGGTCAGCGCGCCCATTCCGGTGAAATGCAGAAGGACGACGGCGCCGGACAGGGCCGCCATGCCCCACAACACGCCGGGCGTGCCTTCGAACCGCTGCACGAGCCAGAACGCCAGCATCGCGAACACGCAGGAATAGACGATCGATGCCGCGATGAGGGACGCGCTCCAATGCATGTCGCCGGGCACGATCACGCCCGTCATGCCGACATAGTGCATACCGGCAATGCCGAGGCCGACGAGAATGCCGGCGCCGAGCGGTACCCACCTGCCCTCGATCAGATAAAGCGCAAATCCCGCGCCCGGCACGGCGAGCGCCATCGCCAGCGAGGCGAAGATGGGCCATGCCGCATAACCGACGACCACGCCCGGGTCGTAGGCGATCATCGAGATGAAATGCGTCGCCCAGACCGAACCGCCGCCGGCAATCGTCGCCGCGCCCAGCCACGCCATGCGCGGCACGCCCTCGGAGCGCAGCGAGATCTGAAGCACGCGCAGGCAGGTCGCCGTACCGACAATACAGATTGCGGCGGCAAAGCCCACGAGAGCCAGATTGTGCTCGAAGGCAAGGCAGGTCAGTGCACGATACATTGGAAAAAGCCCCGTATTTCGGGGCGGATCATCATTATCCTTGGCCAAGGAATACTTAATGCGACCGGCGATCATCCCAAGGATGGTAAAGCCTTCGCAAATGCCGGCCGCGCTTCGGGCATGATTATGGGTCGCGGTGCGATGCGTACGGTGAACGGCGGGTTAAAGCCCGATCCAGCGGGCCTAGAGCCAGCGCTTGAAGCGGAAGAACACGAGCGGCAGCACCGCGGACAGCAGCATGGCGATGAGCGCGAGCGGATAGCCGTACGGAATTTCGAGTTCCGGCATGCCGGTGAAGTTCATGCCGTAGATCGAGGCGATGAGCGTCGGCGGCAGGAAGATGACGGCCACGAGCGAGAACAGCTTGACGAGATCGTTCTGCTCGATCGTGACCATGCCGACCGTGGCGTCGAGCAGAAAGATGATCTTGTCGCCGAGATAGGATGTGTGATCGCGCAGGCTGTCGGCGTCGCGGCGCATGGCGGTCAGCATGGCGCGCGTCTCCGCCTGCTTCCTGCCCCCATAGGCGACCGACAGGAAACTGACCACACGCGTCAGAGAAACGAGGCTTTCGCGCGCCATGGACAACAGATCGCCCTTGCGGCCGATCGTGCGCAGGATGCGCATGTAATCCTTCTTGGCCCGCACCGCGCCGGTATGAGTGCCGAAAATGCGCTGCGACACGTCGTCGATCTCCGTGCCGGTCTTTTCAAGGATATCGGCCGTACGGTCGATGATCGCTTCCAGCATGCCGAGCAGGATCGCGTCCCCGCTCGCGGGCGCGTTGGCCTGCTTGCAGAGGCGGGCAATGTACATATCGATGACGCGCGGCCGGCCGTGGCGCACGGTGACGAGACGATTGCCGGCGAGAATGAAGCTGACATTGACGAGGCCCGGCTCGTCCTTGCGCACACCGGCGAGTATGGACGCGGTCATGAAACGGGCGTCGTCCTCGACATAAAGACGGCTCGACGCCTCGATCTCCGCCATGTCCTCGCGCGTCGGAATCTCGATTCCGAGATAGGCCTCGACGGCCTTGTCCTCTTCCGGCGTGGGATTGACGAGATCGAGCCAGACGGCGGCGGCGGGCAGTTTCTTCTTCGGGTCGAACGTCTCGGGGACAAGCGCGCCGCCCCTTGAGAGATAGACCGTCAGCATCAGGCTGGATCGAGCGGGGCTGTGCCGGACGCCTGGCCCGAGGCATCCGTCGTAATCTTCTCGACGCGCGCCTCGGCGGCTTTCAGAAGGCTGTCGCAATGCTTCTTGAGCGCATCGCCGCGCTCATAGAGCGTGATCGATTTCTCAAGCGGCACATTGCCCGCTTCAAGCGCCTTGACGATCTCTTCCAGCTCCGCGAGCGCCTGCTCGAAGGGAAGTTTGGCGATATCGGCTTCGGCCACGCGGATCAGCCCTTCATCAGTTCCTGGACATGGGCCGACACCGAGTCGGCGAGGCCCTGCAGATCGTAGCCGCCTTCGAGCACCGAGACGAGGCGGCCCTCGCAGTTCTTCTCGGCCGATTTCATCAGTTCGCGCGTGACCCAGGCAAAATCCTCGGCCTCCATCTGCAGCGAGCCGAGCGGATCGCGCGAATGAGCGTCGAAACCGGCCGAGACGATGATGAGTTCCGGCTTGAAGGTGTCGAGCGCGGGCAGGATCTTGTCGTTGAATGCGGCGCGCAGCTTGTCGCCGCCATCGCCCGGCGCAAGCGGGCAGTTGAAGATGTTGCCGACGCCGGTTTCGCGCGCAGCGCCCGTGCCGGGATAAAGCGGCATCTGGTGGGTAGACGCATAAAGTACGGACGGATCGGAATAGAAGATTTCCTGCGTGCCGTTGCCGTGATGGACGTCGAAATCGACGATGGCGACGCGCTTGAGGCCGTGCTTCTTCTGCGCATGGCGCGCGCCGATGCCGATATTGTTGAACAGGCAGAAGCCCATCGCGCGCTCGCTCTCGGCGTGATGGCCGGGCGGGCGGCAGGCGACGAAGGCGTTCTGGACTTCGCCGTCGAGCACCTTGTCGATTGCCTGCAGCGTGCCGCCGACACCGCGCAGCACGACTTCCCAGGTCGAGGGCTCCATCATCGTGTCGCCGTCGAGATAGACATAGCCGGAGTTCGGCCGCGCCGCCTCCAGCGAATCGACATAGCGGTCGGTGTGGACATAACGGGTGGTGTCGAGATCGGCGGTTTCGGCCCGCTCGCGCACCAGCGCATCGAACTCCTTCTGACCCAGCACGGCCTCGACGGCGCGGTAGCGGTCCGGCCGTTCGGGATGGCCGGCGGAGGTCTGGTGGAGGGCGAAGTTCGGATGGTGCAGAAGAAGCGTGGCCAAGGGCTCGGATCTCTCTCTGTTATGTGTGGAGGCCGGTTGGGGCGGAGGGAACAGCACCGGGGCGCGGAACGCAAGGCTTGTCCCGTCTCTTTATGTTAGCCGCTTTTCTTCCGCATCAACCCCATGTACCCAAAGACCGTGACTTCCCCCCGCATCCTCAAGCCCGACACGCAGGCCATCGGCGAGGCCGTCTGGGCGCTTGCCTCGGGCGCGCTCGTCGCGTTCGCAACCGAAACCGTCTACGGCCTCGGGGCGGATGCCCGCAACGGCGCGGCGGTGGCCCGAATCTACGAGGCCAAGGGACGGCCGAGCTTCAATCCGCTGATCGCGCATGTCATGTCGCTGGACGAGGCGAAGAAGGTCGGACGTTTCGACGCCCGTGCGGAAAAGCTCGGCGCGGCGTTCTGGCCGGGGCCGCTGACTCTGGTCGTGCCCTGCGATGCCGATTGCCCGGTGCACGAGCTGGCGCGCGCGGGGCTTTCCACCGTCGCAGTGCGCGTACCGGCCCATCCGGTGGCCCGCAAGCTGCTCGATGCCTTCATGGCGCCGGTTGTCGCCCCGTCGGCCAATATGTCCGGCCGGGTGAGCCCGACGACGGCGGCCCATGTCGCGGAGGATCTCGGCACGAGGGTCGACATCATTCTCGATGGCGGGCCGACCAATGTCGGCCTCGAATCGACGGTCGTCGCCTGCCTGCCGGGCGAGCCGGTGCGGCTGCTGCGGCCGGGCGGCATCACGCGCGCCGAGATCGAACAGGTGCTGGGCGAGCCGCTCGAAGAAGCGACAGGCGGCGTGCAGGCGCCGGGAATGCTGGCGCAGCATTACGCGCCCTCGGCGCCCGTGCGGCTGAACGCGACCGAGATCGCGGAAGGTGAAGCCTGGCTCGGCTTTGGACCATCCGCACCGCTCGGCGGGCGTGGGATCGCGCATCTCAATCTCTCGCCCTCCGGCGATCTTGCGGAGGCGGCCGCGAACCTGTTCGCCTATCTGCGCGAACTGGACGCGCTGAACCCCGCCGCGATTGCCGTTGCGCCGATTCCCGGCGAGGGGCTTGGCGAGGCGATCAATGACCGGCTGCGGCGAGCGGCGGTGCGGTAAATTACCTCTCCCAGGGGAGAGGGTTCCGCTGCTCTCTATCCTCATCCTGAGCCGCGCACGAAGTGCGCGTGTCGAAGGATGGTTGCGAGCGCGATGCCCATCGCCATCCTTCGACACGGCTCGGCGTCGCCGAGTCCGGCTCAGGATGAGGATAGAGAGAGCTGGACGGCCGGTTTAACCCCTCACCCCGCTCAAGCCTTTGGCTTGAGTCGGCCCTCTCCCTCTGGGAGAGGGGCACGCCCGTGCTATGCTGGCGCGATGCTCCCCTCGTCCGGCCCCATCATTCCCAAACTCGGCTCGCTGCTCGGTCCCGATCATGTCCTGACAGGCCCGGCCATGGCGCCGCATCTGTCGGAGCGGCGGGGTCTGTTCAAGGGCCGCGCGGTGGCGGTGGTGAAGCCCGGCACGACCGAGGAGGTTGCGGCCGTGGTGCGCATCGCGCGCGAATGCGGCGTGCCCATCGTGCCGCAGGGCGGCAATACCGGGCTTGTCGGCGGCCAGATTCCGGTCGAGCAGAAACCCGCGCTCATTCTTTCGCTGGAGCGGCTGAACCGCGTGCGCGCCGTGGACCCCGAGGGCAACACGCTCGTCATCGAGGCCGGCGCGACATTGGCCGAGGCGCATCGCGCCGCACGAAAAGTCGGCCGCTTCTATCCGCTGACCTTGGCGCCCGAAGAGTACTGCACGGTCGGCGGCACGCTCGCGACCAATGCCGGAGGGCTGAACGTTCTGGCCTACGGCTCGGCGCGCGATTTCGTGCTCGGCCTCGAAGTCGTGCTGGCGGACGGCCGCATCTGGAACGGCCTGCGGACACTGCGTAAGGACAATACCGGCTACAATCTGAAACACATCTTTACCGGCTCGGAAGGCACGCTCGGCATCATCACCGCCGCCGCGCTGAAACTGTTCGCTGAGCCGCGCTCGGTGGAAACGGCGCTCATGGGCGTCCGCTCGCCGGAAGTCGCGCTCGCCGTCTTTCGCCGCACGCGCATGGAGGCCGGGCCGGACGTGACGGCCGCGGAAATACTCCCCGCCTTCGGCATGGCGCTCGCCGCGGAAAAGCTTGGGCTCGGAATGCCGCTGACGGGGCGGCATGAGTGGTACGTACTTATCGAACTGTCGTCCGTCGCACCCTCGGGGCTGGACGACACAATGCGCCGCATCGCGAACGGGGCGCGGGAAGCGGACGAGGCCACTGAGTGCGTTATCGCCGACAGCGCCGATAGGCGCAGGACGCTCTGGAGCTACCGCGAGATCATGTCCGCCGCGCAGGGGCTGGCCGGCGCCTCGATCAAGCATGACGTCTCGGTGCCGGTGAAGGATGTGCCGGCCTTCATCCACGCCGCCACGCAGGCGGCGCTCGAAACCGTGCCCGGCTGCCGCCCCTGCCCGTTCGGCCATCTCGGCGACGGCAATGTGCATTTCAACATCACCCAGCCCGAAGGCGCCGACCCGGACGCCTTCCTTGCGCAATGGGATGCGATGAGCGCCGCCATCCATGCGGTCGTCGGCCGTTTCGAGGGCTCGATCGCCGCCGAGCACGGCGTCGGGCGGCTGAAGCGCGATCTTCTTCCCGGCACGAAGCACGCGGTCGAACTCGACCTGATGCAGCGGCTCAAGGCGGCGTTCGACCCCGAAGGCCTTCTCAACCCTGGCGCGCTGTTGCCGCCACGTTAACCCTGCGGCAAGCGGCCGCGATCATAGTCCGGCATCGGGCATTCCGCCCGACAAGCCCATGAGCATGCAAGCCGCCGTTCCGCGAAAATTTCAGGAAAAGACTGTCTCGCTCGCGGAGCTGCACGATGTCCTGGTCGAGGCCAACATCAATCCGCGGACCGGGCTTTCGACCGATTATCTGAACCATTTCAACGAGATGATCATGATGATCGGGCTCTATGAGAGCTCGCCGGACATCAGGGACGAGATTCTCGCCTGGCGGCTGCTGAACTACCGCCAGCATTTCGAGACGTCCGGCTTCCGTTCCAAGGCGCTCGCTCTGCTCGGCTACGAGATGGCGCAGCCGGGCGTGAAGAAGCACCTCGATTCCATCCTCGCCGAAATCGACACCGTGCTGCTCGCGGCGCAGGCCGCCGTCCGTCACGAACACAATCATGGGGATTCGACGCATGCGCTTCAGGAAGCGGCGGAGGCCGCCGAACTCCTGATCGCGCGGGCAAGCGCCGTCATCAACGGCCTGGCCGGAGCGGACGAAGCGGAGGCCGACGATGCGCAGGCGGCCGTCGATGCCTTGTTCGAGGCCTGATCCGGGTCTATTCCCGAACCCATGACAGACAAACCCGCCCGCCCTGAAGTCGGAGTTTCCACCGCCGTTTTTCGCGACGGCAAGGTTCTGCTCGCGCAGCGGGCCGCCGGCGCCTTGCAGGGCCTGTGGTCGCTGCCCGGCGGGCGGCTGGAATTCGGCGAGCGGTTGAGCGAATGCGCGCTGCGCGAACTCGACGAGGAAGTGGGCGTGAAAGCCGACATCGTGGACTTTGCCGGCATCGTCGAAGTGATGCCGCGCGCGCGCGGCCGGTTCCACTTCACCGTCATTGCATTTGCGGCACGCTGGGTTTCGGGCGAACCGCAGACCGGGCCGGAAGCTTCCGATGTGCGCTGGGCCGATCCGATGACGCTGGACGATCTGCCGGTGACGGACGATCTGCACCGCATCGTCCGGCTTGCCGCAGCTCTCGTTCTGCCGCAGAGCGTGGGCGCATGATCCTCCGAATCCTGATTGCGCTCGCCCTGATCGGGCCGCTGGCCGCCCCCGTTCCGGCGGATGCGCAATCGCCGCTCGATTTCCTGCGCAACCAGCGCAAGCGGGAAGAGCAGCGCCAGCCGCGCCCGACGCCGCCGCCGGCGCGCGAATCCGCGCCGCAGCCGGCCACCGGAACGGATTCAAGTCAGCAGCCGGCCACCGCCGCACCATGGCCATCCCAGCAGCAGACCTCCGTCCCGGCGCGCAACACGCCGCCCCCGCCCTATGAAAAGGATATGCGGCGCATCGGCGAGATACTCGGCGCGCTGCATTATCTGCGCCCGCTCTGCGGCGCCAATGACGGCACGATCTGGCGCGACAAGATGCAGGATCTGATGGAGGCCGAAGGCGGGCCGCCCGACCGGCGCGAACGCTTCGCCGGCGCGTTCAATCGCGGCTATAACAGCTACGAGCTGACCTACCGCACCTGCACGCCATCCGCCGACCTCGCCGTGCGCCGTTTCCTCGCGGAAGGCGCGAAGCTGACGCGCGAGATCGCGACGCGGCACGGTAATTGATGCCGGGCAATTAACCTTTCTTAAGGAATTGGAAAGCGCGGCGCCGGGCGCGTGCTAAGTCTGTTGCCGGAGCGGCGCATGGCGCGCCGGAGCGGACGGACCATGGCAGCTTCTCAATTTCCCCCGAATGTGACGGATCGCGAAAAGCACTCGGAAGAGCGCTTCGCCGCTTTGTCCTATCTTGAAGAGGCCTGGGAGGGCGCGATGCTCGACGGGCTGCCGCCCGAATGCGTGGCGCAGGCCGCCCTGTTCCGCGCCTTTGCCGAACTCGTGGAGAGCTTCGGCGAGGAAGCCGTCGCCGCCTTCGCCGAAAGCCTGCCCGACCGGCTGCGGCGCGGCGAGTTCACGCTCGCAATGGCGACCCAGTAATCAGAAAACATCGAGCGCGACATCGGCGAGCAGAAGCACGCCGAAAACCGCAAGGCTGAGACCGGCCAGCATGTTGATGGCGCGCAGCCAACGCAGGGTGATGCGCGCGCGCAGCCGCGAGACCACGCTCGACAGAACGAGCCACCAGACAAGACCGCCGACGAACACACCGAAGGTGAGCTCCGCCGCCGAGGCGTAGTTTTCCGGCGCGCGGCCGATCTCGTCGAGCGCGGCGAACAGAGCCGCGAAGCCGAGCAGAAGCGCGGGATTGGTGATGCAGAGAAAGAAGGTCGATACCGCGGCCGCCAGCATGCTCGGCCGTATGTCCTCCTCGACACCCTGTTCCGGATGCGGCGTGCGCGGGATCAACGACAGGCCGAACCCGATCAGGAGCAGGCCGCCGACGATCTTGATGAAGTCCAGATGGTGGATGATGACATCGGAGATGGCGGTTATGCCGAACGCCGCGATGGCCGCGTAAAGCGTATCGCCCGCAATCGCGCCGAGCCCCGCCCCGAAGGCCGACAGGAAACCGTGCTTCACCGCACGGTGGATGACCATGATGTTGACCGGGCCCATGGGCGCGGCCACGGCGAGTCCGATGCCAAAGCCGATGCCGATCAGGCCCCAGTCGAGCACGCGCGATAGCTCCATGGACTTGAAACGGCGCCACGGAAAGCCGACGCCCGTTTTCTGAATATTGAAACGCGGAGGCAGTGGCAACCTCGCGTCACGACGCCGGACGGGTTAGGCTGCAACTCTCCAACCCCGAAGGGAAGATTGCCGATGCTCATGCGCCTTCTGGCCGTTCTCGGACTGGTGTTCGCCGCACAGATGGCGCTGGCGCAGGACACGGCCACGCCGCCGGCAGCCGAAGTTGCGCCGCAGGAAAAGCCGGACGTGTTCTACGATCCGGGGCTTCTGCCCGATCCTGTCCGCACAATGCGCGACAAGATTCTCGAAGCGGCCCTGTCCGGCGATCTCGACAAGCTGCGCGTTGTTGTGCAGTCCAACGAAATGCCGCCCGTCTTTTCCTTCGGCGAAAACGGCAGCGATCCGATCGCCGCGATGAAGGAACAATCCAATGACGGCGAGGGCCGCGAGGTCATGGCCATTCTCGCGGAAGTTCTGGAAGCGGGCTACGTGCATGTCGATCAGGGCACGCCGCAGGAAATGTATCTGTGGCCCTATTTCGCCGGTTATCCGATCAACGAGCTGACGCCGGCGCAGACAATCGAACTGTTCAAGATTGTCACCAGTTTTGAATATAATGGGATGAAAGAGTTCGGCGCTTACAACTTCTACCGGGTCGGCATCGGCCCCGACGGAACCTGGCACTTTTTCGTCGCCGGCGACTAATCTTTTCGTTCAGCCGCGCGCTTTTGCTCAGCCGCATGATTTACCCCGCGGCAAATCTCTGCAAACATGCCGTTGGGGGTAAGCTGGACGACAGGGTGCTGAGATGTCCGAGCCTGCCAGCGCGGCTTCCACTGTGGCCGATATTGACGAATTGCGCGCGCTCGTCGCCGCGAAGGACGAGGAGCTGCGGCAAGCCGCCTTGCTGATGCGCGAGGTGAATCACCGCGTCGCAAACTCGCTGCAACTCGCCTCCTCGATCCTGCGGATGCAAGCGCATCAGGAAAGCGATGCCCATACACGCGACCAGCTTGAGAAAGCGGGTTTGCGCATCGGCTCAATCCAGCATGTACACGACCGCCTCTACCGTTCCGGCGACATGCAGACCATCGAGTTCTCCCAATATCTGCGCGATCTGTGCAACGATCTGTCCGACTCCGTCCTGCAGGAGGAGGAAGGCCATCGCGTGAAGCTGCATCCGGAATGCGACCGCATCCGGCTGTCGACGGACTACGCCTCCAAGCTCGGCCTCGTCATCAACGAATTCGTGACCAACGCTGTCAAGCACGGCGCCAGCAAGGATGGCGACACGATCATCCGCGTGCTCGCGCGCGCGCAGGACGATATGTTCGTTCTGGAGGTTGCCGATAACGGCAACGGGCTTCCGACGGATTTCGACATCGCCCGCATCAAGGGGCTGGGCATGAGGCTGGTGCGCTTCGTCGCGTCGAGTCTTGGCGGCGAGGCCGGCGCGCGCAATGCCGAGAAAGGCGCGGTGTTTTTCGTGACCGTTCCGCTGCCGGCGGAGGAATAGGCAAGCCGCATGTCCCGGACAAGCGAGGCGAAGCCGAGCGCCGATCCGGGAGCCATACTCCGCAGCGTCAGAGATAGAATCGCGCTGTCACGGCGTATGGGTCCCGGGCTCCGCACGTAACTCGGGCGAGCCCGAGTTACGATTTACAGGGGACTTAACTCGGCAGCAGCCGAGTTAAGCGGCCCCGGGACACACATCAGCCCTTTGCCAGCGTCTCCAGAAACCTCACCGGCTCGCCGGTCGCAGGGGCCGTCAATTCGCCTTCCCACATGACGCGCCGGCCGCGCAGGACGGTGCCGACCGGCCAGCCCGTGACCTGACGCCCGTCATAGGGCGTCCATTGCGAGCGCGAGGCGACCCAGCCATTGGTGATCGTCTCGCGGCGCTTGCGATCGACCACGGTGATGTCGGCATCGTAGCCAACGGCGAGACGGCCCTTGCCCGCGATGTTGAAAATGCGCGCGGGGCCGGCGCTCGTCAGATCGACCAGGCGTTCCAGCGTCAGCTTTCCCTGCGCGATATGATCGAGCATGATCGGCACGAGCGTCTGTACACCTGTCATGCCCGAATGGGATTGCGGATAGGGATGGGCTTTCTCCTCCAGCGTGTGCGGCGCGTGGTCGGACCCCAGCACATCGACAATGCCCTGCTGCACGCCCCACCAGATGACATCGCGATGCTCCGCCCCGCGCACCGGCGGATTCATCTGAATCTTCGTGCCGAGCGTGGCGTAAAGGCTGTCGTCCAGAGTGAGATGATGCGGCGTCGCCTCGACGGTCGCGACATCCTTGTGATCGGCAAGGAAGCGCATTTCCTCACCCGTCGAGATGTGCAGGACATGGATGCGCGCGCCCGTCTCGCGCGCGAGAGCGACGAGGCGCCTTGTGCTCTTCATCGCCGCCTCGACATCGCGCCAGACCGGATGGCTGGCCGCGTCGCCCGCAACCTGCAGATTCCTGCGTTCGTTGAGGCGCGGCTCGTCCTCCGAATGGAACGCCGCGCGGCGGCGGATGACCTTCAGGATGTTGCGCACGCCCTCATCGTCATCGACGAGCAGCGAGCCGGTCGAGGAGCCCATGAACACCTTGACCCCGGCACAGCCGGGCAGGCGCTCGAGTTCCGGCAGATCGGCAGCATTCTCATGCGTGCCGCCGATGAAGAAGGCATGGTCGCAATGCATCCGGCCCTTCGCGCGGGCGAGCTTGTCGGCAAGCGCCTCGGCCGTGGTCGTCAGCGGATTTGTGTTCGGCATTTCGAACACCGACGTCACGCCGCCCATGACGGCGGAGAGCGAGCCGGTTTCGAGGTCTTCCTTGTGGGTCAGACCCGGCTCGCGGAAATGGACCTGAGTGTCCATGACGCCCGGCAACAGATGCAGGCCGGTGCAGTCCACAATCTCACCGGCGGAGGCCCGCGACAGATCGCCGAGCGCGGCCACCTTGCCGTCCTTCACCGCGAGATCGGCGCGGTGAACGCCATCCTGATTGGCGATTGTGCCGCCGCGGAAGATCACATCATAGGTTTCGGCCATAAGTCCTTGCCCTTGTAGGCGATGATATGGGGGCTTACGTTCCGGCGCGCTCGGGCGCAAGGAGGTGTTCTTGGCTTTTGCCGCTGTTCTACCCGGCCGGGGGGCGATCCGCATCTCCGGCGACGAGGCTCCCCACTTCCTGCATAACCTCGTGACGAGTTCGGTCGAGGGGCTGGACGAAGGCCGCGCGGCCTATGCCGCTCTCCTGTCGCCGCAGGGCAAGATCCTCTCGGATTTCCTCGTTCTCAAAACCGGCGACGGCTTCCTGCTGGATGTGCCGGCGGACCGGATCGAGGGCCTCACCAAAAGGCTGATGCTCTACAGACTGCGCGCCAAGGTGGCGATCACCGTCGAAAATCTTGCCGTCGCCGCCATCTGGGGCGGCACTGCGCCGGACCTGTCGAATCTGTTCGTGGACCCGCGCCTTCCTGCGCTCGGCGCACGCGCTTTCCTGCCGAAGGATGAGGTGGAGGAAATGCTCAAGGCGGCGGGTCTCGACCTGAAAACGGAGGCGGATTTCCACGCCCATCGCATCGCGCTCGGCATTCCCGAAGGCGGCCGCGACTTCATGTTCGAGGACGCCTTCCCGCACGAAGCGGACATGGACCAGCTCGGCGGCGTCGATTTCAAAAAGGGCTGCTATATCGGCCAGGAGGTCGTGAGCCGCACCCAGCATCGCGCAACCGCGCGCACGCGCGTCTTGCCGGTACGTATCGACGGCGCCGCCGAAGCCGGCGCAGAAATCGTGGCCGGAGAAAAGGCGATGGGCCGGCTCGGCTCGGTGGCGGATGGACGGGGCCTTGCGACCTTGCGCATCGATCGCGTGGACGACGCATTGTCGGCCGGCGCACCGCTGAAAGCGGGCGATGCTGTTGTAACGATAGACGACAAGCCGGACTGGGCGAAATTCCGCTTCCCCGGGGAACCGCAGGAGAGCGGGGCGTGAAAGGTGTCGTTACAGGCGGAGACGGCAAAGCGCGCTGCCCGTGGCCGGGTACGGACCCGATCTATGTCGCCTATCACGACACGGAATGGGGCGTGCCGGAATATGACGACCGCGCGCTGTTCGAGAAGCTGATCCTCGACGGATTTCAGGCCGGGCTCTCCTGGGTCACCATTCTCAGGAAGCGCGATAATTTCCGCAACGCCTTCGACGGTTTCCAGCCCGAAAAGATCGCGCGTTACAACCCGAAGAAAACCGCCGCGCTGATGAACGATGCCGGCATCGTGCGCAACCGGCTGAAGATCGACGGTGCGGTCCTGTCCGCACAGGCATGGCTGGAGATTCAGGAAAAGGGCAGCTTCGCCGAACTTCTGTGGACCTTCGTCGACGGCAGGCCGGTCCAGAATTCCTGGAAGAGCATGCAGCAGGTGCCGGCGGAAACCGACATGGCGAAGCGCATGTCGAAGGAACTGAAGGCGCGCGGCTTCAAGTTCTGCGGGCCGACCATCGTCTATGCCTTCGCGCAGGCGGTCGGCATGGTCAACGATCACCTCGTCGGCTGTTTCCGCCACGAAGAAGTCAAGAAGCTCGCGCGCTGATGGCAAAAACCCCTCCCCCGCGCGCCTGGCAGCGCATGCTGTCCGGACGCAGGCTCGACCTCCTCGATCCCTCGCCGCTCGATGTCGAGATCGAGGACATCGCGCACGGCCTCGCGCGCGTGCCGCGCTGGAACGGCCAGACGCGGGGCGCGCACATCTTTTCCGTGGCGCAGCATTCGCTCGTCGTCGAACATATTTCGCGCGTGCTGAAGCCCGACCTCGCCGAACGCTGGCGGCTTGCGATCCTTCTGCACGATGCGCCGGAATATGTGGTCGCGGACCTGATCTCGCCGTTCAAGGCCATGCTCGGCGGTCAATACAAGGTCATCGAGAACCGGCTGATGACCGCGATCCATCTGCGCTTCGGACTGCCGCCCGATATTCCCGAAGTGCATCGCAAGCTGCTGAAGCGCGCCGACCAGGCCGCAGCCTATATGGAAGCGACGAAACTCGCCGGCTTCGAGACCGACGAGGCGCTGAAATATTTCGGCAAGCCCGTCGGCATTCCGGCCGGGCTCGATTTGACGCCGTGGCCAGCCGAAAAGGCGGAAAAGCGCTTTCTTGCGCGATTCAAAAGCCTGAGCGCAGGATGACAGGATGACGGCTTCCCCGACCGCCATCGAAATCAACCTCACCGCCGCCATCGTCGCGGTGGAGGAAAAGACGCCGCTCGTTCTCGTCACGCACGGTGCCGAGCCGGAGCCCGGCCTGCCCTCCGGGCCGTTCGATCCGCGCGCGCACCGCACGCTCGATACGGGCCTGCGCGGCTTCGTGCAGGACCAGACGGCGCTCGAAATCGGCTATGTCGAGCAATTGTACACATTCGGCGACCGCGGCCGGCATATGCGGCCGGGCGATACCGGTCCGCACATCGTCTCGGTCGGCTATCTCGCGCTGACGCGCCAGCCGGAGGATTCCGCCGGGCTGACGGAAACGGGCGCAAGGTTCGACCCGTGGTACAGACATTTCCCGTGGGAGGACTGGCGCGAAGGACCGCCACCGCTGCTCGGTGCCTTCATGCCGCTGCTGGAGGCATGGGCCGCCGAAAAGCCCGCCGGTCCGATGAAGCAGGGCGGCACGCGGCGCGAGCGCTTCAACTTCGCTTTCGGCGCGGGCGCGTGGGACGAGGAAAAGGTGCTCGACCGCTACGAGCTTATGTACGAAGCGGGGCTTGTCGAGGAAGCGCGGCGCGACGGCCGCGAGGCGGCGCAAAAGCGCGGTGAGCTTCCGCCGCTCGGGCGCGCCATGCGGTTCGACCATCGCCGCATCCTTGCGACCGCGATGGGGCGCCTGCGTTCCAAGCTGAAATACCGGCCGCTGGTCTTCGAACTGATGCCCGACGAATTCACGCTGACGGAATTGCAGCGCACGGTGGAAGCGGTGTCCGGACGGCATCTGCACAAGCAGAATTTCCGCCGCCTCGTTGAAACCGCCGCTCTGGTGGAGCCGACCGGCTCGACCACGGTCGCGACCGGTGGCCGCCCGGCGAAACTGTTCCGCTTCCGGCGCGATGTGACGGCCGAGCGCCCTTCGGCGGGGTTAAGGCTGGGAGCGCGGGGGTAACGCGTGTCCCGGACAAGCGAGGCAAAGCCGAGCGCGATCCGGGACCCATACACCGCAGCATCAGAGATTTAATCGCGTCTTCACGGCGTATGGGTCCCGGGCTCCGCTTCGCGGCCCCAGGACACACATCAAACCCCCTCGTCCGACCAGTTCTTCACGCGGTAGAAGACATGCGTACCGATACGCGTCTTGTCCGTCATGTCGCGGATCCAGCGCGGGCGTACATAGGTCGCGTGGTAATGGGTCGAGGTGCCGATTTCCGGCAGATAGGCGCCGTTGACGAGCACATCGTCGGCGATGCGCTGCGCCGTCTTCCAGGCGTCCTGATCGCGCACGCGATCCGGCTTGCCGTCGCAGGCGAACGAGAACTGGCAGCGGTTGCGCCGCTTCTGGTTCTCGTAGACCACGCCGCACACGGTCGCCGGATAATAGCCCGTGCGCGTGCGGTTCATGACCACCTGAGCGACCGCGTACTGACCTTTTTCGGATTCACCGCGCGCCTCGAAATAGATCGCCTCGGCGAGGCATTTCTTGGCCTTGCCGAAATCTTCCTTCTGCACGGCAAGCGAAAGACCGTGTTCCTGCGAAAGCGCGTCCTCGCTGCCGATGCTGCCGGTGTGTTCCGGCTCGGACAGAGCGGCGAGCTGATAGGGGGTGATGATTTCGAGCGGCGTGACGGCGGCAAGCTCGACCGGCGCATCCGGCGTCGCGCCGTCGGGCGGTGCGGACATCGGGATCTGCGCGATCGTTGCGCCCGATGCGCCGACTTCGGGTGACGGCTGGGCATAGGCGCCGAGATCCGTCAGCGTGTCGAGCGGATCGACCGGCCCGGAAATGGCAAAGCGCGATGCAAGTACGGGCGGCAGAACGGGACGCTCGATCTTTTGACGCCGGGGCGTGGGCTCGTTTTCGAGCGGCAGGACGGCCTCGCGGACGACGAAGCCGCCGGTGTCGCGCGCGGCGATATCCAGAGCGAGATCGAAACTGTCGAGGCTCGCAATGACGAGCGGTGCGCGCGCCGGCGCGGGCGCGAAATAGGTGAGCGAGCGATTGATGGGGGTGATCGTGCCGAGAGCAGGCGCATCCTGCATGGCGACGGCCGTAGGAAGAAGGAGAGCGCCGCCAAGGGCCAGCCATCCGGCCGCCCGTGAGGAACGCAACGCTACGCGACGCAACACACGCATCACCGACAAACCCTGTACGCAACACACCGAGCGACCGGATAAAGAGTCGCTCAAATCACACGAAACAGAGTTATCGCCGCTTAAGGTTGCGGGAGGGTTAATTCCCCTTTGGGAAAGGGTTGGAGATCGCGAGGTGATGGATGGGGTGATTGCATGGGAGACGTATGCCTTCGCATACGCTCCTCCCCGCGCCTACGGCGCGACCCTCCCCCTCAAGGGGAGGGTAGGCAGCAAGCCTGCCGCGTCGTTACACTCCCACCCTCATCCTGAGGAGGGCCGAAGGCGTCCGTATCGAAGCACGATTGGCTCCCTCCTCCGCGAAGCGGGGGAGGGTCGAGCGCGCGTCAGCGCGCCGGGGTGGGGGTATATCGATAAACCCTCACCTCACCCCACCCCGGTCACGCTACGCGTGACTCGCCCTCCCCTTTCAGGGGAGGAAGGGGAGCAGTCATCTTTCCATACGGGCGCTATGCGCCCGGCTCAGGATGAGGATTGAGTGTGCCGCAACAGCCTCTCCCGCGAGCGGGAGAGAGGAACGTCCCTACCCCCGCAGCGCGGCCTGGGCGGCGGCGAGGCGGGCGATCGGCACCCGGTAGGGTGAGCACGACACATAGGTCAGGCCCGCATTGTGGCAGAAGGCGATGCTCGCGGGGTCGCCGCCATGTTCGCCGCACAGGCCCAGCTTGATGCCGGGATTGCTCTTGCGGCCGCGCTCGACCGCGATCTGGATCAATTCCCCGACCCCGTCGACATCGATGGAGGTGAAGGGGTCGTTGGGCAGGACGCCCTTCAATATGTACGCGCCGAGAAAGGTGCCGGCATCGTCGCGCGACATGCCGAACGCCGTCTGCGTCAGGTCGTTGGTGCCGAAGGAGAAGAATTCGGCGCTGCGGGCGATGTCGCCGGCCGCAAGGCAGGCGCGCGGCAGCTCCATCATCGTGCCGATCTGGTATTGCACCATGACGCCGAGTTCGCCGCGCACGGCGGCGGCGGTGGCGTCAATACGCGCCTTGACGAGATCGAGCTCCGCGCGCGTGGCGACCAAAGGCACCATGATTTCAAGGTTGATCGGCTTGCCCGTATCCTTTTCGACGGCGATGGCCGCCTCGAAAATGGCGCGCGCCTGCATTTCCGCGATTTCCGGATAGGCGATGGCGAGGCGGCAGCCGCGGAAGCCGAGCATGGGGTTGAACTCGTCCAGCTCGTGCGCGCGGCGGCGCATCTTTTCCGGCGTCATGCCGAGCGAGCGCGCGATCTCGGCACGGTCCTCCTCGCTTTTCGGCAAAAATTCGTGCAGCGGCGGATCGAGCAGACGGATCGTGACCGGAAGCCCGGCCATGATGTGGAATATCTCGGCGAAGTCCTGACGCTGCACGCCGAGAAGGGTCGCAAGCGAGGCGCGGCGCTTCTCCTGCGTCTCGGCAAGGATCATTTCGCGCACGGCGCGGATGCGCTTGGCATCGAAGAACATGTGCTCGGTGCGGCACAGGCCGACGCCTTCGGCGCCGAAGCGGCGCGCGGCCGCGGCATCGCCCGGCGTGTCCGCATTGGCGCGGATGCGCAGGGAGCGCAGCGAATCCGCCCAGCTCAGAACGGTTGTGAAATCGGGCGGCAATTCAGGCTCGGTCATCGGCGCTTCGCCTTCGAGCACCTGCCCCGCAGTGCCGTCGATGGTGACGATGTCGCCGGTCTTCAGCGTCATGCCGCCGGCCGTCATGGTGCCGGCGCGCTCGTCGACACGGATATCGCCCGCGCCGGTGACGCAGGGCTTGCCCATTCCGCGCGCGACCACGGCCGCATGCGAGGTGCGCCCGCCGCGCGCGGTGACGATGCCGGTCGCGGCGTGCATTCCGTGAATGTCCTCGGGGCTGGTTTCGACGCGCACCAGGATGACGCGGCGCCCCTCATCCGCCAGCCGCTCCGCCTCGGCCGGGGAGAAGACAAGCTCGCCCCAGGCCGCGCCGGGAGAGGCCGGAAGCCCGCGCGCGATGACGCAGCGCTGGTAGGCCGGGTCGATCATGGGGTGGAAAAGCTCTTCCAGGATCGACGGCGGAATATCGAGAAGCGCCTGTTCGCGCGACATCTTTCCCGTCGCGACGAGATCGACCGCCCGGCGCAGGACGGCGGCCGCCCGCGTCTGCGGCAGGGCCGGAACCGGGCGCGAGCCCGCCTTCACCCGGCCATTGATCCGGGGCGTCCGTTCGTCGCCCGCTTCGCTTCGCACGTGTCCCTCTCGCCTTCGGCCTTCGGATGGGCCGCTGCTTAAGACCTGAATATGGCGCGTTGGGGGTGAACAGACAAAGAAGAAACGGCCGGCTGAGGGGCCGGCCGCTCCTTAACGTTGACGTCACTACGCGATTTTACGGCGTGCTCGGGGCCGGAGCCGCGGGCGGCGCGGGTTCGGCGGGAGCTGCCGGCGCGGCGGGTTCCATCGGAGCCGGGGCCGAAGGCGCGGCCGCATCCGGGGCGGCATCGGGGGTCGAAGCGCGGCCCGTATCGGCCGGGGCCTCGGTGGCCGGCGGCACGGTTTCGGCCGTCGTGTCGTTCTCACCGCCGAAATACAGATAGGCCAGCACACCGGCGGCAATCACCAGCGCGCCGACGATGAACCAGGTCACGCCCGAATCCGTCGAGGATTCGACATAGGTCGTGTCGGTCCGTCGTTCGATGGGGTCCTTTTCGAGATCGCGGTCCATTTCTTTCACCCTTTCGTCTTGCCCCGGCATCAGCCGAGGAGTCCGGAAAGGCCGATAAAGATCAGGTAGATCGCCACGATGTAGTTGAGCAGCCTCGGCATTATGAGGATCAGAATGCCCGCGATGAGCGCGACGATGGGCTGCAAGGTGACGATATTGATCTCCACGGCGGCTTCCTTCTGAGTTACGGCGCAAGGGCCGCGTGCAGGTGGAACGTTGACGAAGGTGGGGAGGTTCCGAGGGAACGGCAAACTCCCTGTGCAAGAACAGCGGGCGGAAATTGTGGCGATATTGTGCGTATTTGCGGATATGGACGCCCCCTCCCTTCCTTCTCCCCAACGAGGGAGAAGGTCGACTCGCGATCGACAGATCGCGAGCGGGATGAGGGGGCCTAATCGAGCTTCACACCGGCCTTTGCCAGTATGTCCAGAAGAACGCCTTCGCTATTTTCCAGAATTTCGTGGTTCCAATAGCGAGCGACCTGATAGCCAGCACGGCGGAACCAAAGGTCCCGATGCTGATCGTCACTGCCCAGTGAATGCTGGCCGCCATCGGCCTCGACTATCAGCTTCGGCCGTTGACACAGAAAATCCGCGATGTAGGGGCCAATCGGGACCTGCCTGCGGAACTTCAAGCCGCTCAGACGCCGATCCCGCAGCAAACGCCACAACTTCTGCTCCGCAACCGTCTGCGTGCGGCGCATTTGCCGTGCATACTCTCGTGAATCCGGCGGAAACGGCTTCTTTTCCATCCCCCTCACCCCGGTCGCGCTTTCAGCGCGACTCGCCCCTCTCCCTCGTTGGGGAGAGGGGGTCCTTACCCCTCGATCTTCGAGAAATCCGCGACGGTGCGGGCGGCGGCGCGCAGCTTCGCCAGAAGTTTCAGGCGGTTGTCGCGCAGGCGTGGATCGTCGGCATTGACGATGACCTTGTCGAAGAAGGCATCGACCGGCGCACGGAGCTGCGCCAGCGCCGACATTGCGGCGGCGAAATCCTCGCGGTGGACCGCCTCGCGGGCCGCCGTCTCGGCATGATCGAGCGCGACGTAAAGATCGCTTTCCTCGATCTCTTTCAGGATGTCCGGATCGGGCGGGCCGTCGAACACGCCGTCCTGTTCCTTCTTCTCCTCGATGGACAGGATGTTGTTGGCGCGCCTGAACCCGGCGAGCAGGTTCTTGCCGTCATCGGTGCCGAGGAAGTTCGCAAGGGCTTCGACACGGCGGACGATGAGGACGAGATCGTCCTGATTACCGAGCGCGAAAACGGCGTCAACGAGATCGTGGCGCGCGCCCTGCTCGCGGAGCTGGACCTTCAGACGGTCGGCGAAAAAGGCGAGGAGATCAGTGGCGGCCGGAATACTAAGCTCGTCAACTGCTTCATAGACAAAGCGTCGGTCCCAACCAGACTGGACGCCCGCCCAGAACTCATCGTCCGTACCGTCTGTTGTCTTGTTGTAGCGTCGACCAATTGCGTCCTGCAACTTGAGGACGTAGTCAAACTCTTTGTTGCTAACAAACGTTAGGGCAAAGCCAATGCGTTGATATGCAAAAGCGCAAAGTTCGATCAGCCGAACACGTAGTTTATTCTCTAAAATAACTCTGATCACACCCAACGCCGCTCGGCGCAGCGCATAAGGGTCTTTCGAGCCCGTCGGCTTTTCGTCGATGGCCCAGAACCCGACAAGCGTATCGAGCTTGTCGGCAAGAGCCACCGCGATGGAGACCGGACCTGTCGGTACGCGGTCACCCGGCCCCTGCGGCTTGTAATGCTCCTCGATGGCGGCGGCGACCTCGGCATCCTCGCCCTGCAGAAGCGCGAGCTTGTGGCCCGCGACGCCCTGCACTTCCGGGAATTCGCCGACAGTTTCCGTGACGAGATCGGCCTTGGCGAGGCGCGCGGCGCGCTCCGCTCTGTCCGGATCGGCGCCGACAAGCGGCGCGATCTCGCGCGCGAGATTGGCGATGCGTTCGACGCGCTCATGCTGCGTGCCGAGCTTTTCGTGGAACACGATCTCGGCAAGCTTCTTCGCGCGCTCGTCCAGCGCGACCTTCCTGTCCGTCTCCCAGAAGAATTTCGCATCCGACAGACGCGCACGTACGACGCGCTCATTGCCGGCGACGATTTCCTTGCCGCCATCCGTCGCCTCGAGATTGGAGACGAGCAGGAACTTGTTGGCTAGCTTGTTGCCCTTACGAAGAACAAAACATTTCTGGTTTGCGCGGATCGTGGTTCGGATGACCTCGTCCGGCACATCAAGGAAGCTTTCGTCGAACGAGCCCATCAGCACGACCGGCCATTCGACAAGACCGGCCACTTCGTTCAGCAGCCCCTCGTCCTCGACAAGCTCAAGCCCCTGCGCGAAGGCGAGATTGCGCGCTTCGGTGAGAATGATCTCGCGGCGGCGCTCGGCGTCGAGCACGACCTTCGCCTTCTGCAGCGAGGACACGTAATCGTCGAAGCGCTTGACCCTGATCGTGCCAGGCGCAAGGAAGCGGTGGCCGATGGTGACATCGCCCGAAACCACGCCGTCGATCTCGAATGTCACGACATCGGGGTCCTCGCCCGCAGTGCCGAAAGTGCAGAGTATGGACTGCAGCGGGCGCACCCAGCGCAATGTCCCCTCGCCCCATTTCATGCTTTTCGGCCACGGAAATTCGCGGACGATTTTCGGCATGATGGCGGCGATGATGTCCTCAGCCGTGCCGCCCTTCTTTTCCGTGACGGCGATATAGACATCGCCCTTCGGGTCTTTCTGGACCTTCGCTTCGTCAATACTGTTCAGGCCGGCGGCTTTCAGAAAGCCTTCCAGCGCTTTGTCCGGCGCGCCGACGCGCGGCCCCTTGCGCTCTTCCCTGCGGTCGGGCGCGCGGCCGGGCATGCCCTGCACGGTGAGCGCGAGACGGCGCGGCGTCGCGAACGCTTTTGCACCCTCATAGGTCAGGCCCGCCTCGACCAGAGCATCGGTGACGAGTTTGCGGAGATCGTCGGCCGCGCGCGCCTGCATGCGCGCCGGAATTTCCTCGGACAGGATTTCGAGCAGAAGATCGGGCATCAGACTGCCCCTCCGCCGGCCGTCTTAAGCCAGGCTGCGCCGCAGGCTTTCGCAAGTTCGCGCACGCGCAGAATGTAACTCTGGCGCTCGGTGACGGAGATCACGCCGCGCGCATCGAGCAGGTTGAAGACGTGGCTCGCCTTGATGCACTGGTCGTAGGCCGGCATGGCCATGAGGTGGCGGTCGCCCGCCTCGCCCTTTTCCAGCAGCGAACGGCATTCGCCCTCGTATTCACGGAAATGCCGGAACAGGATGTCGGTGTCCGCATGCTCGAAATTGTAGCGCGAATATTCTTCCTCGGCCTGTTTGAACACGGTGCCGTAGGTCACCTTGTCCTCGCCCTCGAGGCCGTTGAAATTCAGCTCGAAGCCGTTGTCGACGCCCTGTAGGTACATGGCAAGCCGTTCGAGCCCGTAGGTCAGTTCGCCCGAGACCGGCGTGCATTCGACGCCCGCGACCTGCTGAAAGTAGGTGAACTGCGAGACTTCCATGCCGTCGCACCAGCATTCCCAACCGAGGCCCCAGGCGCCGAGGGTCGGGCTTTCCCAATCGTCCTCGACAAAGCGGATGTCGTGCAGCGTCGGATCGATGCCGATGGCGACAAGGGATTCCAGATAGAGATCCTGAAGGTTCGGCGGGTTCGGCTTCAGGATGACCTGATACTGGTAATAGTGCTGGAAGCGGTTCGGGTTCTCGCCGTAGCGGCCGTCCTTGGGGCGGCGCGAGGGCTGCACATAGGCCGCGTTCCACCGTTTCGGGCCGAGCGCGCGAAGCGTCGTCGCCGGGTGAAACGTGCCCGCACCGACCTCCATGTCATAGGGCTGAAGGATGACGCAGCCCTTCCGCGCCCAGAAATCCTGCAGCGTGAGAATGAGGCCCTGAAAGGAGCGTTTGGGGTCCAGCGGTCCCGGAAGATGTGCGGCCATGTGCCTGAAAGATGAGAGTCGGAAAGTCGGCGCACCCTATCCATGCCCCTCTTTTCGGGCAAGCGGCTGAACCTTTTCCGGCGCTGCGGCGACAGATGGCTATACGTCCCCTCAGGGGATTTCGAGCCACGGAGAACCCCGATGTTCATGACCTCGCTTCATCGCCGCGCCGGCAGTGCCGCGCGCCTTTTCGCCCTTGCGGCGCTTCTCGCAGCCTCGGTTCCGGCCGGATTCATGGCCGGCATGGAGGGCGCTGCCTATGCCCAGTCGAGCGGAGGGGGCGGCGGTGGTGGTGGCGGCGGCAGCAGTGGAGATGGCAGCGGCGGCGGCCCGAACCCGGCGCTGGAATGCATCGGCGCCAAATGCATCGACCTGACCAGGGTCCGGGGCAATTGCACCGCCGGCGCCAATTGCGAGCCGCCTCCGGTCGAGAAACGGGTGGACGAGCGCGATTGCCGGATCGAGCCTGTCACGCATGTACGCATCTGCGACCGGACCGGGATGTGATCCCGCAGGCGGCCGTCAGCGCGACGGCCGCCATTCGCCGGTCCTCTCGTCCCGCCGCAACGTGCCATGGGCGGCATCGCCGCCCGCGCGCACGCGGTCGAGATCGCGGTTTATCCGCTGCCATTCCCGGCGCAGGAACCGATAGCCGACAAAAGCCGCGGCAATGGCGGCGACCGGCAGAAAACGGCGCATGGCTGACCCTCCGACAATGAGACCTATGGCGCCGCCTCAATGCCGACAAGAGGCTGAATGCGGCATGAACGCCGCCCTCACCACCCGTTCAGCGGCCCTGCTCTAAAGTCGGTTCCAGACTGACGCGGAATCCGCGTCATGCAATGGGAGAGAGGTCATGTTTCGCAAACTCGCTCTTGCCGCCGTCGGCGCCGTTGCGCTCGGCGCGGCGGCCGTTTCCGCCCCCGCGCCCGCAGCCGCGCAGGGCTTCGGGTTCTATTTCGGCTCGCCCGGATGGGGCCCCGGCTATCACCACGGCTATTATCCGCGCTATTACGGCGGGTATTATCCGCGTCATTACGCACCGCCGCGCCGCAATTGCGAACGCGTGGTCGTGCGCAAGAAAATCCGCGGCGAATGGCGCCGCGTGGTCGAGCGGCGCTGCTATCCGAGCCGCTACCGCTACTGACGAGATGAACGGGGCGTCTGCGGGCGCCCCGTTTTCCGTTCAGGCCATCGCGATCGGTTCGAGATCGCGGTGGACAGCCTCGCTTTCGGGCGTGAAACCGCCGTCCGGCCGGTGAAGCACGAAGGGCGGCAGAACCTTCAGCGGCGTGCGGCTGTCCTTACGGGCATGGACGAGAACGCGGCTTGCGGGCGCGCCTGCTTCGGGATGGACGAAACGCAGCCGCACCCCGCCATAGCGCCGCGCCAGAGCGGCGAGAACGCTCTCCAGCGCTTCCGGGCGGTGGATCAATGTCACCGATCCCCCAGGCCGCAGCACACGGGCGGCGGCGCGCATCCATTCCTCGATCATCCCCTCCGACGCGACGCGCGCGCGGGCGGTGGCGGCATCAGGCGGCGGACGCCCGGCGGGGCTGTTGTAGGGCGGATTGCAGACCAGATGATCGGCCGCGCCGGCAAGGCCCGAGGACAGGCCGCGCCCCGCCTCGGCGACATCCACGGTCAGGACACGGGCGCGGCTGCTCAGATCGTTGGCCAGGATATTGGCTTCGGCGAGCCCGGCAGTTTCGGAATCGATCTCGATCAGCACGGCGCGGGTATCGGGAACGCGGATGAGAACCGCCAGCCCGGCCGTGCCGACGCCGGCGCCGAAATCGGCGATCACATCGCCCGGCTTCGCGGGCACGGCGGCGGCGGCGAGAACGGCGTCGGTTCCCGCACGGTGGCCCCGCGCGGGCTGGCCCAGCCGCAGACGGCCGCCGAGAATGCTGTCGAGCGTGGTTTCAGCCGTGTTCACGGACGCATTTCCCCACCAAGCCCATTGGTCTCCATCAGGCGACGCGCGGCTTCCATATGGTCCGCCGCAACCATGACGCGGCGGGGAAGGACACCGAGCGAGCCTTCGACCACGCTCATATGACTGTCGAGAATCATGTGCGGAATTTGCGCTTCCTCAAGGAGCGAGCCGACAAACGAAACCAATACCATGTCATTGGTCCGCAGAAGTTCTTCCACGCCGCGCCTTCCTTTCGTCCCGCGTCCATTCTGTGCTTGCCCGTGGCGTACCGGGGCGCATATCTTCCCGGCCACCCGGAAAGGAGAGCCCGTTGGGAGTAGTTGTACCGCTTGAAGAGCCCCGCCGCGAAAGCGGGGGAATCCAGGCGCTCTCCGATCTTGTCGCTGCCGACCTCGAACGGGTGAACGCGCTTATCCTGTCGCGCACCGGCTCCGACGTCCAGATGATCCCGGAAGTCGCCAACCATCTTATCTCCTCGGGCGGCAAACGGCTGCGGCCTTTGCTGACCCTGGCCGCGGCCAAGCTGGCGGGCTATCCGGGCGACGGCCATCTGCGCCTCGCCGCCGCCGTCGAGTTCATGCACACGGCGACCCTGCTCCACGACGATGTGGTGGACGAGAGCGAAATGCGGCGCGGCAAGCTGGCGGCGCGCATGATGTGGGGCAATCAGGCGAGCGTGCTCGTCGGCGATTTCCTGCTCGGTCAGGCGTTCAAGATGATGGTCGAAGTCGGCTCTCTGTCCTGTCTCGACATTCTCTCGACGGCCGCGACCGTGATCGCCGAAGGCGAGGTCATGCAGCTTGCGGCGGCCAAGAACATCGCCACGACCGAGGACGAATATCTCACGGTGATCCGCTCCAAGACGGCGGCCCTGTTCGCCGCCGCCTGCGAGGTCGGCCCGGCGCTTCAGCAGCGCCCGAAGGATGAGCAGGTCGCCTGCCGCGCCTATGGCGCCAATCTCGGCATCGCCTTCCAGCTCGTGGACGACGCGCTCGACTATGGCGGGCGCGAGGCCAAGCTCGGCAAGAAGGTCGGCGACGATCTGCGTGAAGGCAAGATCACGCTTCCGGTCATCTTCGCGGTGCGGCGCGGCACGCCGGGCGAACGCGAATTCTGGAAGAAGACGCTGGAGGCCGGCCAGATCGACGACCACAGCCTCGGCATCGCCATCGATCTTCTCGCGCGCCACGGCGCCATCGACGAGACATTGGCGCGGGCGCGCCATTACGGCACGATCGCCCGCGACGCGCTGGCGCTGTTCCCGGATTCGGCTCCGAAGGCGGCCATGCTGGACGTGATCGACTTCGTGACGAGCCGCGCGCACTAATCCCCTCTACCGCTTCGCGCACTAATCCCCTCTCCCGCTTGCGGGAGAGGTCGGTAGACCGCGCAGCGGTCGCCGGGTGAGGGGAATGCGGCGAGTTCAGTGTCTGTGACTCTCCCCTCACCTCGCTCGAAAGCCTCCCGGCTTTCGAGTCGTCCTCTCCCGCAAGCGGGAGAGGAAAAGGGCCCTTGCCGTGCCTCAGGGCTTCATCCCGAATCAGGGCGCGGGTTCGGCCTCTTCGCCCCACAGGCGCGGCGCCCAGTCTTCCACCTGCCCGCTTGCAAGCCGCTTGCGCGCGCGGTCGCGCACATTATTCGGCAGCACGTCGAGCGCGGCCATCGCCTCGAGCTCGGCGCGGTTCATCATGTCGCGGTAGAACACGCGCTGAAGGCGGGCCATGGTCCAGTCCGCCGCCGGGCGGTCGAGAAGTTCCAGTTCGTCCTCGGGCGAAACGCGCCCCTCTTCCAGCACGCGGTAATACCAGCCGGTGCGGCCGGTGGTCTGGACGCGGCGCGCCATATCGGAAACGCCGAACCGCGCGTTCAGCTTCCAGCAGGGCTGGCGCATCTGGCTGACCTGAACCCGCGCGCCTCCGAGGCGGAAGACATCGCCGATCGCGACCCCGCTCTCGGTAAGCCCGGCCGAGGAAATGTTTTCACCGAACGCGCCCGCGCGGCCGAGCGGCGGCGCATCGCCGATCTCGGCGCGCCAGTCGGCGTAATGATCGTGGGCGTAATGCAGCAGCGCCTTTTCGGGACCGCCATGCACGCTGCGGTCGCCCTGCGCATCGCCATCGAGACCTTCCGGCCCGAGCCAGACCGGCGCGGCGAGAGGCGATTTGGCGATGCCGCTCGGCACGGATTTCGGACCGAGCGGTGCAAGCGGTCCGGCGAGGATGATGACGGAAATCGGCATGTCGGTACTCAAAGTTTAACGCAGTACCGTGGGCTTGATCCACCAGTTCGGATGGGACGTCCTGAGCGCCTTTGCCGCACGCATGGCGTCGCGGCAATTATCGAACAATCCGAACACGGTAGCGCCCGAGCCTGACATGCGGACGAAACGGACGCCCTCGGCTCCGCGCAAAGCCGCGAGCACGTCGGTAACGACAGGCGCGAGCCGCTCCGCGACGGGTTCGAGATCGTTCGCATCGCGCGCAAAGGACTGGACCAAACCCCTTATATCGCCTGCGAATTCCGGTTCGCCCGGCCCTGACGACGGCCCGCTCTCGCCGGCTCGAAGGCCGAGGCCGCGAAACACATCCGGCGTCGCGATATGGACAACCGGATTGACCAGAACCGCAGCCAAAGGCGGCAAGTTTATGCGTGGCCCCACTTTTTCGCCCCGGCCGCGAAACATGCGCGCCGTCGGTACAAGACAGACAGGAATGTCGGAGCCGGTTTGCGCCGCCGCCTCGAACAGGCGCGGATCGTCCGGCGTCAGTGCATTCAGCTGCGCGACGAGACGCAAGGCCGCCGCCGCATCCGACGATCCGCCGCCGACGCCCGCGCCGACCGGCAGTCTCTTCTTCAGCGTGAACAGGCCGAGCTTCAGATCCGGCACGCGCTCCTGAAGCGCGCGCACCGCGCGCAGAACGAGATTGTCGGCATCCGGCCCGGCCTCGCCCGCGGTCGGTCCTTCGACAACGAGTCCGAACGGCTTCGAAGGATCGAGCGACAGGTGATCGCACACCCCGGCGAAGGCGACGAGGCTTTCAAGCTCGTGATAGCCGTCGGCGCGCCGGCCGAGCACACGCAATGTGAGATTGATCTTGGCCGGAGCGCGCTCGGTGCGCATGTCGATCAGGGCTTGAGGGAATCCGGATTGGCCTGCGTGGCCATGGCTTCCGCCTTCTTGGCCTCGAACTCTTCCGCCTCGACCTTTTCCAGACCCTCATTGAGCTTGCGCTCGATCGGACCGCGCTTGTCGCCCTCGATGTCGAGCGACAAAGCGTGAAGCCACTGGAACTTCGCTTCCAGCTTGCGGCCGGTCTTCCAGTAGACATCGCCGAGGTGATCGTTGATCTCCCAGGACTGCGGCTTCAGTTCGACCGCGCGTTCGAGCTCGGTCGTCGCTTCCGGGTACTTGCCGTGCCGGTAATAGGCCCAGCCGAGGCTGTCGACGATATCGCCGTCATTGGGGCGCAGCTCGACCGCCTTCTTGATGTATTCCATGCCCTGATCGTAGTTCACGCCCCGGTCGACCCAGGAATAGCCGAGATAGTTCAGCACGATCGCCTGTTCGGGATCGAGCGTCACGGCCATGCGCAGATCCTTCTCGGCGTTCTTCCAGTTCTTGGCGGCGTCGTAGGACACGGCACGGGCGAAGAACAACGACCAGTCCGACTTGCCAGGTTCGGCGAGCGCGTCGATGGCCTGCGAGAAAGTCGCGGCGGCTTCCGGATATTTCTTCTCCGAATGCAGGAGATTGCCGAGCGCGGTGATGGCGTCGATATCGTTGCGGTCGCTCTCGATGATCTCCTTCAGCTGCTTCTCCGCCTCGTCCATACGGTCGGAGGCGGCGAGATTGACGGCGATGCGCAGGACGACATCGCCATGGAAGGCGGAGCTCGCCGGAACGCGCTGATAGACGGCAATCGCCTTGTCGTGCTGGCCGATGGTTTCGAGAAGATCGGCAAGCGTCAGCAGGCCGAATTCATGATCGGGGTTCAGATAGAGGCCGAGATTGAGATAGACGAGGCCGATCTCGGCGGACTCGCCACGGCTCGCGAACTGGCCGAACGAGAACAGGGCCTCGGCGGCTCCGTCCTTCGGACTCGTAATGACCGGCGGCAGCTTCTCGCCCTTCTCGATCCGGGAAATCGTGTCGGACAGGAGCGCATTGCGCGGCATCTTGCCCGCAAGCTCGCGATAGACGCCCAGCGCCTCGTCCTTCTTGCCGGTGCGGGCGAGGAAACGGCCATAGGCATCGACAACGACATAAAGCGACTGATCGGCCGCATAGGCGGCGGCAAAGCGCTTGCCGGCCTCGTCGAGCTTGCCGCCGGCCTCGGCGATCAGGCCGGAATGGAGATCGCGGAACACGGTAATGAGTTCGTTGCCGGTCAGCGAGTCGGCGGTCTTGAGGGCGCGCTCGGTATCGCCCGACCCCTGCCAGGCCCAGGCCGAGACCAGAGCCGCCGCGACATCGGGAATGGGGCCGCGCATGGCCTGCCCGACCTGATTGCGGGCGGCGCTGTATTGCCGGGCCTTGAGGGCGCGGACCGCAAGCGTCAGCCGCGCGATGCGGTTGTTCGGATCGGCCGCGACGACGCGCTCGGCCAGAGCAGCGCCGCGCTCGAAATCGCCGCTCGCCAGAACGATGCGGAATGTCCGGTCGAGAAGCTCGGCATCCTTGGGCTGGGCACTCAGCGCCGAGCGCAGAAAGGTTGCCGCCGCCTCCATGTCGCGCAGCCCCGCCGCCGTGCGGCCGGCCAGATAATTGCCGGCGGGCGAACCCTGTTCGGCCTGCCGGGAAATATCGGGCTTGTCGGCCGTCGCAGAGGCCGGAGCCGACGCACAGAGAATGAGAGCGAGGGCCGAGCAGCCAAGGCGCAGAGATCGGGGCAAATGGAGAACCTCTTCTGGGGGCCGGACGCGGTTTTAACCTTCTCCGACATGCGTTGGAAAGCACATTAAAGTCCGCTCGCGGCATCATTGCGGCGTGAACCGAACCGTCCGCCGCGCTATGCTCGCCTCATGGACGCAGCCCGGCTCCCGGACAATGCCGCCGATCTCCTTGCCTGGTATGGCGAGATGGGCGTCGATGTGGCCCTCGACGATGAGGCGCCGAACCGCTTTGCCGAAAGCAGCATGGCGGACAGCGCACCCGCGCCGGGCGGGCGCGCCCTGCCCACGCTCGAATCGCTGCGCGCCCCTGCTCCCGTCAGCCCGGCCGCGGAAGCCACGCCCGCCCAGGCCGAGGCCGTGGCCGATGCGCGCATGCGGGCGGCGGGTGCAACGAGCCTCGACGAATTGCGCGCCATTCTGGAGACATATGACGGCGTCGCCCTGCGCAAGACGGCGACGCGGCTCGTCTTCGCCGACGGCAATCCCGAAGCGCGGCTGATGTTCGTCGGCGAGGCGCCGGGCAAGGACGAGGACCGCGCCGGACTGCCCTTTGTCGGCCGCGCCGGGCAATTGCTCGACCGGATGCTGGCGGCGATCGGGCTCGACCGCTCGCAGGTCTATATCGCCAATATCGTGCCCTGGCGGCCGCCCGGAAACCGCAAGCCGACCGCGCAGGAAAGCGAGCTTTGCCTGCCCTTCGCCCGCCGCCAGATCGAACTCGTCAATCCGGACGTTCTCGTTCTGCTCGGCGGCACATCGACCTCCGCGCTGCTCGGCGTCGAGGGCATCATGCGGCAACGCGGCAAATGGCACGAATACGATATCGGCGGCCGCACCGTTCCGGCCCTGCCGACTTTGCATCCCGCCTTCCTGCTGCGCACGCCGGCGCAGAAGAAGTTCGCCTGGCGCGATTTCCGCGCCATCAAGGCTGCGCTCGACGCGCAGACCCGGAACTGAAAAGGCCGCAGGGTCTTATTTCTGGAACGTTTTCAAAATCGCCGGTTCCGGCGTAGGCTCGCCGGGAAACGGCTGGGAGTCCGGCGATGGAATTCGATCCCGTTCTGCTTGCGCGCATACAATTCGCATTCACGATCTCGTTTCACATCATCTTCCCCGCGTTCACGATTGGCCTGTCGGCCTATGTCACGGTCCTGCTTCTGCTGTGGCTGAGAACGGGCGACGAGAAGTTCCATCGCCTTGCCCGCTTCTGGACCAAGATCTTCGCCGTGTCGTTCGCGATGGGCGTCGTGTCGGGCATCGTGCTCAGCTATCAGTTCGGCACGAACTGGAGCCGGTTCTCCGAAGCCGCCGGCAATATCATCGGCCCGCTGCTCGGCTACGAAGTCCTTACAGCCTTCTACCTCGAAGCCACTTTCCTCGGCATCATGCTGTTCGGCTGGAACCGCGTGCCGCCCTGGCTGCTGGCGGTTGCGTCCGGACTTGTCGCGTTCGGCACCGCGACCTCGGCGTTCTGGATTCTTGCCGCCAATTCCTGGATGCAGACGCCGGTCGGCCACGAAATGCGCGACGGCATCGCCTATCCGCTCGACTGGTTCCAGATCGTCTTCAATCCGAGCTTTCCGCTGCGCCTCGCGCATATGCTGACGGCGGCCTATCTGACGACGGCGGTCGTCGTGCTCGCGGTCGGCGCGCGCTATCTCCTCGCAGGAAAACATATCGAGGACGGCAAGACCATGCTGCGCATGGCGGTCGGCATGATCGCCATCACGGCGCCGCTGCAACTCGTCATCGGCGATTTTCACGGCCTGAACACGCTCGAACATCAACCGATCAAGGTGGCCGCGATGGAGGGCCACTGGAACACCGACGATCGCGGCGATCTCGTCCTGTTCGGTATTCCGGATCAGAAAGCCGAGACGAACCATTTCGAGCTCGCGCTTCCCCATATCGGATCGCTGATCCTGACCCATTCGTGGCACGGGAAATTTCCGGGCCTGACCGAAGTTCCTCCGGAAGACCGGCCGCCGGTGGCGAATGTGTTCTTCGCCTTCCGCATCATGGTCAGCATCGGGCTTCTGCTGATCGCGACCGGGTTTGCCGGCGCCTATCTGTGGTGGCGCGGGCGGCTGTTCGAGACCGGATGGTTCCTGACCGGGACGTCCTATATGTGGCCGCTCGGATTCATCGCCATTCTCGCCGGCTGGTTCGTCACCGAACAGGGCCGCCAGCCCTGGCTGATACAGGGCATCATGCGCACCGCCGACGGCATCTCGCCGGTGCCGGGCGCGACGATCTTCAGCACGCTCGTGATGTTCGTGATCGTGTACGGCATCGTGTTCTGGATGGGCCTCTACTACATCAACCGCCTGATCGTGAAAGGCCCGCAGGGAGCAGCAGCAGCCGCGCCCGCCGGCGTGCCGAACCGCCCGCTATCGGCCGCCGAGGAGGCCGCGCGCGAAGCCACCGGCCGCGATGCGGGCGACGGACCCGGCGCGCAGCTGCAAGCGAAAAAGGGAGAATGAGGCCATGGAATGGTATCTCCCCATCATCTGGGCCGGCGTCATCGGCGCGGCTGTCGCGATCTATGTGATCCTCGACGGGTTCGATCTCGGAATCGGCATCCTGTTTCCGTTCACCCGAAATGAGGCCGACCGCGACGTCATGATGAATTCCGTCGCGCCGTTCTGGGACGGCAACGAGACATGGCTGGTGCTGGGCGGCGTCGGCCTGTTCGTCGTTTTCCCGCAGGCCTATGCGGTCATCATGTCGGCGTTCTACCTGCCGGTGATCGGCATGCTGCTGGGGCTGATCTTCCGCGGCGTGTCGTTCGAATTCCGCTGGGTCGCGAAACCGCATCATTTGTGGTGGGACATCGCATTCGCGGGCGGATCGACCGTCGCCGCCTTCCTGCAGGGCGTGATCCTCGGCGGGCTGATCCAGGGTGTGAACGTCGTGGACGGCCAGTTCGCCGGCGGGCCGTTCGACTGGCTGACGCCGTTCGCAATGCTGACCGGGTGTGCGGTGGTCGCGGGCTATGCCCTGCTCGGCGCGACCTGGCTCATCATGCGCACCGACGGGCCGGCGCGCGATCTCGGCCGCCGCTGCGCGCCGATTCTGTTGATCCTCGTTCTGATCGGCATGGGCATCGTCAGCCTGTGGACGCCTTTTTCGGTCGAGCGGATCGCCCAAAGGTGGTTCAGCCTGCCGAACTTCCTGTTCCTGTGGCCGATCCCCGCCATCACGGTGGCCTTGGCCTATATGGTCTGGCGCTGGCTGCAGCATCCCAAGAGCCACGACGCTCTGCCCTTCCTCGGCACGATCGGGCTGTTCCTGCTCGGCTATGCGGGGCTGGTGATTTCGACGGTGCCCTATCTCGTGCCGCCGCACCTGACCTTCTGGGACACGGCGGCCGATCCGTCCTCGCAGATCTTCTTCCTGATCGGCACGTTGTTCCTGCTGCCGATGATCCTCGGCTACACGATCTTCGTGTACTGGGTATTCCGGGGCAAACTCGCCCCCGGCGAAGGCTATCACTGAGCCTTTTCCGGCTTGACGGAAAGGGCGCCGGACCGTCCAAGTGCAGCCTTGGAATTGGAGAGCAGCACGATGCGTTGGGGTGATCTCAGACGTTCGGAAAACATCGAGGACCGGCGCGGTTCGGGCGGAGGCTTCGGACGCGGCGGTGGCGGCGGAATGCGCCGGGGCGGCATCGGCATCGGCGGCCTCATCATCGTCGGCCTGCTCGCCTGGGCGACCGGCATCAACCCGGCCATCATCCTCGGCGGCCTCGAAATGGTGCAGGGCGGCGGCGGCACGCAGGTCCAGCAGCAGCAGACCAAGGCCGGCACGCCGGATGACGAGACCGGCCAGTTCATCTCCGCCGTGCTCGGCTCGACCGAAGATACGTGGAACAGGATTTTCCAGGCCAATGGCGCGACCTATCAGGAGCCGCGCCTTGTGCTGTTCTCGGGCATGACGCCCTCGGCCTGCGGCATGGGCCAGGCGGCGATGGGGCCGTTCTATTGCCCCGGCGACAGGCGCGTCTATCTCGACACCAGCTTCTTCCGCGAACTTGCGCAGCGCTTCCGCGCGCCCGGCGATTTCGCCGCCGCCTATGTCGTCGCGCACGAGGTCGGACACCACGTCCAGAACCTCATGGGCATCATGGACAAGGTGCAGCAGCAGCGCCAGCGCCTGCCGCGCGCACAGAGCAACGAACTTTCCGTACGCACGGAACTGCAGGCCGACTGTTTCGCCGGCATCTGGGCGCACAATGCCCGCACTTCGCTTGAGAATGGCGACATCGAGGAAGCCCTGCGCGCGGCGACCGCCATCGGCGACGACAGGATCCAGCAGCAGACGCAGGGAACCGTGGTGCCGGATTCCTTCACGCACGGCTCGTCCGCACAGCGTGTGCGCTGGTTCAAGACCGGTTTCGAGAGCGGCCGCGTTCAGGACTGCAATACGTTCGCGGCGAACGATCTCTAGGCGGTGCGGCGGCGACGGCGCATGGTCCGCCATGCGCCGCGCGTGAAGATCATGGCGATCAGACCGCCGAACCAGACGAGAAATGCCGTGATGTTTTCGAGTATCGCGGACAGGATGCGCACACCGCCCTTGAAGGCGCGCAGCGAGGTGCGGCCCGTCAGTTCGACAACGCCGCGCGTCGTGCGCCCGAAGCGCGTGGACATGGCGGCAAGATCGGACAATTCCTCGCCGGAATTGGCGTATTTGAGCAGGCGCACGGCTTCGCCCGGCCCGGCGATGTCGGCGATGCGGTTCGCATCGCCCAGCATTTTCGCAAGATCGCCGGTCGAAGCTCTGCGCACCGCAACCCCCGCCGCATCGCGCACCGCCGCTGAATCGAGCGTTGCCGCCGCACTCATGACGCCGCCCATCTCGTCGTAATCGACGGCCCTGCGCAGCGCGCGCCCGAGCGCGGCGCCGAGACCGGCCGTGACATTGCCGGCCTTGACCGCGACCTTGAACACCGACACGCCGACTTTCGCGGGAAGGCTGGTGCCCGCAGTTGCAACGGTAACGCCGGTCGCCGCAAGGCCGACCGCCGAAAGCCCGAGAATGAGTTGCGAATAGGGCTGGCCCGCGATCATCAGCCCGCCATGGTGGACGATGTCGCGCACATCACCGACGACGGTGAGGTCCGACGTCACCGCGCCGGCAAGGCCTGCGACCGTTGTGCCCTCGCCGGTGAAGAAGCCGGAGCCGAACTCCATCGCATTGCGCTGCGCGGTCGGCAAAGCCTCGTTCTCGGCGGCGATCTTCTCGACAAGGTCTGTACGGATGGGGCGCTGGAAATCAGTCGCAAGCTCGGCATACATGGCGGCCTCGCCGACATCGCCGCGCGCGAGCGCCGCCTCGATCTTCGCTTCGATGGCCTGCGCGGTGATGTTCTCGTCAAGCACGCGCGCGATGGATTCCTCATCGGACAGCGGCACCTCGATCTCGGCGAAATACATCAGCCCGATCGCCATCAGGCTGACGAACACAGCCCCCCACAACAGACGTCCCAATCGCGGCCCTCCCCTCAAGGCTCTCCGGGATCAACCCGCAGAACAGTATGCGGTGCCCGGTGGCGTTGAGGAAAGATGCCGGGACGGGCGCGAAGGCGGATCGCACCACCTCCGCGCCTATCTCGTAAAGCCTGCCCGCAAATCCCGGGCAGACTTATTTCTTTGCTTCAGCCCCCTGCTTCAGCACCGCTCTCGTTGCTGCCGCGACCGCAACGATCAACGGCACATCCACCTTGGACTGGATGCGGACCGCGGGCGCCGAAAGCGGCCCGCCGCCCATGATGACCGCCTGCGCACCATTGTCCTTCACGGCCTTGCCGACCGCCTGCTCCAGCGCCTCGTCGAGCTTGGCGCTGTCTTTCAATATTTCGTTCGGATCGCCCGGCGTCACCACGACGCCGCGATATTGCGCGAGATAGCCGAGTTCCTCCGCCCGCGCGCGGAAGGATTCGATCAGGCCGGCATCGGGCGTGATGGTGACGATGCCAAAAGCGCGGCCACCCGAAGCCGCTTCATGGAACGCCTCCTCCCCGATCCCGACAACCGGCACGCCGAGTTTCCGGTCGCGCAATTCCTTCAGCCCGGGATCGCTGAAGGCCGCTACCACGATGCCGATCACGCCGGACTCGCGCGCTGCTTCCGCACCGATCGCCGCAACGCCCTCGGTCGCCTTGACCATGTCCTCGGGCGTCGTGAGCAAAGAGGGCGCATCCGTATTGGTGCGTCCGACGACGCGGACCTTGTCGCCCGCAACATCCTGCGCAATCGCCACCATTCCCTTGGTCGCGCCCTCGTTCGAATTCGGATTGATCAGAACGATGGTCGGCGTGCTTTCAGCTCCCTGCGCGCTCACCTGCGGAGCGGTGAAAGATACGGCCAGCAGGCCGCCCAACAACAGTCCGAAACCATTTCGCAATCGGCGCGCATGGCGCCCGAAATCCGTAACCATATCCGTTTCCTCCATTTTTATCGGCGCGCGGGCCGTACAGGCACCGTCACGCTTGTGATCGTCCACATTTATGCTTCATATTCTCAACAATAATGTCGACGATCCTGAAGGTGCGCAGGGCCGGACTGGCCCCGCCCGATCGCCTCGCCTATATCTCGGCCAGCCCCCACCCGGAGTTGCCATGCCCGGAATCGACGACAGCCGCCCGTTCATCCCGCTCAGGATCGCCGTTCTGACCGTTTCCGACACGCGCGGAATCGAGGACGACAAATCCGGCGCGATACTGGCGGAACGCCTGACCGCCGCCGGCCATAAGCTCGCCGCGCGCGCCATCGCCACCGACGATGTCGAGAATATCCGCGAGCAGATACGTGCCTGGATCGCCGATCCGGATGTGGACGCCATCATCACGACCGGCGGCTCCGGCCTGACGGGGCGCGACGTGACGCCGGAAGCTATCGAACCCCTGTTCGAAAAGCGCATGGACGGCTTTTCCGCCGTCTTCCACCGCATCTCGTTCGACAAGATCGGCGTCTCGACCGTGCAGTCCCGCGCGACGGCGGGCGTTGCCGGCGGAACCTTCATCTTCGTCCTGCCCGGCTCGCCCGGCGCCTGCCGGGACGCCTGGGACGGCATCCTGCAAAGCCAGCTCGATTACCGGCATCTGCCCTGCAATTTCGTCGAGATCGCCCCGCGCCTCGACGAGCACCTGAAACGCACGAAAAGCTGAGGCCGGGCGCGGCGCACCAAGGCGAACGGCACGACTTCATCGCGCGCGAGAACACCGGACTCGACGCCCAAGTGTGGGCAATGCTTAGGTTCCCCCCATGCTGCAAGAAATTGGGGGGGAATGCATATGAAAGTCGTGGTCTGTCTTGCGGTGCTGTCGCTCGGCGCCTTGCTGCCCGCCACGGCGGAAGCCCATGGTGGTGGGTGCCGCAAAAGCTCGCCTCCGGGCCAATGCTGCCACATGGACAACAGCACGGGCACCGTTCACTGCCACTAGGCTGACGGCGCCCCTTGCGCCGGAGCCTCTTGCCAATATGTTCACGTTATGTTCTTATCGGACATGAGGACGAACATGGCTGCCCCGGCTCGCGATCTGACCTACGAGACACTGCCCGACGAGGCTTTCCGGCCAAGCGTGGCTGTGGACAAACGCCGCGGCCGGGGCGCCGTGACCAATCCGGACGGGCGGTTCGAGCCCTATGCCCGCAGCCTCGAGGACGATGGCTGGGACAGCCTCGCCGATCTGCCGCCCTTCAAGACCGAAATCTCGTTCGAGGCGGCGCGGCGCATCATCACCCGCAACCAGTCGCCGGACATCAGCTTCGACCGTTCGATCAACCCCTATCGCGGCTGCGAGCACGGCTGCGTCTATTGCTTCGCGCGGCCGACGCATTCCTATCTCGGCCTGTCGCCCGGGCTCGATTTCGAATCGAAACTAACCGTGAAGCCCAATGCCGCCGAGCTTCTGGCGAAGGAACTCGCGGACCCGAAATACAATGTCCGTACGATGGCGCTCGGCACCAATACCGATCCCTACCAGCCCATCGAGCGCGACCACCGCATCACGCGCGGCATTCTCGAGGTTCTGGCGCGCACGAAACATCCGGTCGGCATCGTCACCAAATCCGCGCTGGTGCAGCGCGACATCGATCTTCTTGCGCCGATGGCGGCGGAGGGGCTGGCGCGCGTCGCGATTTCCATCACCACGCTCGACCGCGATCTCGCCCGCAAGCTCGAACCGCGCGCACCGACGCCGTCGAAGCGGCTCGAAACCGTAAAGGCGCTCACGGATGCCGGCATTCCCGTGACGGTGATGATGGCGCCCGTCATTCCGGCGCTGAACGACGAGGAGATCGAGCGCGTGCTCGACGCGGCCAAAGCCGCCGGCGCAAAAAATGCCGGCTATGTGCTGCTGCGCCTGCCCTACGAGATCAAGGATCTGTTTCAGGAATGGCTGGCAGAACACCGACCCGAACGCGCGGCGCATGTGATGAGCCTCGTCAAATCCACGCGCGGCGGGAAGGCCTATGAGGCCGAATGGGGCAAGCGCATGATCGGCGACGGCGTCTATGCATGGACGATCGGGCGGCGATTCGAGCTTGCCTGCAAGAGGCGCGGCCTGAACGCGGAGCGCAGCCCGTTGCGCAAGGACCTGTTCACACCGCCGGCCCGGCCGGGCGAACGGTTGAAGCTGTTTTGACGGGAGGGCTTTCTGCGTAAGACGAACGTCAAGCACCGCCGGACGCGGTGATTTCTGGAAACTCATCCTGAGCCGGACTCGCACCGAACTCGGGTGTTCCCAAGTTCGGTCCTTTTTAAACCCAACCTGGCAACAGCCAGGTTGGCGCCGAGCCGTGTCGAAGGATGGCGATAAATACCGAACTCTAGGCCATCCTTCGACACGGACGCCTGCGGCGTCCGGCTCAGGATGAGGGATGTTCAAGTTGGACAGAAAGCCATGCCCATGAAACCGCGCATCAGTCTCGTCACGCTTGGCGTTCACGACATCGAACGCGCGGCGGATTTCTACACAAGGCTTGGGCTTGTGAAGTCCTCGGAAGGCAACGAATCCGTCGCCTTCTTCCAGCTTCACGGCGGCACCGTCCTGGCCCTGTATGGACGCACGGATCTGGCGCGCGATTGCGGACTGGAGGAAGCGGGCATGGGATTCGGCGGCGTCACGCTCGCCCACAATGTGCCCGAAAAGGCGGATGTCGATCGCATAACGCAGGAATTTGCCGCCGCCGGCGCGCGCATCCTGAAACCGCCGCACGAGGTTTTCTGGGGCGGCTATATCGCCTATGCCGCCGACCCCGACGGCCATGTCTGGGAGATCGCGTATAATCCGGCCTGGGCTCCGGACGAGACCGGCGGGCTGACCCTGCCCGGCTGATCCGTCTCACTCGCCGGACAATTCCTCGACCCTGCGCGCCAGCGCGGCCTTCTCGCTTTCCAGCCGCTTGATGCGGCGCGCCATATCGAGCGAGACGACCTCGCGTGCGGGTTCCGGCGCCTCGAAAACGACGCCGGCCTCCAGTTCCGTGCGCCAGACGACCCGCGCATTGAGGGCCAGCTCACGCGTGCGGATGGACAGGATGAACGCGGCCGGCAGAACCGCGGGCACCGCGAAGACGAGGCGCGCGCCCTCCGGCGAGATATTGCGGACCAGGCAATCCATGGTCGCATAGAGGTGGTTGAACGCGATGCGGCCGCCGAGATAACTCGGCGCGCGGACATGCTTGCGGCGCTCCAGCGACATGACGGTTCCTGCCTCCCCCGGAACTTTTAGCCGCCTCGCCCGCCGCCGTCGCCGGCAAGCTTTCGTTAACCCTACTTTCACCGACTCAGGCGCCCGTGCCATGAAGGGCCATGGCTCCGCCCGTCAAACCATCCCGGCCCAGCTTCCGCCGCGAACGCGCGGCGATGAAGGACGGCTGCACGCTTATCGCCGGGGTGGACGAGGCCGGGCGCGGACCGCTCGCCGGACCGGTCGTCGCGGCGGCCGTCATTCTCGATCCGCAGCGGATTCCGAAGGGTGTCGACGATTCCAAGGCCATGACGGTCGAGGCGCGCGAGCTTCTCTATACGAAGATCATGGCGACGGCGGAGGTGGCCTTCGTGTCGGCCTGCCCCGCACGCATCGACGCCATCGACATCCGCAAGGCGACTTTGTGGGCGATGTGCGCCGCCGTCGAAGCACTGCCGCGCAGGCCCGACCGCGTGTTCGTGGACGGCCGCGAATTTCCCGACGGGCTGCCCTGCCCAGCCGAGGCCGTGATCGATGGCGATGCAAAACTCGTCTCCATCGCCGCCGCCTCGATCATTGCCAAGGTGACGCGCGACCGCCTGATGCGGCGTCTTGCTTTGTCGGTACAGGGATACGGGTTTGAGCGCCATGTCGGTTATGCCACGGCCGAGCACCGCAAGGCGCTGATCGATCTGGGGCCGACAACGCATCACCGGCGCAGCTTTGCCCCGGTGCGCCTGGCGCATGACATGCGAAACGGCGCCGGCGCGCCGGAACAGGCGGATTTCCCGTTCGGCGCGGCCGACGCCGCCGAATAGATCGTGCGGTCCGGGCTTACGGATGGATCGTCAGGACAGATAGCCCATTAGCCACAGAACCAGAATGATCGGCAGCGGAATGCCGATGAGCCACAGAAGACCGCCTCGGAGCATGTCGTTTCCTCCTACGTTTCGTAATGAGGCAATGTCCGGTGTGGCCTTCGGGTTCCAATGAAAAAGGCCGCCCCGTGGGGCGGCCTTCATCTCTTTGACGTTCCCCCTCGAACAACGTCAGTGCAGCTTGGTACGGACTTCTTTGAGCCCTTTCACCACAAGCTCTTCACCCTTCTTCCCCTTCGCGGCGGCCTTCATCACCTCGCCCGCGGCTTTCACGGCGGCATCGGCGGCAATGGCGCGCACTTCCGCGATGGCCTGGCTCTCGGCCTGAGCGATCTTGGCTTCGGCCATCTTGGTGCGGCGCGCGACGAAATCTTCCGACTTCTGCTTGGCCTCTTCCGCCAGACGTTCGGCCTCAGCCTTGGCGGCGGCAACGATGTCGCGGGCCTCGCCTTCGGCCTCGCGGCGCTTCTTCTCGTAATCGGCAAGCACCTTCTGCGCTTCCTCGCGAAGCGCGCGGGCCTCGTCGAGATCGTCCGAAATCTTCTTCGCACGTACATCGAGCGCGTTGAGGATCGTCTTGTGGACGCCGTAATAGCCGAGAACGGCCAGGAAGATAATGAAGGACGCGAGAACCCAGAATTCGGCTGTCATCAGCATTCGCGGATTCTCCTCAGTTCTTCAGCGAGGCTTCGACGGCCGCCTCGACCGCCTTGGCATCCGGCCTGTCGCCCAGAAGCTGGGCGACGATGTCGGACGCCGCATCGGCGGCGATCGTGCGTACATTGGAGAGCGCCTTGGTCTTGGTACCGGCGATCTGCTCTTCGGCCTTGGCCAGACGCACCGCAAGCTCGTCCTCGAGCTTCTTGCGCTGGGCGTCGGCTTCCTTGTGAACGGCATCGCGCGTTTCGCCGGCGATCTTCTGCGCATTGCCGCGCGCCTCGGCGAGCGACGATTCGTAGGAAGCGATCGCCGTTTCCGTTTCGCCCTTCAGCCGTTCGGCTTCGGCGAGATCGGAGGCAATGCGGTCCGAGCGCACTTCGAGGATCGAAGCGACACGCGGCAGAGCGATACGGCTCATCAGGAAATAAAGGGCGCCGAAGGTCAGCGCGAGCCACAGGAGCTGCGAGGCGAACGAATCGGATTCGAACGGCGGGAAGCCGCCCGAATGCTGTTCATGCACTTCCTGATGAACGCTCTCGACCGGCACCGTGGCGCCGGGCGAGATGTCGTTCAGAAGCTGCGTCGTCTCAGTCATGGACTGTCCTTATCCGCGCCCGCAGGCGCAACCGTGGATCAGACGGCGAACAGGAGCAGCAGCGCGACGAGCAGCGAGAAGATGCCGAGCGCTTCGGTGACGGCGAAGCCGAAAATCAGGCGGGCAAACTGGCCGTCGGCGGCCGACGGGTTGCGCAGGGCGCCGGCGAGATACTGGGCGAAGATGTTGCCCACGCCGATGGCAGCGCCGCCCATGCCGAGGGTGGCGAGACCGGCGCCGATGTACTGACCGAGAGCTTCCATGACTGATCTCCTGTTGAATTATGCGCCCTGGCCTCAGTGGCCGGGGTGAAGCGCGTCGTTGAGATAGATGCAGGTGAGAATGGTGAACACGTAGGCCTGAAGGAACGCCACGAGGAGTTCCAGAGCCTGAATGGCGACCGCCATGCCGAGCGGCAGCACCGCCATGGCCCAGCCGAGCGCACCGAGCGCGGCGGCAAGCTGGACCACGAAGCCGGCGAACACTTTCAGCGTGATGTGGCCGGCCAGCATGTTGGCGAAAAGACGTACCGACAGCGAGATCGGGCGCGAGAGGAACGAGATGACCTCGATCGCAACGACCAGCGGCAGGAGGAACACCGGCACGCCCTGCGGCACGAACAGGTTGAAGAAGTGCAGGCCGTTCCGCCAGAAGCCGTAGAGGATGACGACGCTGATGACGAGCATCGCCAGCGCGAAGGTGACGATGATGTGGCTCGTCACCGTGAACGCATAGGGGATCAGGCCCAGAAGGTTCGCGATGAGCACGAACATGAAGAGCGAGAAGACGAGCGGGAAGAACCGCATTCCGTCATTGCCCGCCGTCTGGCGCACCGTGTCGGCGACGAATTCGTAGGTCAGTTCGGCAAGCGACTGCCAGCGGCCGGGAACCAGCGCCGAGCGCCGCGTCGCAAGAACGAGGAACAGCGTGACGGTCAGGACCGTCGCGACCATGAACAGCGAGGAATTGGTGAAGGCGAACATGCCCTCGCCGAACAGCGGCTTGATCTCGAATTGATGGATAGGATCCATGTCGCCTTCTCGTTCCCCGCTTCAGTCCCGCCGCCCGGTCACCTTCATCAGACCCGACGATCTCAGGATGTTGAGAACGCCGGCGCAAAAGCCGAGCAGCAAAAATACAATCAACCCCCAGGGCGACGACCCGGCGAACCAGTCGACGAACCAGCCAATGCCGCCGCCGACGATAACGCCGGCCGCGAACTCACTGGCGAGCCGCAGCGCCTGGGCCATGCCCTCCACGCTCTTGCTCGGCCGCGCGCTGTGTTCATCCCCATCCGCCTGATCGGCACGCGCTTTTTTCAGCGCGACGTCGAGCCGGCGAAGCCGTTCGGAGAAGTCACCACCGGAAGAACCGGGCGGCTCCCCGCCCCGGCCATTCGTGTCGTTATCGCTCATCTGCGAGGAAGACCCGTGAGCCGGAAAGCTGGTTCCAGCCCCCCAAAATTGCGCGGCACCATAGTTGTGCGGCCATACCTAGTCAAGAAAGCGGCGGCGTTCGCACACCGCCGCTAACAGATTGGAAAATCTACAAAATGCGGCGCCGAGCCTGCGTCAGACCGCCTCACGCAGCCGCTCGGCCGCTTCGAGGTCGACGGAGACGAGCTGGCTGACGCCGCGCTCGGCCATGGTGACGCCGAACAGGCGGTCCATGCGGCTCATCGTGACGGGGTTGTGGGTGACGACGAGGAAACGCGTATCGGTCTCCTTGCGCATGGCTTCGAGGAGATCGCAGAAGCGGTCGACATTGGCGTCGTCGAGCGGCGCGTCCACCTCGTCCAGCACACACAGCGGCGCCGGATTGGTGAGGAAGATCGCGAAGATGAGCGCCATGGCCGTCAGCGCCTGCTCGCCGCCGGACAGCAGCGAGAGCGTTTGCGGCTTCTTGCCGGGCGGTCGGGCGATGACTTCGAGGCCCGCTTCCAGCGGGTCCTCCGATTCGATCAGCTCCAGCCGCGCCTCGCCGCCGCCGAACAGGGTCGAGAACAGGCGGCCGAAATGGCCGTTCACGACCTCGAAGGCTTCCGAAAGGCGCTCGCGGCCCTCGCGGTTCAGGGACTGGATGCCCTGACGCAGGCTCTTGATGGCCTCGACCAGATCGTCGCGCTCGGTGATGAGCCCGTCGTGCTGGGTCTGGACCTCGGCCATTTCCTCTTCGGCGCGCAGATTGACCGCGCCGAGCCTGTCGCGATCGGCCCGCATGCGGTCGAGATCGGCGGCGATCTCCTCGCTGGGCGCGCTTTCCTGCGCCGAAGCGCGGGCCGCCGAATCGGGCTGGGAACCCACCGCCTCGACATAACGCTGCAGGACATCGGCGAGCCGCGCATCGGCGGCGTCGCGGCGCGTTTCCTCGCGGGCGAGCCCTTCGCGCGATTCGCCGAGCGCGCGCAGCGCGTCGCGGGCAGCGTTCTCGGCGGCGGATTTCTTCGATTCGCCCTCGGCCAGTTTGTCGGACGCGGCCTTGGCGGCGACCTCCGCCTCGCTGATGGAGGACAGAAGGCTGCGGCGCTTGGCGGCGACCGCTTCCGGCACGCCCTGAAGCGATTCGAGTTCGGTCCTGGCGGCGGCGTGGCGCTGCTCGATCTCGGTGACGCGCTCGGTCGCGCCGCTCTGCCGCTGCTCCCAGTTCGCGCGTTCGCGCGCAATGTTCTCGCGCTGGCGCTGGCGCGCTTCACGCTCGCGGCGCAACGTGCCGGCGGTGGCACGGGCATCGGCGGCGACGGCGCGCTGCTCCTCGGCCGCGGTGCGCAGCGTATCGCGCCGCGTTTCGAGATCGGCGACGGGCGCAAGCGCGGCAAAGGCCGCTTCGGCGTCCTCGGATGCGGTACGAGCTTCGCCCTGATCGGCAGTGACACGCTCGAACTGTTCGGCAAGCGCGGCGCGGCGCGCGGTCAGATGCGCGTTCTCGCGCTCGGCCTGAGCGGCACGCTGGCGCGCCTGTTCGAGCGCATTGCGCGCCCCGCGCACGGCCTCGCGCCGGGACTGCTCGGTGCGGACGGCCTCGGCGGCGGCCTGCTCCTGCTCGGCGCTGGCGCTCTTGCGCTGACCCACGGTCTGATCGGCCGCGATCAGCGCGCCCTCGATCTCTTTCAGACGATTGCGACCGGCAAGGCGGCGCGCGGAGGCCGTCTCGGCATCGGCGCGGGAGACATAGCCGTCCCAGCGCCACAGATCGCCCTCGCGCGAGACGAGGCGCTGGCCGGATGCGAGCTGTTTTTGCAGGCGCGGCCCATCCTCGCGGGACACGACGCCGATCTGCGCGAGACGGCGGCGCAATTCGGCCGGTGCCTCGATGTGATCGAGCAGGGATTGCGCACCTTCCGGCAGGGCCGGATCGCCGGACACCTCGTCCGTACCGCCCCAATGGACCGGGGCCTCGGCATCGAGCGGCACGCTCAGATCCTCGCCCAGAGCGGCAGCGAGCGCGGCTTCGTAACCACGCCCGGCCTGCAGCTTGTCGATGACCGGCTGCCACTGCTTCTTGGAATCGCCGTCGAGCATGCGCGCAAGCGTCGTCGCCTCGACCTGAAGGCGGTTGAGCTCGGCCTCGGCCTCGCGCTGCGCCTGACGCGCGCGGGCGGCATTGTCGCGCGCGGCGACGAGCGCGCTTTCCGCGTTTACGGCTTCCGCCTCGGCATTCTGCAAGGCAGAGGATGCGGTTTCGACCTCGGCGGTGAAATCGGCAAGCTGGCGCGGCGGCGCGGCTTCTTCCAGCGCGCGCGTTTCGCGCTCAAGGCGCTCAAGATCGGAGGTGAGGCGCGCGAGCCGGGAAGCCGCCTCGCCCCGCGCACGGTTCAGCGCATCGCGCTCGGCAGTGCGCGCGGCAAGCGCGGCGCTGGCTTCGGCGAGCGCGGATTCCGCCTCGCGCAGCTTTTCCTCGGTCTCGGTGACGCGCGCCGCAGCGGCGGCTTCCGCATCGCCCGTGCCGGCATCCTCGGCTTCGAGCGCGGCCATCTCCGACTTGAAACGCTCGAGCGTTTCGACGGCGTCCTTCGCCAGCGACTGTTCGCGGGCGCGGTCGTTCTCAAGCTGCGCGATGCGCCGTTCGAGATCGGCCATCTTCTCGCGCGCCTGACGCTCCTCGCGGTCGAGATCCTCGCCCGCGCGCTTCAGGCGTTCGAGGGCGGCGCCGGATGCGGCGGCCGCATCGCGCAGTCCCGGCAATTCATGGCCGGCAACGGCATCGGCCCTGGCGCCTTCGCCCTGTGCAAGCGTGCGCTCGGCGACAAGGCGCTCCGCCTCGTTGAGCGCGATACGCGAGGCGTCGCGCTCGGCCTCCGCTTCCACGAAAGCGCGCGCAAGCTGCAGGGATTCGAGGCGGCGGATATCGGCCGACAATTCGCGGTATTTCACCGCCTGCCGCGCCTGCCGCTTCAGGCTGTCGAGCTGCGCCTTGAGGCGGCCGATCACGTCCTCGACGCGTTCGAGATTCTGCTCGGCGGTGCGCAGCTTGAGTTCGGCCTCGTGGCGGCGCTGGTGAAGACCGGCGATGCCGGCGGCTTCTTCCAGAACGCGGCGGCGCGCTTCCGGCTTGGCGTTGATGATCTCGCCGATCTGGCCCTGACGCACGAGCGCCGGCGAGCGCGCGCCGGTCGAGGCATCGGCGAACAGAAGCTGCACGTCGCGCGCGCGCACTTCGCGCCCGTTGACGCGATAGGTCGAGCCCTTCTCGCGCTCGATGCGGCGCGAGATTTCAAGCTCGTCGCTTTCGGTGAAGGGCGCGGGCGCCGTCTTCGCCGCATTGTCGAGCGCGATCGTGACTTCAGCCGTGTTGCGCGCGGGACGCTGGCCGGAACCCGAGAAAATGACATCGTCCATCGCCGAGGCGCGCAGCGCCTTGTACGAGCCCTCGCCCATCGCCCAGCGCAGAGCCTCGACGAGATTGGACTTGCCGCAGCCGTTCGGCCCGACAACGCCGGTCAGGCCCGGCTCGATTTCCAGCTCGGTCGCGTCAACGAATGATTTGAAGCCGACAAGGCGGAGTCGGGTAAGCTTCATAAAATGTCCCGGATTTGCGGCCCTATCCCCGAAAAGAGGGCCTTCAGCTCTTCAGAAGGGGTTCGATTTCCTTCTCGAACTCCTCGATCGTCAAGGCGCCGCGTACGATCTTCCCGTTGATAAAGAAAGTCGGCGTGGAATTGACCCCGAACTTCTGGGAGGCCGTCTCACGCACGGAGGTCAGGTTGTCCTGCAGCTCCCGATTCGACAAGCAAGCCTCGAAGCTCTCGGTGGTCAGACCGACCTGTTTGCCGAAATTCTCAAGCCATTTGAAGATGTCGGTGTCGTTGGTGATCGAGGACTGGCCTTTGAAGAAGGCATCGACGATGGGGAAATATTTTCCCTCGCCGCCGCAGCGCGCGATCATGGCGCCGGCCATGGCTAAATTGTCGAGCGGGAAATCGCGGAAGATCAGCCGCACCTTGCCGGTGTCGATATAGCGCGTCTTCAATTCGGGAAGGGTCTTTTCGTGGAATTCGCGGCAGTGCGAGCACGACAGGGACGCGTATTCCACGATCGTGACCGGGGCATTGGCTTCGCCGAGCACCTGTTCCGGCAGCGGGCCGGGCGCCAGCAATTCGCTGCTGTTCTCGGCCGGGGCCGAGGCGGTCTGCGCGGAAGCGTCGCCGTTCTGGAACGCGAAATATCCGATCCCTCCGGCGACGATAACGCCGGCGGCAATCAGCGCAATGAGAACGGGACGGTTCATCGGCTTTCCTTCTTGGTCTCTAGTCCTGCGGCCCGGACCTTCCACCGGGCGGGCCGCCTTCTAGCGCATTGCACTGGCTTAAAATAAGGCGCGAGTCGATGGGTCAACGACGTCGTGATAGGGCGATCGCACGCCCGAGCCGCCCGAGGGCTTCGGCCAGACGCTCGTCCTCGACACCTGAAACGAGCCCGCAAATCCGCTCTTCCTCTTCGGGCGGAAGCGGAATTTCGGCTTTCGGGCGCGGTTTGGGGCGCGTTGCCGGCCCCTGTTTCGGCCTGATGGCCCCGACGCAACGCCAGCCGAAATAGCGGTTGATACGCTCCACGATGACCGGCGCCTGCATCTGCAATTCCAGCGCAAAGGCCGATTCCACCTGCACATGCAGCGTCGCCGGCTCGCGGGCGCGCCCCTCGCCTTCCGCACCCTTGGCACCGCGCGGCCAGGCAAGACGCACGGGCTCGCAATGGGCCGCAAGCTCGGCTCCGGCGATATCCGTCCAGCGCAGCAGGATTTCGCCGCCCGCGAAACCCTGCGCCGCGAGGGCATCGCCCATCGCGCCGGGCACGAGTTCGGCAAGGCTGCGCGTGCGCCTTTTCTTCGGAGCGGTGGACATGGGGAAAAGATGTGCGCCGGAGCTGCGGCATGCGCAAGGCGAACCGGAGAAGCTGTGGAATGCGGGGCCAAGCCCATCACGCCTGCGTTATAAGCAGCCGATGTCCCTTGCCGCTGAAAAGACGCGCCGTCCCGAAGCCCGCGCTCTGCTTGCCTGGTACGACCGCCACCGCCGCCGCTTGCCCTGGCGCGCGGAACGCGGCGAGGTGCCCGATCCCTATCGCGTCTGGCTGTCCGAAATCATGCTGCAGCAGACGACCGTGGCGGCCGCCGGTCCGTACTTCCAGAAATTCCTCGCGCGCTTTCCCGATGTGTTCGCGCTGGCCGCGGCACCGAGCGACGATGTGATGCGGCTCTGGGCCGGGCTCGGCTACTACGCCCGCGCCCGCAATCTCCACGCCTGCGCCAAGGAAGTGGCGGCGCGCGGCGGCACATTTCCCGACACCGAGGAAGACCTGCTCGAACTTCCGGGCATCGGTCCCTACACGGCGGCGGCCATCGCCGCCATCGCGTTCGACCGGCGCGCGACCGTCGTCGACGGCAATGTCGAACGTGTCGTTACACGCCTGTTCGCCGTCGAGGAGGAGATGCCGCGCGCAAAGCCGCGGATCCGCGCGCTCGCCGAGCCGCTGACACCGACGCGACGCCCCGGCGATTTCGCGCAGGCAATGATGGATCTCGGCGCGACGATCTGCAGACCGAAACGGCCCGCCTGCTCGCTCTGTCCATGGGACCATGTGTGCGAGGCGCATGCGCGCGGCGACGAGGAGAGCTTTCCGCGCAAGGCGGCGAAAACGGAGCGCCCGGCACGGTTCGGTGCGGCCTTCTACGTCACACGCGAGGACGGCGCGGTTCTGCTGCGACGGCGTCCCGACAAGGGACTGCTCGGCGGCATGGCGGAGCTTCCCGGCTCCGCATGGACAGCAGCGTTCGACCGTGCATCGGCGCTGGCGGAGGCGCCGCTCAACGCGAAATGGCGCAAACGCACGGGCGTCGTGCGCCATGTCTTCTCGCATTTCGCGCTGGAGCTTCAGGTGTTCGCGTCCGAGGTTCCGCAAAAGACCCCCGCGCCGGAAAACTGCTGGTGGTCGCTGGAGGCCGATGCCGAGGCGCTGCCGAGCGTGATGAAGAAAGCGCTGGAATTGGGGCGGGGAAGCGTGTCCCGGGCGAGCAAAGCGAGACCCGGGGCCCATACTCCGTGAAAGTGCGGCTCTATCTCTGATGCTGCGGAGTATGGGTCCCGGACAGGTGCTCCGCACCTTCCGGGACATGCGTCACACCACGACAATACCCTGATGCTTGGCCTTGTTGTCGGGCTCGACATGGATCGTGACGCGCGCGCCCTCGACCTCGGCCTGCAGAGCACGCTCGATGCGGTCGCAGATGTCGTGGGCGTCCGATACGCTCATCGTGCCCGCTACGACGAGGTGGAAATCCACGAACACCGCCCTGCCCGCCTGACGCGTACGTATATCGTGCGCCTCGATGGCTCCGTCGGCCTCTTTCGCGATCACGCTCTTGATTCTGTCGAGTTCGTCCGGCGCGACGGCCTCGTCCATCAGACCGCCGAGCGATTCCCGCACCAGCGCAATGCCCATCCACACGATGTTGAGCGCAACGAGCGCCGCCATGATGGGATCGAGAATGGGCAGCCCGAACAGGACGGAGCCGGCAAGCCCGATCAGAACGCCGCCCGACGTAACGACATCGGTGAGAACGTGCTTGCCGTCGGATTCCAGCGCCAGGGATTTCTCACGGCGCCCGACGCGGATCAGGACGAAAGCCCAGACCGCGTTGATCGCCGTCGCAACACCGCTGATGGCGAGCCCTTCAAACGGCGCGTCGATCGGATGCGGGTCGAGAAAGCCCTCATAGGCATAACGCGCGATAGATACCGCCGCGATGGTGATGAGCACGCCGACAAGAACGGCGGACAGATATTCCGCCTTGTGGTGCCCGTACGGATGGTTCTTGTCCGCCGGCTGCTGGCTGAACCACAGCGCAATCGCCGATGCGATCGCGGTCACGACATTGATGACGCTTTCGAGCGCATCCGAATACAGCGCGACCGAACCCGTCAGCCACCACGCAAGCACTTTGAGCCCGAGAACGATCAGGCTGACGAGAATGCTCGCAAGCGCGAGTCGGAAGAGCTTGGCGGGGGACATGAACGCAGGCGAATAGACAGGCAGGCCGCGCCGCACAACAACTATGTTTGCAGATGCGAAGCGCTTGCATCAGCAACAAAAATGATATGGTGGATTCATCAGGAATGACTCACGATCCGTCCATATCCGATGTTCGTCCGCGCTGGGCGCGCGCGCCCCTCGCAGTCTTGTGGGGGCACATCGCTTGCGCCACTGGCCTTTCGGCATCCATGGGGATATTTTCCTTGGTTTCCGGGCCCACCGTTCACGGACTCAACGTATTCGACGGTCCCTGGTGGCTCCCGTTCTATGCAATACTGATGATACTGTTATCCGGGTTCGTGCCTATTGCGGTTGCGACGATTCCCGTCACGCTGGCGACACTGCCCATCGTTCTTGCGGTCATAGCGTGGTTACAAACCGGCCTGCTGCCGACACTTCTGCTCGGAGCGGCAACAGGAGCTGTTCTCGGCGCACCCCTCCTACAGCATTTGTTCTTCCCGGAGTTCCCTCTAACCATAAGGGAGGCTCTGTTCGGCGCATTGGGCGGAATATTCTACGCCCTTCCGATCTGGATGATGTGCATCCGCCCGCGTCTCGATGGAAGATCGAAACCTCAGGGCCTTCGGACAAATATTATCTTGGTGTCTGCTGCGCTCCTGTTGATCGCAGCAGGTATCGTGGTTTCCTGAACGCTTGCCTTTACGCGCCGGCGGACGCCATTTCCGCACGGATCTGGCCGCGCAGAACGTCGATGGGCGCAAGGCCCTTGGGCGTTTCGATGTGCCAGAAGGTCCAGCCGTTGCAGGCTTCGGCCTCCTGCGCCAGCGCGCCGATCTTGTGGATCGAGCCGATGACATTGCCGAGCGCCAATGTGCCGTCCGCGCGCACCAGCGCTTCATGCCGGCGCTTCGAATCGGTCAGCCGGGCGCCGGGCGCGATCAGGCCGCGCTCGATCACGGAGGAGAAGGCTACGCGGGGCGCCTCGCGTTTGGCGGGGAGTTCGGCCAGAGCATCGTCCGGGAGGGTCTCGATTCCGGAGAGCCGAGCGCGCGACGCCGCCGCGTATTCATGATCGCGCTCGATGCCGACGCAGGTGCGGCCGAGACGCTTGGAGACGGCCGCGGTGGTGCCGGAGCCGGAAAATGGATCGAGCACGACATCGCCGCGCTTGGACGAGGACATGAGCACGCGCGCGATCAGCGCTTCGGGCTTCTGGGTCGGGTGGACCTTGCGGCCGTTCCTGTCCTTCAGCCGCTCATGGCCGGTGCAGATCGGCAGCAGCCAGTCGGACCGCAATTGCAGATCCTCGTTGCCGGCCTTCATGGCCTCGTAATTGAACGTGTATTTCGATTCCGCCGAGCGCGCGGCCCAGATCATGGTCTCGTGCGCATTGGTGAAGCGCCGGCCGCGGAAGTTCGGCATCGGATTGTTCTTGCGCCAAACGACATCGTTCAGGATCCAGAATCCGAGGTCCTGGAGAATCGTGCCGACGCGGAAAATGTTGTGATAGGAGCCGATGACCCAGATCGAGGCGTTCGGCTTCATCGCCCGCCGCGCGGCCATCAGCCAGGCGCGCGTGAAGGCGTCATAGGCCTCGAAGCTCGCAAACTGGTCCCATGCATCATCGACGGCATCGACCAGCGAATGATCGGGACGGTGCAGCGAGCCCTGAAGCTGAAGATTATAGGGCGGGTCGGCGAAAACGAGATCGACCGAGGCAGCCGGAAGCCTGTTCATCTCGGCGATGCAATCGCCGACGACGATACGGCTTTCTGGGATGTCCATCCCGGACGCGGCTTGGCGCGCCCGGGTACGCAATACCGAATTGGACATTCAAAGTCCTCGACGCGAGACCTACGGGACCGACGCGGAGAACTTGAACGATCAACCTTAAATGCGAGCTAAAAAGCAGGGTTAACAAAGGGTTGGGAGGTGTCCCGAACTGCGACGCCCCAGAGGGGCTAACCCTGTGCTCCACCCGGCTTGGTGTCGAAACCGACGCGGAAATCCCAATCCTTCAGCCGGTCCGGCGGCATGGGAACCCCCATTTCCTCGACATGCGTGAAGGTGATTCCATTGGTGCCGGCCGGAATCTCGATCCGCAGCCGCGTCACCCGCGAGACGACGACATTGCGGTCTTTGTCCAGAACCACGAAGCGCACCGGAACATCGAGCGCGGCGCCCCCCTTGCCGAGCGGCCCCACCAGAGCGCGGGCGGCAATGCCGACGCGAATCCCGGCCTCGGCACCGAAATCGATGCATTCGCGCGCAAATTCGCTGAATCGCACCTGATATTTCACGCCCGTCGGATCGCCGTCGCGCCCGCGCTCGTAAACGATATGGGCGGCGGTGCCCGGCTGGACCGAGACTTTCGGGCACTGAAGCGGCTGCTTTTTCGGTGCCCGCGGCGGCTTGGGCGTGGCGTCGGAATCGGATTTACCGAAGCCGAACAGGGCCAGCTGCAGCCCATGGGCCGGGCCGGAAGATATTGATGCCTCAGATGAATCGGCAGAACCGGCCCAGGCGGACGAAGCCGCCATCAGCGCCGCCAGCCCGCAGGCCGCAATGAGGCACACGGGGCGCCGGTAGAGGGTGGCCATGACTTGAAACTCCGGATTTACGCCCGATTTCCGCTTTACATGCTTATAGCGCGCCGTGGCGGGAACTTGACAAGACCTGCCCCCCATCGACAACTGACCCCCGATATGATGACCGACCAGAAGCCGCCACTCAAAATCCTGCTCTGTGCGCCGCGCGGATTCTGCGCCGGCGTCGTCCGCGCCATCGATGTGGTCGAAAAAGCGCTCAAACTCTACGGCGCTCCCGTCTATGTGCGCCATGAGATCGTTCACAACAAATATGTCGTGGAGAGCCTGAAGCGGAAGGGCGCGGTCTTTGTCGAGGAACTCGACGAGGTTCCGGACGGCACCGAAGCGCCGGTGATCTTTTCCGCGCATGGCGTCGCCAAGACCATTCCGGCCGAAGCCAAGCGCCGCAATTTCCAGGTGCTCGACGCCACCTGCCCGCTCGTGACCAAGGTTCACCGCGAGGCGGAAATCCATTTCAAGCGCGGCAAGGAAATCATCCTGATCGGCCATGCCGGGCATCCCGAGGTCGTGGGCACGATCGGCCAGTTGCCGGACGGCGCTGTCAAGCTCGTGCAGACGGTCGAGGATGTCGAGAATTTCGTGCCGAACGATCCGGACAAGCTCGCCTTCGTGACGCAGACGACGCTTTCGGTCGAGGAAACGTCGGGGATCATCGAGGCGCTGAAGCGCAAGTTCCCGAACATCACCGTGCCGCACAAGGAAGACATCTGCTACGCCACGACGAACCGTCAGGAAGCGGTGAAGCAGATCGCCCATCAGTGCGATGCGTTCATCACCGTCGGCTCGCCGAATTCCTCGAACTCGCAGCGTCTGCGCGAGGTCGCGGAACAGCGCGGCGTGAAGGTGTCGCGTCTGGTCGACGGCGCGGACCAGATCGACTGGTCGGAAATGACCGGCATCGCGACGCTCGGCATTTCGGCCGGCGCATCGGCACCCGAAGTTCTGGTCGAGCAGATCATCGACGCCTTCGCCGAGCGTTATGAAGTCGAGGTCGAGACGGTCGCTGCCATCGAGGAGAACATGTTCTTCCCGCTGCCCCGCCCGCTGCGCGGCCTCGCAATGGATGCCGTCTAGGCGTTCAGGATCATTACAATCGCAACCACGATGCAGGCGATGCCGAACAGCTCGCGGGCACGCATGGCTTCGCGGAAGACACGCGCCGATACGACCTGCGAATACAGAAGCTCGACCACGGCGAGCGTGCGCACACGCGTGACTTCCTCGAGCGCATAGGCGCTGAACCACAATTGCGAGGCGCAGGCGCCCGCAAATCCCGCCAGCAGGGATTGCCGCCACACGCGCAGCACCGCCCGCAGATCGTCCGGCGCGCGCCAGGCCATATAGGCGCTGAGAATCACGCTCTGGTAGATCAGCACGATCGTCAACGTCAGCGCGGCGGACATGAGGTAGGGCGTGTCAAGACTGGTCGTTGCGCCGCGATAGCCGACCGCAGACAGGGCGAAGAACGAACCCGACATCAGGCCGGCGGCAACCGCCCGGCCCTCGAACTTCGCACCCGCATGCGGCCATGACATCGCCACCATGCCGACGGCCGCGGTGATGACCGCGAATGCGCTGCCCAGGCCCAGCGGCTCGCCGAGAATCAGGAAGGCGAAGATCGCGACCTGCACCGGCGTGGTGTTGGACAGCGAGACGGCGACGGCGAAGGACTGGCCGCTCATGGCCGTGAGCAGAGCCATGGTCGCCAGAATCTGCAAGACGCCGGACATCGCCACCCGGCCGAAGAACATCGCCGGCGGCCGGGACGGCAGGCCGTAGAACATCGCCGACACGGCGAGGAAAAGAACCGCGAACGGCAGCGCGTAGAAGAAACGGGCGGCGGTGCCGCCGATCGTGCCGGCCGTGCCGGCCACGGTTCTCTGCGCGGCGTTACGAACGGTCTGCAGCGCTGCCGCCAGCAGCACGAATATGGCCCAATACCACTCGAAGGGGATCACGCGCGCACCGGGTTTGACGCTTGGGGGCCCAGCCGATAACACGCCGCAATGCGCGCCAACAACGGAGCGGCGCTTCCACCTTAGCCGCAGGGCGTGTCCATGGCCGTTTATACCGAGGTTCCGGACGACGATCTCGAAAGGTTCGTCTCGGCCTACGATATCGGGCGGCATCTGTCCTGCAAGGGCATCGCCGAAGGCGTCGAGAACTCGAATTTCATTCTCAAGACCGAGAGCGGCCAGTTCATCCTCACGCTGTACGAGAAGCGCGTGAAGCGGGAGAACCTGCCCTATTTTCTCGGCCTGATGGAATATTGCGCCGAGCACGGCGTTGCCTGCCCGCTGCCGGTCAAGAACCGCGACGGCGAGATTCTCGGCGAACTCTGCGGCCGCCCGGCCGCCATCGTGACCTTTCTCGACGGCATTTCACGCCGCCGCCCGACCGTCGAAAACGCCGCGCAGGTCGGACAGGCGCTGGCGCGCCTCCACAAGGTCGGCCTCGGCTTCGCCATGACGCGCGACAACGATTTCGGGCCCGAGGGCTGGAAGCGGCTCGCCGACAGCGCGCTCGACCGCGCCAATGAAGTGCGCGCGGGGCTTGCCGGCGCAATCGGCGAGGAACTGCATTTCCTTGGCCGCAACTGGCCGGCGGACCTGCCGCGCGGCACGATCCATGCCGATCTTTTCCCCGACAATGTGCTGTTCATCCAGGGACAGCCGCCCGGCCTGATCGACTTCTATTTCGCCTGTACGGACATTCTGGCCTACGACCTCGCGATCTGCCTCAACGCCTGGTGCTTCGAGCCGGACCACGCCTACAACGCGACCAAGGGGCGGGCCATGCTGGCGGCCTATCATGCCGAACGCCCGCTGCAGCAGGAGGAGATCGCCGCTTTGCCGCTTCTGGCGCGCGGCGCGGCCATGCGGTTCCTGCTGACGCGTCTTGTCGACTGGCTGTCGGTTCCGACCGGCGCCATGGTGCAGCCGAAGCATCCGCTCGAATACTGGCGCAAGCTGCGCTTCCATCAGGCGGTCGCATCGGTCGCCGAATACGGATGGCAGCCGTGAGCGCGCGCGTGGCGATCTGGACCGATGGCGCATGTTCGGGAAATCCCGGTCCCGGCGGCTGGGGCGCGCTGCTGAAATTCAACGGCACGGTGAAGGAGCTGTCGGGCGGCGAGGCAATGACCACCAATAACCGGATGGAACTCACCGCCGCCATCCGCGCGCTGGAAGCCCTGACACGATCCTGCGCGGTCGATCTTTATACCGACAGCCAATATGTACGCGGCGGCATCACGCAGTGGATGAAGGGCTGGAAACGCAACGGCTGGAAAACCGCTGACAGGAAGCCGGTCAAGAACCAGGAACTCTGGGAAGAGCTCGACGCCCTCATCGCCCGCCACGATGTCGCCTGGCACTGGGTGAAGGGCCATGCCGGCGATGTCGACAATGAACGTGCGGACGAACTTGCGCGCACAGGCATGGCGCCGTTCAAGGGAAGGTAACGACCTCATCCTGAGGAGGGCCAAAGGCCCGTCTCGAAGGATGGGCGGCAAACACCGCATGTGCGGCCCATCCTTCGAGACGGCACTACGTGCCTCCTCAGGATGAGGATTGGTTTTATGGCTTCACATGTGAAGCATGTCGCCGGGTGAGGAGCTTAACCCCTCACCCGGCCGGTGCTCCGCACCGTGCCGACCTCTCCCGCAAGCGGGAGAGGCGAAAAACATCACAGATGCTTCAGAACTTCGTCCGCCTTGGTCTTGTCGGTCTTCGGCGGCGCATCCTCGACATCGAACCACGTCACGACGCCGTCATCGACAATCGCGGCGTAACGCTTGGAGCGGATGCCGAGACCGGCCTTGCCGAGATCGATGTCCATACCCATGGCCTTGGCGAAATCCGCGCTGCCATCGGCCAGAGCGTCGATCTTGCCTTCGCAGCCGACGGCCTTGATCCACGCGTCCTGCACGAAGACATCGTTGACGCCGGTCACGACGATGGAATCGACGCCCTTGGCTTTCAGCTCGTCATACTTCTCGACATAGCTCGGCAGATGGTTCTTGTGGCAGGACGGCGTGAACGCGCCCGGAACCGCAAACAGCACGACCTTCTTGCCCTTGAAAACCTCGTCGGTCGTCTTCTTCGCGGGCCCCTCGGGACCCATGACGGCAAACGTGGCTTCCGGAATCTTGTCACCGGCTTTGATGGACATAGGCGTCTCTCTCTTCTTTTCACAAAAGTGGAAGGCGGGGTCTAATTAAGGCGTCGGGCCGCCAAGGTCGAGAGTCACGGGGACGCGGATTGCCGCGCCGTCCGCGACCGCGACGAGATCGAACCGTGCGGGCGCCTGCGGGCCGAGGTCGATACGGTATGTGCCGGGGCCGGTCTTTCGCGGAATATTCATCGCGCCGTCCGGCGTGCTGGCGAACAGATCCGTCACGTTCGCATCGTCGGGAAAACGCACGCTGACGCCGAGGCCCTTGTCGGTGCGTGCGAGCGCGGTGATTGCGAGCTTTTCATCACTGCCGAGCTTTTCCGTACGCGGCACGCGCGCCGCAAACCCTGCGATCTCCAGCGCGGTGAATGCATCGGCCTCGGCATCGGGATCGAGCGTCAGTGCAAGTTCGGCCCGCGCGGGCACGCAGATATTTTCGCACAGGCCGTAATCGAGAACGGCGTTCAGGCGCACCGGTCTGCCCGCCTCTTTCGGCTCGATGCGCAAGGGCACGATGAACCGTCCCGCATAGCCGATTGCGTGCGAGCTTCCATCGGTGAACCGCACCGGCGCGGGCCACAGCGGCACGGCGCTCGCCACATTTTCCGAAGCCGTGAAATCCAGCCGCGGCGGAATGCCGGTCGGCCCGGGATTGATCCAGTATGTCTTCCAGCCGGGAGCGAGCTTTATTTCGACGCCCGCGCGCAATGCGCCGTCCTCGGCCGGAGCGCCGGCGACAAGGCGCACCTGTGCGCCCGCCTCCTCGACCCATGGGGACGCGGGCTGCGCACCCGCATCCGTCCCTTGAGTGGCAAGGAACGCAAGCGACGCAAGAACTGTTAGGCAGACAGGAAAACCGCGCATAGGCGCGGAATTAAGGCATTGGCGGCGCGGCAGACCAGCCACACTTGCGTGAACGGACGCGGGAAACATGAATGACACCTTCCAAACCGGCGGCTCCATACCTACACTAGAAGTCATGGTAGTTCACCGGACGACCACGCCGGCTTCCGCGGAAGGTTATCTCGACGGCCAGCTTATCGTCGCGATGCCGGGAATGCTCGACGACCGCTTCTCGCGAGCGGTGATCTATATGTGCGCCCATTCGGCGGACGGCGCGATGGGCATCGTGGTCAACCAGCCCGCGCCGGACATACGTTTTCCCGAACTTCTGGTGCAGCTCGACATCGTTCCCGAGGAACAGAGCATCCGCCTGCCCGCGGGGGCGGAACAGATTTCGGTTCTGCGCGGCGGACCGGTGGAAACCGGACGCGGATTCGTCCTGCACACCGCCGATTATTTCATCGAGAATTCGACGCTGCCCATCGACGAGTCGATTTCGCTGACGGCAACGCTCGACATCCTGAAAGCGATTGCGAGCGGCGGCGGCCCGGCCGCGGCTGTATTGGCGCTCGGCTATGCCGGCTGGGCGCCCGGACAACTCGAAACCGAAATCCAGGCCAATGGCTGGCTGAACTGCCCCGCCGATTCCGAGCTTATCTTCGGCACGCCGACGGAGACAAAATACGAGCGCTGCCTGCGCAAGCTCGGCATCGAGCCAAGCATGCTGTCGGCCGAAGCCGGGCACGCGTGAATCAAAAACACCAATCCTCATCCTGAGCCGGACTCGGAGCAAAGCGACGAGCCGTGTCGAAGGATGGCGGCAAGCACCGAATTCGCGGCCATCCTTCGAGACGGCGCTTCGCGCCTCCTCAGGATGAGGACTGAGAGAGTAACGACACCGCGCAGCGCAGTATCCCCTCTCCCGTTCACGGGACATCGAGCGGGGTGAGGGGGAGTCGCAAGCACCGAACGCGTCGCATTCCCCTCACCCGGCCATCGCTTCGCGATGTGCTGACCTCTCCCGCAGGCGGGAGAGGGTAGCAGCCGCATCGAGAGGGCGTACCTACGGCGCAGGTGCGATGGGGATTTGGTTGCCGGCAAGATCGAGCAGCTTCTCGTCCTCACCGCTATAAGCCAGCACGACACCGCCGCCGATGGGCTCGATGCTGGTATATTGCGGCTCGACCACGACCTTGCCGCTCGTGTCGAGCAGGCCGAACTTCTCGTCGTCCAGCGTGAAGGTGACAAGACCGTCCGTCCATACGCCATCGCCGATGAAGGCGGCCTGCGGCGCATATATTTCCGCACCGTCGCGGCCGATAAGGCCCCATTTCTCGCCGAGTTTCACGCGCGCGGGACCGCCGTCGAAGCCGATGGCCTGATCGAATTTTGGCTCGATTTCCCAATTGCCGCAGGTGTCGATGAAGCCCCATTTGCCGTTCTGCTGCGCGGGCGCAAGGCCGTTCGAGAACGCACCCACGGTCTCGAAGCTTTCCTCCGAAACCCACTCACCCGCCTCGTTGACGATCCCCATGCGCTCGCCGTCGAGCGCAATGAGAACGCCATGGTCGAAATAGAGCGACGAGAATTTCGGCGCGAGCACGAACTGCCCGTCGCGCCCGATCAGACCGTACACACCGTCCTTGCCGGCGACCGCCACATCGCCATCGAACGCATAGACATCGTCCAGGCCTTCCGGAACCGTCAGCACGGTTTTGCCTTTCGGATCGATGAAGGCACGGCGTCCGCCGATGGAAACGGCCGCAAGACCGCCCTGAAAGGCGAACGCCTCATCGAACTCCGCCGGAATGACGAGCGTGCCGGTGCGGTCGGCATAGCCCGTCTTCTCGCCGACGATGACGGACATCAGCCCCTCCGACACAGGGATCTGCTCCTCGATGCTGATCGAATAATCGCCGCCGCCGAGCCGCGTGCCGTCCGAATCGAGGAAGCCATAGGCCGACCAGTCGTCGTTTTCCGGAACGACGATGAAATCACCCTCGATCATCAGGTCGCGATGCACCGGCGGCACTTTCCATGCGCCGGTCTTGTCGATCGCGCCGCATTTGCCTTCCGCCATGCAATGGCTGAACAGCACCTGTTCGGGCAGTTCGGCGGCAAGATCCGGCGTATCGCGCGCCGTGCAGGCCGGCTGGGCGAAAGCGGGTGCCTGAAGCAAAGCCGTGAAAGCGACAAAACAGGCGAATCGAATAGGCATTCCACTTCCCCCAGGGACACGCGAGCGCGGACCCCGGAAGGGCACCATATTCGCGGCGCCGCCGCAATGCGTGCCGTGCGGTTCTCTATTCGGCGGGGGCTGTGTTGGCCGGCCGGGGTTTCAAGAGCAGAAGCGGCAGGCCCGCGAGCAGCACGCCCACGCCGATCAGCGCGCCGCTGCCGGTATAGGCGAGGCTCGAATAGAACAGCCCCGCGCAGGAGAGCATGAACAATGCCGGCAGCACGGGATAAAACGGCACCCGGAACGGCCGCTCGCGGTCAGGGTCGGCCCAGCGCAGCGTAAACAGCGACAGGCTGACCAGCAGCATGAAGAACCAGAACACCGGGGCCGTGTAATCCACCATGGCCTGGAAACCATCGCGTGTAACCACACCAAGCAGAACGAGGCCCAGCGCGAACGCTCCTTGCGCGAGCAGCCCGTTGAGAGGCGTGTCCCCGCGCCCGTCCCAATTGCCGACACCGACCAGTTGCGGAACGTCGCGCCCGAGAGCGTAATAGGCACGCGCGCCGGTGAAGATGGTGGCGTTGATCGTGCTCATCGCGGCAATGCCGACGATGAGGCTGAGGACGATCACGCCTATCTCGCCAATGACGGCCCGCATGACATCCGCGGCAGGCGCGTCGGTGGCGCGAAGGCCCTCAAGCCCGAGGACATGGAGAAAGGCGAGATTGATCGCGATGTAGGTGACGACGATCAGCGCCGTGCCGATGATGAGAACCCGGATGATGGACCGGCGGACATCGCGCAGTTCGCCGGAAATGTAGGCTGCCTCGTTCCAGCCGCCATAAGTCAGCAGCACGAAAACCATGGCCATTCCGAGGGCGCCTCCCGCAACTTCTGTCCCGGATGCGACCGACGCCGCGGCCACGGGGTCGACGAACAGTCCCGCCACGACCACGGCGGCGATGGCGAGGAGCCCCAGCACCGTCAATACGATTTGCAACGACTTAGATTCGACGGTGCCGACGATCTTGAGGCCCGTGAGAAGTGCGATCACGATGGCGGCGTGAAGCGCCCCGCCATAAGCGCCGAGCGGCAGGATCTGCTGCATGTAATCGCCATAGACGAACGCGACGGCCGCGATGGCAACGGGCTGGATGACGGTGCAGCGTGCCCACGCGAACAGCAAGGCCGGGCGGCGGCCGAAAGCCCGCTTCAGGAAATTGTATTCTCCGCCGGCATCGGGATAGGCGGTGGCCAGTTCCGCATAGCAAAGCGCCCCGATCAGGACCGCCAATCCGCCCACAAGCCAGACGGCCATGAAGGCGAATTCAGTCTCGACATTGGACGCGACGAGCGGCGGTGTCCTGAAAATTCCGGTACCGACAACGATACCGACCATGATGGCGATGCCGTCGAGCACGGAGAGACTGGCGCGGGGCTTCGCGTCGGCCATGAAAGCTCCCTTTGAAATGGAAGGGCCGCCCCGGAGGGCGGCCCGTCGGATCAACCGCGGCGCGCCGTCCAGCCGGAGGCGCCCTCGCCCCGGACCGGCTCGAGCGCAGTACCGTTCACGCGGCCGGTGAATTCGCGGCGCGCATCGCCCGAGCCGAACGCGATGCGAACGACCTCGCCCTCGACCTTGCCTTCGACGGGCTGTTCCGCGCCGCCGACGGCCGCCGTGCCGCTGATGGCCTGATATTTCTGCTCAAGGGTGACATTGATCGTCTGGCCATCGTGCTCGAATGCCCATGCGCCATCGACCTTCGCGGGCACGCGCCAGAAATAGACTCTGCGGCCATCGATCTCCGCTTCCTCGTCGGGCTGCCAGTCACCCATGGTGAAGGCATGCGACACGAGCCGCGTGCCCGGCTTCAGTTCGAGCAGGCGCGGACGCAGTTCGAGATTGACCGAGGGCAGAAGGTACATGGTGATGACGTGCGCTTCCGAAATATCGGTGTCGAAGAGGTTGGCCTCCTTGAAGCTGGCCTTGTCTCCCACGCCGGCTTTCTCGGCGTTTTCCGTCGCTTCCTTTACAAGGTCCGGATCGATGTCGACGCCGAGGGCAGTCGCGCCGCGCTGTGCGGCAGCGATTGCGATACGGCCGTCGCCCGAGCCGAGATCGATGACGAATTCGCCCGCCTTGACCTCCGTCATATCGAGCATTTTCTCGACAACCGGCGGCGGCGTCGGAACATAGGGCACGTCCCGCTCGAGGGCAGCGGCCGAGGCGCAGAAGGTGAGGATGCCCGCAAGGCTCAGTGCCGGAAGACGCGCAGCATGGATGGAGGCGTTGGGGATCATCAGCATTTTCTCCAGGCAGGAAAAACGCCGCTGAGCTGATACTCGCGACAATATTAGCCAACGCATTTTCAGCAGAAACAGCGGGGTGCGCTGAACGAAAATTCTCGTGAGATAACGCGATCGTGTGATGCCCGGGCCCCCTCCCGGTATCCGGGACCGATCCCCTGCACCCCCTCGCTTTTGACTGTCCGCGGCTCCATATTCGCACCATGCCGCGCAAGACGAAGAAGACCACCGGGCTGGGTGAACGGCCGCAGGCCGATTACGTCGCCGAAACGCCTCTTTCCGAATTTTCCAGCCTCGCCGGCGACCCCGACGTGCTCGACACCGCGCCCGGCCGCAAAACCTCCGCGCGCACGCGGCGCAACGCGACGCCCGGCACCGCGCCGCGCGACCGGCGCTGGGATGCGGCCAAGGAAGGCGAGGCGCCCGCCCCCGCCCAGCCGCCCGGATTGTCGGACGGCGGCGTGGGCGGCGTCTCGGCGACCGTCCAGGCGCTCGAGGACCTGATCCAGCAGGGCCGCCCCGAATTGCAGGGCACGGTGTGGACGCCCCACCGCCCGGCGCGCCCGGAGAAATGGGAAGGCGGCATCCGCTTCGACTTCGTCTCGGATTACGAACCCGCCGGCGACCAGCCGCAGGCCATCGCCGAACTCGTCGAGGGCGTAAAGGAGGAGGAGCGCGACCAGGTTCTGCTCGGCGTCACCGGCTCGGGCAAGACCTTCACCATGGCCAAGGTGATCGAGGCGACGCAGCGCCCTGCCCTCATTCTCGCGCCGAACAAGACGCTCGCCGCCCAGCTCTATGGCGAGTTCAAGAACTTCTTCCCGAACAATTCGGTCGAATATTTCGTCTCGTACTACGACTACTACCAGCCCGAGGCCTATGTGCCTCGTACGGACACCTATATCGAGAAGGACTCCTCGATCAACGAACAGATCGACCGGATGCGCCACTCGGCGACCCGCGCACTTCTGGAGCGCGACGACGTCATCATCGTCGCCTCGGTGTCGTGCATTTACGGCATCGGCTCGGTCGAAACCTATACGGCGATGACGTTCGGCCTGAAGGTCGGCGAGCGCGTCAACCAGCGCGATCTCATCAACGATCTCGTCGCCACCCAGTACCGCCGCGCCGACGTCAATTTCGTGCGCGGCACATTCCGCGTGCGCGGCGACACGATCGAGATTTTCCCGGCGCACTATGAGGACCGCGCCTGGCGCGTCGGCCTGTTCGGCGACGAGGTCGAGAGCATCCACGAATTCGACCCGCTGACCGGGCAGAAGACCTCCGATCTCGCTTTCGTCAAGATCTACGCCAATTCGCATTATGTGACGCCGCGCCCGACCTTGCTGCAATCGGTCAAGGGCATTCGCGCGGAATTGCGCGCGCGGCTCGAGGAACTGACGAAAATGGGCCGCCTGCTCGAAGCGCAGCGGCTCGAACAGCGCACCATGTTCGACCTCGAAATGATGGAGGCGACGGGAAGCTGCGCTGGCATCGAGAACTATTCGCGCTGGCTGACGGGCCGCAAACCGGGCGAGCCGCCGCCGACCCTGTTCGAATATCTGCCCGACAACGCGCTTGTCTTCGTGGACGAGAGCCATGTCACGATCCCGCAGATCGGCGCGATGTATCGCGGCGACTTTCGCCGCAAGGCAACGCTCGCCGAATACGGCTTCCGCCTGCCCTCCTGCATGGACAACAGGCCCATGCGGTTCGAGGAATGGGACGCGATGCGGCCGCAGACCGTCCATGTTTCGGCGACGCCCGGAACATGGGAAATGGACCAGACCGGCGGCGTATTTACCGAACAGGTGATCCGGCCGACCGGCCTGATCGACCCGCCGGTCGAGGTGCGGTCCGCGCGCTCGCAGGTAGACGATGTTCTCGGCGAAATCCGCGAGACGGCGAAGAAGGGCTATCGCACATTGGTCACGGTTCTGACCAAGCGCATGGCGGAGGACCTGACGGAATATCTGCACGAAGCGGGCGTGCGCGTGCGCTATATGCATTCGGACATCGACACGGTCGAGCGCATCGAGATCATCCGCGATCTCAGGCTCGGCGCGTTCGACGTTCTGGTCGGCATCAACCTGTTGCGCGAAGGGCTCGACATTCCCGAATGCGGTCTCGTCGCCATTCTCGATGCCGACAAGGAAGGCTTCCTGCGCTCCGAACGCTCGCTCGTACAGACCATCGGCCGCGCGGCGCGAAACGTGGACGGGCGCGTGCTTCTCTATGCCGATACCATCACCGGCTCCATGGAGCGCGCGATGGCCGAGACCAGCCGCCGCCGCGAGAAGCAGCTCGCCTATAACGAAGAACATGGCATCACGCCGCAGAGCGTGAAGGCGCGCATCGCTGACATTCTCGACAGTGTGTACGAGAAGGATCATGTGCGCGTCGATTCCGGCCTCACGAAAGACGGCTCGCTCGTCGGCCACAATTTCCAGGCGACGCTCGCCGATCTCGAAAAGCGCATGCGCGAGGCCGCGGCAAATCTCGAATTCGAGGAAGCAGCGCGCCTGCGCGACGAACTCAAAAGGCTGCGCGAAACCGAATTGCTGGTGGCCGACGACGCGCTCGTTCGCCAATCGGAGCTTGAGGACAATGCCGGCAAATACGGCGAGGCGGCGCCGCGTTCGCGCGCTCACAGGCCGACGCTGAAGGAAATGGGGCCGCACAATCGCGATCTGCCGCTCAGCGCACCGCAATCGGTCGTCGAGGGCCTCGCCGCAGAAGCCCATGACGAGGAAGTCGAAATCCGGCGTGTCACGCGCGGCGGGCGCTCCAGCGGCGGGCGGGCACGCGGCAAACGCCGCTGAACGGCTTTTTCACCGCGACGCGTTTTGACCGCGCGCACGCCTCCTCACTGCCCCATTTCGCCCTAGACTCTCCCCGTTCCCAAGCAGACAGAGGAGAGTTCCGAATGTCCGACCTCATCCGTACAGGCGCACTGGCCCTTGCCCTTGCATCCCTCCCGCTGACCGCAGCGTTCGCGGACCGCGCGCCGACTGCGTACGAAAATGCCGAGATCGGCAATGTGCTGTTCTCCGAAGGCTTCAGTTCATGGGACAGGATCACCTGGGACGATGACGGCCATTGGAAGGTCCGCAATGCGATCGATACCAATGGTGAGCGCTTCGATCTCGAACTCGATCAATCGCTGATGATCGTGGACTCCGACCGCAAGTTCAGCCTGAATCTGTTCGACTGATCCTATCCGGCCGGGGCGCGCTCCGGCCGGATGTCCTTTTCTGCGGAAATTTTCGCCGCGCGGCAAAGGCAATCCTCGCTCCGCGTGTTAATCTGTTCTCATTCGAGGAGAGATTTCATGCGTCATGCGTTGCTTCACCTGGCGATCGCCGCCGGGCTCATCGTCGCCGCACCATTCGCGGCGTCCGCCACGGAAAACGAGACGCATGTGTGGGACAGGCCCGACCACGACCTGAAGGATGCGTTTGGCGGCCTCGGCGCCGGGGATGGAGCGGACGGCGACGAAAACGTCTGGATCAAAGGCACATTCGATACTGCAACCGAAAGTAAGGACATCGCCGGCGATACCGGGTCCGGCCTGCAACTGCCTCCCGTAAAGGAGTGACGGTGCGGGCAGGCTGCCCGTTTCCTATTTGCCGACGGCGCGGACGATGGCCTCCGCCATCAGTTCGGAAACGCAGGGACGCAGGATCTCGCTCTTCAGGCGGCGGCGATCCGCCTCGCCTTCCAGATAGCGCATCGCGGCATAGCGCCTGAGCATCGGAACCCCCTCCTCGCGCGAGACCTCGCCGATGCCGCCGATATAGGGTGTGTAAATACGCTCATGGCTCACGCCCTCGACGAAGGGCGGATCGACCAGCAGAAGATCGGCGCCCCGCGCATCGAGCCAGCCATGGGCGGCATCGAGCGTCTGCTCGAAATCCTCGACATCGCTTGCGGCCATCGCGTCGCGCACACCGACCTGCCAGATCACGAGATCCGGCGCCGCCCGGCCGTGCAGAAGCAGACGCAGGCCGGCGAAATCGTCTTCGGCCAGCCCCAGCGACATGGCCTGCGTGACCTCGAAATTGATGCCGGGAAGCCGGCTCTCCAGAGCCTGCTCCAGAGGCGTCTGCGTGCCGATCATGCGGCCGAGCATCGGGCCCATGATGACGATGCGGACTTCGCGCCTGCCGAGGATGCCGCTCTCTGTACGGTCGAGCGAAGGCGTATCGAGAAAAGCGTCGGGAATCCGGCACGCCGCCGGCATGCCCGCGGCGGCGGGCGCGGCGGACAGGAGCGCCGCCGCGAGAACAAGGATCGCGCCCCTCAGACGCGAGCCGCGACCGGGATCATATGTCCGGTGCGATGCCATTCGAGCACACCCGCAAGGATGAACTGGGCGAGAATACCACCTGAAATGAGGGCGCTGTCCAGCAAAAGACTGGGGCCGGCCTCGGCGCGGACCATCTGGGCGGCAATCGACAATACGGTGCCGAGGCAGAAAATGGGCAGCGCATGGCGCCCGACGACGATCAGCGGCAGCGCCGCGCGTGTCCGCCGGAGCCAGGTTTCCACCGGCAGGTAAGCCACCACATACGCCAGAGCCAGCACATGCAGCAGGCGCGGCACGATCAGATTGGTCTTGTCCATCGCCCAGAAGAATTCCGGCACCCATTTGGGCTGCCAGCCCGGCCACAGGCCCAGCAGCAGGCAGGCTGCGGCGAAGACGAGGTAGATGCAGGCGAAGACGAACACGGTCCGCGAGGTCGCGATGTTGCGCCCGTCGCGCACCAGATCGCCAAGCGCGATGCCGATGACGAACAGGAATTGCCAGCACAGGGGATTGAGGAACCAGGGGCTGGCCACCGGGAAGTGCCAGAAATGCCAGCTGAAAAGCTGTGCAGCGAAATAAAGCGTACCCGAAAGGGCAAGGAGCAGCGGCATGCTGATGCGCGCGATCAGGAGATAGAGCGGCGCGGCGGCCAGAATGACGATGTAGAGCGGCAGAATGTTGAGATAGCCCGGCTGCACGCCAAGGCCCGCAATGCCGATCAATGCGCCGAGCGGATCGTAGAGAACGAGATGGAAATTGATCGCTTCGAGGAAGCGCGTGTCGCCGGTGCGCAGGACGGTGTTGGCGACGATGGCGCCGCACGCGACGATCAGCAATATGTGGGCCGCGTAAATCTGAACGACCCTGCGGCCGATGCGGAACGAGGTTTCCGCCACTTTCCCCGCCCGGAATTTCGGCAGATAGGCCAGAGCGGCCGCTACGCCCGCAAGAAGCACGAAGGCTTCCGCCGCATCGGAAAAGCCGAACCGGTGATGCGTGAAATTGGCAAACGCATTGCCCGGCACGTGATTGACGAAAATCGACAGCAACGCGAAGCCGCGCCAGAAATCGACACTCAGAATGCGCGGACGCGACGTCTGCAGGCGGTTGTTTTCACTCATGTCTTACCAGAAACGCACGAGCCGGCGACTGGTGCCGCCGGCCCGCAAAATGCACCTCGATCAATCGCGCCTGCCGTCCACGCTCCAGGCGCCGGCACCAGCCGCCACGAAATAGAGGAAGACGAAGCAGTACAGGGCCGCCAGCTCGCCGCCATTCATTATGGGATAGAGACTGCGGCCAGCATGGGCCATCCAGTACGCCACCGCGCAGAATCCGGCGAGGAGAAACGCCACCGGCCGCGTCCACAGGCCGATAACGAAAAGAACGGCGCCAAAGAACTCGATGATGCCGGCAAGGCCCATCAAGGAAGCGAGGTCCGCGCTCCCCTTTGTCGCGTCGGGGAAATTGAACAGCTTCTGCGTGCCGTGCTGCATGATGAGCAGCCCGGTCATGATCCGCAGGACGCCCCGCGCCTCGCTCTGCCAGCTGGCGAAACGGTCGAAAATGGTCAGCATCGAATGCCCTCCCAAAGTGAGCCGCAGGAGCATGGTTGAAAGTTGCATGCTTCGCCAAGCACCGCACCGTTCGATTCCTCTGGAAATAACCGGAACGTGTTGTTCCGGCGGCGGTATCGCCGGTGTTACCGGGGATCTGAAAAGGCTCGGGGCGGAAGACATGCGATACGCAATACTGGCCTCCCGCCCCGGCCGCGCGCACCGGATGGGCCGGCACGGCGCAGCGGCATTCAGTTGGAGGCGAGTTCGACCTTCACCTTCGCGGTGCCCGAGCCGATCATGCCGAGATGGCGCGCGGCCCCGCGCGACACGTCGAGCACGCGCCCTTTGGTGAAGGGGCCGCGGTCATTGACGCGGACATGAACCGAACGGCCGTTGCGGAGGTTGGTAACCTTAAGGCGCGTGCCGAAGGGCAGCGAGCGGTGGGCGGCGGTCAAGCCGTCCGGCTTGAAGCGCTCGCCCGATGCGGTGCGCGCGCCATGCTGATACCAGGAGGCCGAACCCGAGAAATCGCGAGCCTCGGCCGTGGACGCCAGAACCAGAAGTCCCAGCGCCGCGGCAGCAAATTTTGCAGAATTCATCAATATCTCTCTCAGCCCATTTGCGTTGTGCGTGGATGCTTGCCGCTTGGGGCGGAAATGGGACGGCTTCGGGGCCGTTCTTGGCCGATTCCGGCCTGCGGCGATCTGACATTTCAGGAGAAAATCCCCATGGCGGCGACTTTTGTGAGTTTCGACCTCTCCTCCGTCACGCCCGATGAGGGCGCGCCGGCCAGGGACCGGATCGTCTCCGGCGATCCGCGCACCCGGACCTGGAATTTCGAGGAATCGCCCGATGGCAGGCTTTTCGCCGGAATCTGGGAAGCGACGCCCGGCAAATGGCGCGTGGTCTATGACGAGTGGGAATTCTTCCGCATCGAGAGCGGCACCTCCATCCTCACCGAGGATGGCGGCGCACCGCGCACGCTGAAGGCCGGCGACCAGGCTGTTCTGCGCCCCGGCTTTACCGGCACGTGGGAGGTCGTGGAAACGACACGCAAGGCCTATGTGATCCGCCTGCCGTAACTACTCTCCGCCCGGCCTGTGTCATCAATCCATCATGGATGTGGGGCATGACACGCGCATGGTGGATTCCGGTCTTGTTCTGCTCGTGGCCTCCGGTCTTGCGGGCGCCGTCAATCTCGCCAGCATCGCTATTGCGGGCCTGCGCATCCGCCGTCCGGCACCCCTTGCAGCCGCGCCGGATGCGGAGCCCGTCAGCATCGTCATCCCCTGCCGGGGCATCGACGCCTTCAGCGATGTCACGCTTGCCGCCGCCTTCCGGCTGGATTATCCGAGCTACGAGCTGATCTTCTGCGTCGCCGATCAGCGCGACCCGATCATCGCGCATATCGAACGCGCGATGAACGCCCATCCGTCCGTACCCGCCCGGATCATCACGGGCGACTGCAAGATCAGCGACAATCCGAAACTGAACAATTGCGTGCTCGGCTGGCGCGCGGCGCGTCATGAATGGGTCGTGCTCGCGGACAGCAATGTGCTCATGCCGCCCGATTATCTCCAGCAGATGCTTGCCTGCTGGCGTGCGGACAGCGGGCTCGTCTGCTCGCCGCCGCTCGGCAGCCATCCCGGAAGTTTCGCGGCGTTTGTCGAATGCGCCTTCCTCAATACGCTTCAGGCGCGCTGGCAATATGCCGCCGAAGCCATGGGGCTCGGTTTCGCGCAGGGCAAAAGCATGCTGTGGCGCAAATCCATACTGGACGGCGCAGGCGGCATCGAGGCGCTGGCCGCCGAGATCGCCGAGGACGCGGCCGCGACCAAGCTCATCCGCGCGGCGGGACTGAACGTGCATCTGACCGGCGCGCCGTTCAACCAGCCGCTCGGCATGCGCGATCTGCGGACGATCTGGTCGCGGCAATTGCGCTGGGCGCGGCTGCGCCGCGTGACCTTTCCGGTCTTTTTCGCGCCCGAGCTTCTGATCAGCGTCTTGATCCCGGCCGCCGGGCTGTACGCCGGTCTTGCAAGCATCGGCACCGCGCCGCCGGTCGCGGCCGCCGCCGCCCTTCTGCTGATCTGCATGACCTATGCCGCCGAAACCGCGCTTGCAGCGGCGAAAGGCTGGCAGGCCGGCATGCGGATGATCCTTGCCATGCTCGCGCGCGATGTGCTGATGCCGGCGATCTGGCTTGCCGCCTGGACCGGCGCCCAGGTGGTCTGGCATGGCCAGGCCATTCGCGTGCGGCCGCGCATGGACGACAGCAACACGGCTCCGGCGTCCTGATCCGTCCCTACTCCGCCGCCATGCCGCCGCGCGATTCCACCGTCGCATAGGCCGCACTGCCGCTTTCGTCTTCCTCGAACGGCGTTTCGATCTCGACGAAGGTGTCGGGGTAGAAACCGTTGAAGCGCGTGCGCAGCGACAGGGAATAGGCGCCGATATGGCCGATCTCGATCCAGTCGCCCGTATCGACATTCTCCGGCAGCCAGAACGGACGCGAGAGAATGTCCACGCTGTCGCAGGTCGCGCCCATGACGCGGAACGGCGTCAGCTTCTCGGACTTGGCGCGCTTGGCCCGCCGCGCCGGATCGGGGATGAGGCGCGCCGGCAAGGTGATCTTGCCGGTCCACGCATCCGACAGGGACGACCAGATGCCGTCGTTGGTGTAAATACGCTGCCCCTTCTTGAGCAGAACGCGCACGATGACCGACAGCGAACGCGCGACGATCACGCGGCCCGGCTCGGCGATCAGCGGCAGATCCTCGAGCCCCCATTCCTCGATCTCGTCGCGGATTTCGTCGATGAGCTTGCCGACCGGCGGCACGAGCGGCGGTTTCCTGCGTTTGCGATCGTGACCGTAGCGCGCGGGAAATCCGCCGCCGATATCGAGCGCGGCGATGTCGGCATCGGCACGGCCCCGCACCCAGGCGGCGGTCGCCAGCGCCCGCTCATAGGTATCGAGATCCTCGACCTGGCTGCCGACATGAAAGGTCAGCGCCGCACGGAAACCGATGCGCGCGATGCGCTCGACAAGCTCGACGGCGTGCTTGGGCGCCGCGCCGAACTTCTTGGACAGCTCATAGGCCGCATGGCCCTTGGTCGCGAGGCGTACGAACAGGGTGATGTCAGCCGGATCGAGATCGAGCGCACGCACGATCCGCAATATCTTCGCCACCTCGTCCTCATGGTCGAGCGCGAGCGAGCGGATGCCGTAGGTCTCCAGCGCGAGGCGGATATCGGACTGGGCCTTGACCGGGTGCATGTAATAAAGCGCGGCATCCGGGTCCGCCGCGCGGGCGGCCGCGAATTCCGCCGGGCTCGCCACGTCGAAGGCACGCACGCCCGCGCTCGCAAGCGTCCTGAGGATCAGCGGCTCGTCATTGGTCTTGACCGCATAGGCGGTCGTGCCCGGAAAGGCGGCAAGGAATTCCCGCGCGTCGCGGATGAGAACCTGCGGGCGGAAACCGTAGACGGGATGGTCCGGCCTGAGCGACAGGGCTGCATCGCGTCCGGTCTTGAAGGCCTGCATGGCTTCTCCTCGATTGTGGCGCGGGCGCCAGCCTGAGGGCATAACGCTCGGGCGGGCCGTGTCCAGTGCTTGACCGCCCCGCCCCGTCGCCCCAGTCTGCCAATCTAATTCCATCCGGCGTGAGAATCATGAAACGCAGCGCGCTTGTCCTTCTCGCAAGTCTCGCCCTTGGCTCCTTCGCCAATGCGGCCGATGCGCCCTACAGCCTCGAAGCCCGGGGCGCGGTGGTTGCGGACGATGTGCGCCTGCCCTTCTGCGACGATCCCGGCCTGTTCCGCTACATAGCCTCCCGGTTCCACGGCACCGAACGCAGCTACTGGCATTCCGATCTGCGGCTCGAATCGTTCGAGGAGCCGGTCGAGGTCGGCTACCGGTCGTGGGGTCTCGAATTCATCCCGCGCCGCTTCTGCCGCACGAGGGCGCTCGTATCCGACGGGACGGTGCGCGATGTGCATTATGCGGTGATCTACAAGACCGGCACGCTGGGCGTGGCGCATGACATCGAATGGTGCGTGTCGGGCCTCGACCGCAGCTTCGCCTTTGCGCCCGGCTGCAAGATGGCCGGCCCTTGAAACGTTTCCTTCTGGCGGCCGGCATATTGTGCGCCCTCACCGCCTCCGCGCGCGCCGAAGGCCGGACCGGCGATTTCGATTTCTATGTGCTCGCTCTGTCCTGGTCGCCGAGCTATTGCGCGGCGGAAGGCGAGCGCGCGGACCGTCTGCAATGCGCCGGATCGCGTCCCTACGAATTCGTCGTTCACGGGCTGTGGCCGCAATACGAGCGCGGCTATCCGGAATATTGCGACCGTTCCGCGCCGCATATTCCCCGCCGCACGATCGATTCCATGCTCGATCTGATGCCGAGCCCGCGCCTCGTGATCCATCAATGGCGCAAGCACGGCGTCTGCGCGACAAGAGAGCCGGTGCGGTATTTCAACGAGCTGCGCGAAGCGCGCGGGCGCATCGCCATCCCGCCCGAATTCGTCAATATCAATACATGGCGCATGGTGTCGCCCGGCGCGGTGGAAAGCGCGTTCCTGCGCGTCAATTCCGGCCTTGCGGCGAAGGGCGTGTCCGTCACCTGCGACGGCAAGCATCTGCGTGAGGTGCGGGTGTGCATGACCCGCGATTTCGATTTCCGGTCATGCCCGGAACTCGAGCGCTCGACCTGCCGCGCGCGCTCGGTGGCGATGCCGCCGAGCCGTTAGCCGTGGTTCTTCCGGATGCCGATGACCGCGATGATGCGGTCGATCGGGCGTTCGAGCCAGGCGGAAATATCCGCGACAAGGCGCTCGGCGCGCGTGGGGCCGGACGTGTAAGCCGTATTGTCGGTGGATGCCTGCGTGCCCATTCGTGGGAAGCAGATCGCATATGCCATCAACACGATGGCAAGAACTCGATACATCTGAAATTGACCAGTTCGCTCCGCCCACCCCAAAAGGTTAAGCGTTCGTTAACCGCAATATTTATCTAGAACTCCTCCAGCAGAACGGCAAGCATGAATTATCGACACAGTTACCATGCGGGGAACTTCGCCGATGTGCTGAAACACGCGGTTCTGGCGCTGATCGCGCGGCATCTGACGCTGAAGGAAACCGCCTTCCGCTATCTCGACACGCATGCCGGCACCGGTCTTTACGATCTCGATGCCGACGAGGCTTCCCGCACGGGCGAATGGCGCGAGGGCGTGGGGCGTTTGTGGGCGGCCGAACTCCCACCGGATCTGGCGGAAGTGCTGTCGCCGTGGCGCAGCGCGGTGGAGAACGTCAATCTCGACGGCGCGCTGCACTTCTATCCCGGCTCGCCCGAAATTGTGCGCTCACTGATGCGCCCGCAGGATCGGATGACCCTGTGCGAATTGCATCCCGACGATGCCCGCGACCTCAAGCGGCTCTATCGCCGCGACGAGCGCATCGCGGTCGTGGAGATCGACGGCTATACGGGGCTGAACGCCTATGTGCCCCCGAAAGAGCGGCGCGGCATCGTTCTCGTCGATCCGCCGTTCGAGCAGCCGAACGAACTGCACCGCATGAGCGAAAGCCTGAAACGCGCGCACGCCAAATGGCCGACCGGCACTTATGCACTCTGGTATCCGATCAAGGACATCCGCGAGACGGACGCCTTCACCCGCGCGCTGGGCAAATCCGGCATCCCCTCCATGATCGCCGCCGAACTCCTGATCCGGCGGCCCTCGGACACGTCGCGGCTGAACGGCTGCGGCCTCGTGATCGTCAATCCGCCATGGACGCTGGAGCGCGATCTTGCGGTTCTGATGCCTGGATTGGCGGCCCATCTCGGCGATGCCGAGGCGCGCGGACGCGTTCTCACCCTTGCGGCGGAAAGGCACGGCAGCGCCGTTCGCTAAAATCCTGCCGAATCCCGGGCCGGGACGCCGCCCTAACGCTCTGGCGTTCCTTTAATGGGGATGTTTTGCCCCTCGCAACAACCGACCACGCTTTCGCCTTGCCACACCTGACGAATTCCCGTTACCAATGGCGCCCTCGATGCCCGCGCCAGACGGGCACGAGAAAAGGAAACGCTAAAATCGGGGGTAAGCCGTGGCGCAAGCTGGTACGGTGAAGTTCTTCAATTTCGACAAAGGCTACGGCTTCATAAAACCGGATTCCGGCGGGCCGGACGTATTCGTCCATATCAGCGCCCTGCAGAGTTCCGGGCTCGACGGCCTTAACGAGGGGCAGCGCGTGTCCTTCGATGTGGAACCGGATAAAAAGGGCAAAGGCCCGAAGGCCGTGAACCTGGTTCCTTCAGAGTGATGTGAGGGGCGGAGGATGACGATGATATTGCGCACCTCCGCCGCTTCGCCCTTCGGTCGCAAGGTCAAGATTGCCGCCGAACTGCTCGGTCTTGCGGAGCGCCTGTCGGTCGTGAACGCCGATCCGCGCGACCCGGCCGATTCCATTCGCGCGGAAAACCCGCTCGGCAAGATCCCCGCCCTCATCCTCGAGGACGGACAGGTGCTGTTCGACAGCCGGGTGATCGCCGAATATCTCGATCATATCGGCGGCGGCGGTCTCATTCCTCCGCCGCCCGCACGCTTCGGCGTGCTGAGGCTGCAGGCGCTCGCGGACGGCGTTGTCGATGCGGCTGTGCTGCGCGTTTATGAAGGCCGCTTCCGGCCGCCGGAAAAGCACGAGCCGGCCTGGCTCGATTATCAATCCGGGAAAGTGGATCGCGGCCTTGCCGCGCTGGAAGCCGGCGAACTTCCGGGCCAGACGGACCGGCCCGATATCGGCGCGATTTCGCTCGCCTGCGCGCTCGGCTATCTCGATCTGCGCGCCCCGGGCTGGCGCCCGCTTCATCCGAAACTGTCGGCCTGGGTCGATGCGTTCGAGGAAAAGGTGCCGGCTTTCGCGAAAACGAAGCCGGCAGCCTGAGATCAGAACTTGTAGTTCACACCGACCTTGAAGGTGTGCAGTTCGGGCTCGACAACGCCAAGGCCCGCATAGGCCTCTTCGCTGAAGTCCATATACAGATATTCGGCCTTGGCGGAGATGTTGCCGGTGATCGCGGCTTCGAGACCGCCGCCGATCGTCCAGCCGCCCTGCAGATTGCTGCTGCTGCCAGTGCCGACGATATCGGCTTCAGCATGGGTCCAGGCGAAACCGCCGGTGCCGTAGGCGACGAACCGGTCGAACGCATAGCCGATGCGGCCGCGCACCGTGCCGACGACGTTATGATCGAAGTCATTGAGCCCATCGTCGCTGATGCCCGACAGAGCAATGTCCGCCTCCACGCCGAGCAGGATCGAGTCGACCTGATAATTGATGCCGGCTGTAATGCCGCCGAGGAATCCATCCGGCTCGAACGGACCGGCATCGCCCCAGCCATAACCGACGAAACCGCCGAGATAGAAGCCGCTCCAGGTCTCCTGGACCTGCGGCGCATAGGGATCGGAATAGGTGGCGGGGAAATCGGCGGCATTGGCGGCGCCGGCGGCGAGCAGAATGGCGGCGGATGCCGCCGCGCTCATCAGAGTACGCATAACAAAACTCCGGCCTAACGAGGCTGTACTGAACTGCCGCAAACGCTAGGCCGTGGGGCTTTTGAAAACCTTAACGGCGCGTAACCTGAATGAATAGATTTTTACACAGTTAACGAGAACCTAACGAAAAAAGGCTCCGGCGAAGATCGCCGGAGCCCGTTGAATAAGCGCGTTGTGCGCGCGGCCTCAGAAGTGGAAGTTGAGGCCGGCCTTGACCGTGTGCGTGTCGAAATCGACGGGAATACCGCTGATGTCGTCGTCGCCGAAGTCCATGTACATATATTCGATCTTGGCGCTGATCGAGTCGGTGAGCGCCGCTTCGGCACCCGCGCCGACCGCAAAGCCGAGACGCGTATCGTCGCCCGGAATCGACGCCGATTCGATGCCCGCGACGGCCGCGCCGCCGGTGGCGTACAGCAGGAAGCTGTCGAACGCATAGCCGATGCGGCCACGGACCGTTGCCGTCCAATCGACCGACACGTCAACCGGGGAGAGATCGTCCTCGATGCCAGCCCAGCCACCATCGGCCTCGATACCATACACCCAGTTGCCCGACTGCATGTTGAAGCCGATCGTGCCGCCGAAGAGGCCGCCATCGGTATCTTCCGTGGGCAGCGCGCTGACAGTCGACTCGCCGAACGCGTAGCCGCCGTAAACACCGGCGTAGAAGCCGGTCCAGTCGAAGGACGCCGCTTCCGGAACGAACGCTTCCACAGGCGGCTGAGCGACCGGCATATCGGCCGCGAAAGCAGCAGGCGTGAGCGCGAGAAGCGCAACACCGGCCGCGAGGGAGGCAGTTTTCAATGTCATGACATAACCCCTAACTGGTAACTTTGCCCGGTTCCCCAGCGCAGCCGACCCCCCGGCGGCCCCGCGTCTCCCCGTGCGTGATGAGCATATAACGCGCTTTGACGGAAAATGCCGTGTCACACGTGTCACAGCCCGCTTTGCCTTATTTCGGCGCTGCCACCTCTTCGCCGCAATTCAGACGTTTCGCCGTCAGAATTTCACATTGGCGCCGAAGCGCATGACGTGTCCGTCCCACTCGGCGGAAGTGCTCGTTCCACCGGAGTCGAAGGTTTTGGAATCGAGATCGACGTACAGATATTCCGCCTTCACGCTGAATCTGTCGCTCAGCGCCTGCTCGACGCCCGCACCTGCCGTGAGGCCGACAAGAGTCTTCTCATCGCGCGCGCCGAGAACATTCGTTTCGACGCCGGCCACCGCCGCACCCACGGTGCCATACAGAAGAGTTGAATCGAATGCGTAGCCGACGCGGCCGCGCGCCGTCGAAAACCAGTTCAAGGTCGTCGCGGTCGTGCCGCTCGCGCCCTCAAGGTCGGCAGCCTGGATATCGCCTTCGAGACCGATGACGAAGGAGCCGAGCTTTTTGTTGTAGCCAATCTGGAATCCGCCGAGCGCACCGTCCCCCGAAAAGGAACCCGCGGGCACGGTGTCGAAATCGCCCCATGTATAGCCGGCGTTAACCCCGACATACGCGCCGGCCCAGTCATGCGTCGCATTGGTGATGGCCAGATCGAGCGGCGAGATTTCGGGCGCGTCGGCGGCCCACGCCGCAAAGGGCATGGCGCTCAACGCCGCGACACATGCAAGCCGCACCCGACTCATTGCAACCACTCCGGCCAAACCTGCCCCGAAATGGAGCCTGTTCGAAGGTTCGCCGTCACAATGCCGGAGAATTCGGGGCAAATCGTGGCATGAGGACGCGGCCTTCCCGGACGATGGAGTATTGGGTCCGCACCACCTACATTTGTCTCAAATCCTTTCAACGCCGATCATGACCCGCGAACCCGTCAAACGCGATCTCGAACCCGCCGACATTCTCGCCAGCGAACCGGCCGAAACGCCGGCCGCGCCGGAGAATGATCCCGGCTGGGACAAGGCGGACGGGGAGAGCGGGGTTTCAGGGATCGAGGTCATCCGCCGCGCGCTGAAGACCTTGCCGAACCGCCCCGGCGTCTACCGGATGATCGACCGGGACGGCGACGTTCTTTATGTCGGCAAGGCGCGCAGCCTGAAAAAGCGCGTCGCCAATTATGCGCGCGGTATCGGCCATACCAACCGTCTCGCGCAGATGATCGCTGAAACCTCCGCGATGGAATTCGTCACTACCGAGACGGAATCCGAAGCGCTGCTGCTCGAAGCCAATCTCATCAAGCGCCTGCGCCCGCGCTACAATGTGCTGCTGCGCGACGACAAGAGCTTCGCCTATATCCTCGTCGCAAAGGACCATCCGGCCGCGCGCATCGCCAAACATCGCGGTGCCCATACGATCACGGGCGATTATTTCGGCCCGTTCGCCTCCACCTGGGCCGTCAACCGCACGGTCACCGCCTTGCAGAAGGCGTTCCTTCTGCGCTCGTGCTCGGATGCGGTCTATGAAAGCCGCACCCGCCCCTGCCTGCTGTTCCAGATCAAGCGCTGCTCGGGTCCGTGCACGGGCGAGATCGCGCTCGACGATTACAACGCGCTTGTCGGCGAGGCGCATGATTTCCTGACCGGCAAGAGCCAGGCCGTGCAGCGCGAGCTTGCGGCGCGCATGACGGACGCCTCCGAGCGCATGGATTTCGAAACCGCCGCGCGCTACCGCGACCGTCTTGCCGCGCTCTCGTCCGTACAATCTCATCAGGGCATCAATCCGCGCTCGGTCGAGGAAGCGGACGTCTTCGCTCTGCATCAGGAAGCGGGCCAGACCTGCGTGCAGGTGTTCTTCTTCCGCACCTTCCAGAACTGGGGCAACCGCGCCTATTTCCCGCGTGCCGACAAATCGCTGCCGCCGGAGGATGTGCTCGGCTCGTTCGTCTCGCAATTCTATGAAGACAAGCCGCCGCCGCAGCTCGTTCTGCTCTCCCACGATTTCGAGGACCGGGCGCTTCTCGAAGAGGCGCTGCGCGTACGCGCCGGCCGCCGCATCGAAATTTCGGTGCCGCGGCGCGGCGACAAGCTCGATCTCGTGCGCCACGCCTTGCAGAACGCGAAAGACGCTCTCGGCCGCAAGCTTGCCGAAAGCGCGAGCCAGGCGCGCCTGCTTGAGGGCCTTGCCGGCGTGATGGGCATCGAAAATGCGCCGGCGCGCATCGAGGTCTACGACAATTCGCACATACAGGGCGCAAGCGCGGTCGGCGCGATGATCGTCGCCGGTCCGGAAGGCTTCCAGAAGAACAGCTACCGCAAGTTCAACATCCGCTCCGAGGAAATCACGCCCGGCGACGATTTCGGCATGATGCGCGAAGTGCTGCAGCGCCGTTTCTCGCGCCTCATCAAGGAAAGCCCGCGCCTTCCGCCGGACGGGCGGCCCGATCATGAATCCGGCTCGAACGGCCTGCCGCCCTGGCCCGATCTCGTATTGATCGACGGCGGCGCGGGCCAGCTTTCGGCGGTGGAGGAAATCCTGCGCGGGCTCGGCATCGAGGATCTGCCGATTGCCGCCGTCAGCAAGGGGCCGGACCGCGATGCCGGCCGCGAGGTCATTCACATGCCCGGCCGCCAACCCTTCCGGCTCGAACCGCGCGATCCGGTGCTCTATTTCATCCAGCGTCTGCGTGACGAGGCCCACCGTTTCGCCATCGGCACGCACCGCGCCAAGAGATCGAAGGAATTCGTGCGCTCTCCGCTCGACGAGATCGCCGGCATCGGCCCGGCGCGCAAGCGCGCGCTGCTGCATCATTTCGGCACCGCCAAAGGCGTTGCGGGCGCAGGCCTCGCCGATCTCGAAAAGGTGCCCGGCATCAACCGCGCGACGGCGAAGATCGTCTACGACTTTTTCCATGAGCGCCGCTGAGCCGCTGAATAGTTCGGCGGCCATGTCACATTCGCCGGTTCGCGCTCGTCCTGTGGTCATTCACTCACAAGGAGACAGCGATGCATCCGAGACTGGATTTCCTGAAAGCCGCGCCGAACGTCATGCAGCCCATGCTGGCGCTCAGCCAGGCGGCCAATACCGGCCTTGAGCACAGCCTGGCCGAACTCGTGAAAACGCGCGCCTCGCAGATCAATAGCTGCGCATTCTGCATCAAGATGCACACCGCCGACGCGCGCAAAGCGGGCGAAACGGAGGATAGGCTCTATCTGCTCAATGCCTGGCGCGAATCCCATCTTTACAGCGAGCGCGAGCGCGCCGCTCTGGCATGGACCGAAGCCTTGACGCTGCTGCCCGACACGAGCGCGCCGGACGATGTGTATGAACAGATGAAGGCGCAGTTCACCGAGGAAGAACAGGTGAAGCTCACTCTGCTGATCGGCGTCATCAATACATGGAACCGCTTTGCCGTCGGTTTCCGGTCGGCCCATGCCTGATTTCGGCGCCACGGACTTCGATGCACTGCGCCCGCGCCTGACGCGCATTGCACAGCGCATGCTCGGCTCCTGGGCCGAAGCGGAGGACGTGGTGCAGGACGCATGGCTGCGCTGGCAGGACAGCGACCGGGACGCCGTGCGCGATCCGGCCGCCTTCCTGTCGCGCACCGTCGCGCGCCTGTGTCTTGACGTTCTGAAATCCTCGCGCGTGCAGCGGGAAACCTATATCGGGCCGTGGCTGCCCGAGCCGATGGTCGAGGACACGCCGGAGGAAACGGACGGCGTGACGCCCGCGCTTCTGCTGGCGCTGGAGCGACTGTCGCCGCTGGAACGCGCGGCTTTCCTGCTGCACGACGTTTTCGGCATGAGCTTCGACGACATTGCCAAGGCCATTGGCCGCGCAGCACCGGCCTGCCGGCAACTCGCCGCGCGGGCGCGCGACCATGTCCGCGCTGCCCGGCCGCGCTTTCCCGTTGCGCCGGAACGTGGACGCGACATTGCGCGCGCGTTTTTCGACGCATCGCGCAACGGCGATGTCGCCGCCTTGCAGGGCCTCTTGGCAGAGGATGTCTTTCTTTATTCGGATGGCGGCGGAAAGGTTCTGGCCTTCCGCAAGGTCCTGACCGGTATCGGCCGGCTGACGCACCTGTACGCCTCCCTCGCGCGAAAAGGCATCAAACGCGACTCGGCTTTGCTGCACGAAGGATTGATCGACGGCCTTCCCGGCTTCGTCTCCCGCGAGAAGGGCGGCCTTCTGCAGACAACGGCGCTCGATATCGAGAACGAGCGGATCGTCGCCATCTACATCGTCCGCAATCCCGACAAGCTGCACCATCTGGCCCGCTTCAACCGCCATTAAAGCCGGGAGGCTTCAGCCGCCATTCAGAGCCGGACGCCGAAGGGGGCGCCGTCACGTCCCATTGACGCCCCCTCTCCCCTCCCCCTATCTGAGGGCATGTCCACAGCCGATGCTTCGCGGGCCTATGCGTGGAGCCTGCCCAACCTCCTGACCTATGCGCGCATCGCCGCGGTGCCGGTCGTCGTCGCCTGCATTCTGGCCGCTGACGACGCCCTGCGCTGGGTTGCGCTCGGGCTGTATATCGCCGCCGCGATCACCGATTACGTGGACGGCTATCTGGCGCGGGCCTGGGGCCAGCAATCGCCGCTCGGCCGGATGCTCGATCCCATCGCCGACAAGCTTCTGGTCTCGTCCTGCCTGCTCGCCTTCGCAGCCATCGGTGAACTCGAAGGCATTTCGTTCTGGGCGGCGGTCATCATCCTGTGCCGCGAAATCCTCGTTTCGGGCCTGCGCGAATTTCTCGCCGAACTGCGCGTCAGCGTTCCGGTCACGCGCCTCGCCAAATGGAAGACCTTCGCGCAATTGCTCGCGGTCGGTTTTCTCGTTGCGGGCCCGGCCGGCGACGGCGTGCTGCCCCATACCACCGATATCGGGCATGTCCTGCTCTGGGTTTCGGCGCTGCTGACCCTCTATACGGGCTACGATTATTTCCGTGCCGGACTGCGCAATCTGTTCAAGGACGAGACGCCGTGAAACTGCGCTACTTCGCCTGGGTGCGCGAGCGCATCGGCCGGGCCGAAGAAGACATCGCGCTTCCCGATAATGTGAAGACCGTGGCCGATGTCGTGGCCTTCCTGAAGGCGCGCGGCGAGGAATACCAGAGCGCCTTCGCGCATGACGGCGTCATCCGCGCCGCCATCGACCGGGTGCATGTGAAGCCCGACGCATCGATCGGCGAAGCTCAGGAAATCGCCTTCTTCCCGCCCATGACCGGAGGCTGACATGGCCGTCCGCCTGCAGAGCGAGGCGTTCGACACCGGCGCGGAAATCGCGCGCCTGTCGGCCGGGCGCACGGATGCCGGCGCGGTCGTCTCCTTCACCGGCCTGTGCCGCACCGACGGCGAGACCGGCACGATCTCGGCCATGACGCTCGAACACTTCCCCGCAATGGCGGAGGAGGAACTCGGCCGCATCGAGGCCGAGGCCCGGGCGCGCTGGCCGCTGATGGATGTCCTGATCGTGCACCGGTATGGGCGTCTCGTGCCCGGCGATCCGATCGTCCTCGTCGTTACATTGTCTGCACACCGCGAAGCGGCCTTCGAGGCCGCGAATTTCCTGATGGACTATCTGAAGACCTCCGCGCCCTTCTGGAAAAAGGAAGAAAGCGCGGAAGGCGAGCAATGGGTGGCGGCGAAACACTCCGACGACACGGCCCGCGAACGCTGGCGCTGACCGACCCCCATCCGGGCCATGCAATGCACGGCCCGGTGCGGAGTGGCGTCAGAACTTCACGTTCATGCCACCCTTGACGAGGTGCATGTCCACCTCGACGTCCATTGCGCTGCCGTCGCTGAGCATCACGCTCGTCTCGCCGAGATTCATGTAGGCATATTCGAGCTTGCCGGAGACGCGGTCGTTGAAGGCGTATTCGACGCCGCCGACGACGGCGTAGCCCACCATGAAATCGGATGCCTGACCGAACGCCGAACTGCTCTGGCTGAGATTGATGAGATCGGTGCCGCCGAGATCGACATCGACGAGATTGAACGCCGAGCTTGCGGCGGCCCGGACATCGACATCGCCGAAGGCAATGCCGCCGGTGCCGAACACCAGAAGGCGATCCCAGGCAAAGCCCATACGGCCGCGCAGCGTGCCGAAGAAATTGAGCCCGGTGTCGATCGAGCCGGCGACTTCATAGGTGCCGATACCGGCATCGATTGCACCGTCCAGGACAGAAAGATCCAATACGCTCGCGGACGCCGCGAAACTCGAACTCTGCTTCATGTCGGCGACCGAAATATCGGCCTCCACACCGTAGACGAAGCTGCCGTCCTGCCAGTTGCGGCCGATCTGGAAACCGCCGAAGAAACCTTCGATTTCATCGCTGCCGCGAAGATCGACCGTGTCGAAGCCATCGACGCCGATGATTCCGCCGACAAGGTCGTCGACGGTGTCGAAAATTCCGGGAATGAGATCGTCGAGCCCGAGCACGCCCGTGACCGCGCCGGGATTGGAGCATCCGGCCAGGCCGATACCCAGCAAGCCGCAAAGGATATTGTCGACGCCGCCGATAATCCCTCCGCCGCCGCCGCCCACTCCGCCAATTCCGAGCAGACCGTTCAGCAGCCCGTTTCCACCCAGAAGGCCGCCGAGCAGCCCGCCGGCACCACCGCCGACGCCGCCCGCTCCCGTGAACGCCATACTGCTGGTCGTGCTGGTTTTGCCCCACCCATAGCCGCCGTGGACGCCGGCATAGCCGCCCGACCAGTCATGGGAACCCCGCAGTTCGGATTGGGGCTCGTAAGGCGCCCCATACAGGTCCGCCGCGCTCACGGGCGAAGCCGCGGCAGTTGCAAAAGTGATGAAAACGGCCGCCGTTATCGCGCGCATGGTCGATCTCCAGACATTCCTGAATACACGTATAGAGTGTGTTCATGGAAGATGAACCAACCGTTAAGGTTAATTCCGGAGCAGAGCGCCCGCCTTGATATCGTTATATATCAATCAATTGTAACGCCTTTCCGGGCAGGCCAGCCTTTGGGATAACACCCGCCTAGCGTGCGTAAGTCGTTTGAACATTGTCCCCACCCTGCGACACAATGCGCCCAAAGAATAATTCGGCGATTACGCGGCGGCCGCGCGCCTAAAATCCTAATCAACTCAGGGTTTTATCATCTTTTTGTAGGTACGATTTGCGCCTCGCGGGCGCCTGCCGCCGGCACCGGCCTTAAGCCTTTATTGTCCCGACATGGGCACTCTCTGATTCGGGATGCCGGCACCGAGCCGGCTGGGGAGAAGGCTGTTACCGAAATGAAAGTCCGTACGAAGATTCTCGGCATTGTTGCCATCATGGGCATTGCCGCTGCGGCCATTGCCGCCATGGGCCTCTATGCCACCGCCGAATATGCCGCCCGGATGCAGCGCGTCGAAAACGCAATGCAGCGCGCCCACAACGGCGAGCGGCTGAACCGCCTCGTCACCGCGGTCGTCATGGAATCGCGCGGCGTCTACCACGCCAAGGATACCGAGGACGCCAAGAACTTCGGCACCAAGCTCATCGGGGCGCTCGACAAGATCGACGGCCTGCTCGCCGAGTGGAAGCCGCTGGTGCCCGAACGCGACATGGAGATGTTCGACAATGTCGTCGCACAGACCGGCGACTTCCGGAAGCTGCGCACCGAGCTTGCCAATGCCGGCATGAACGAGAGCCCGGCGGCCGCCGATGCTATCGGCAACAACGACGCCAACCGCTCCAACCGCGCCGCCTATCAGGGAGTCATCGACAAGCTCGTCGATTACGACACCGCGCGCGCCGAAGAGATCAAGGCCGAGACCGCGGCCTTCTCCGACTGGATCCGCAACCTCGTGATCGGGACCGCCGTGGGCGGCGTCCTGTTCGGCGTGCTCGTGGCCATCTATGTCGGCACGACGCAGCTCAGCCGTCCGCTGGTGCGCGTGTCCTCCGCTTTGCAGAGCATCGGACGCGGCGATTATGACGTCGCCGTCCCGGCAAAGCGCGGCAAGGACGAGATCGGCCAGATCTGGAGCGTCGTCTCGCAGGTCACGACCTCGCTGAAGGAAACCGACGAACTGAAACGCCGGCAGGCCGAGGCCGAAAAGCACGCCGAGGCGGAAAAGCGCGTTCTGATGAACCAGCTTGCCGACGAGTTCGAACACGAGGTGAGCGGCGTCGTCCATGCCGTGTCGAGCGCCGCCGCCCAATTGCAGCAGAACGCCACGCAGATGAGCGCCGTCGCGGACGAGACGAGCCGCCAGTCGACGGTCGTTGCGGCGGCCTCCGAACAGGCCACGACGAATGTCGAAACGGTTGCCAGCGCCGCCGAGGAACTCTCGGCGTCGATCCGCGAGATCGGCACCCAGGTCGCCACCGCCTCGGACGTCGCCCGCAAGGCCTCGACCGAAGCCCAGACGACCGCCGACATCGTCGGCAGCCTGTCGTCGAGCGCGCAGCGCATCGGCGATGTGGTCGGCCTCATCAACGACATCGCGGCGCAGACCAACCTCCTCGCCCTCAACGCCACCATCGAGGCGGCCCGCGCCGGCGAAGCCGGCAAGGGATTTGCGGTCGTCGCTGTCGAGGTGAAGAGCCTTGCCTCGCAGACCGCCAAAGCCACCGAGGACATTTCCGAGCAGATCCAGGACGTGCAGAAATCGACCTCGGACGTGGTGACGGCGATCAACTCGATCACCGGCATCATCGAGCAGATCAACGAGATTTCGCGGGCCATCGCCGCGGCCGTCGATCAGCAGGGTGCGGCGACTTCGGAAATCGCCCGCAATGTCGCGCAGGCAGCGGCCGGCACCGGCGAGGTGTCGTCCAACATCGCCGGCGTCAGCGAGGCGGCGGGCGAGACCGAGAACGTCTCCAGCCAGATCGTGAAGGCGGCCGACGAATTGTCGCGTCAGTCCGAGAGCCTGCGCAATCAGGTCGACGGCTTCATCGACCGCGTCCGCGCGGCCTGAGGCCTTCCCTCTCCGCAAAATAAAGAGGCCGCGCCCCCGGGCGCGGCCTTTGTCGTTACAGGCGGGCTTTTTCCAGCGCCCGGAAGCCGAACGCCGCGAGCACGCCGAGCGCGAGAAGTATGGCAAGAGCCGGAATTCCGCTGATATCGGCCAGAGTGATCTTGCCGAGCGCGGCGACGGAAAGAACGTGCTCGCTCAACCAGTCGAAACTGAACGCGTAGAGCGCGCCGCCCACCAGCATACCGCCCGCGCCGACCAGCGCATCGAGACGCCCCGCACCGATGGCGGCGACGCCCGTACCCGGGCAATAGCCATACACGGCCATGCCGACGCCGAACAAAGCCGCGCCGAGACCAACCGCCAGCATGTTCGCGCTCTTGATATGCGCGCCGGCAAGGCCCGCCTGCTGCAGAGCGAGAACGCCGATGCCGCCGACCACGATGGCCGTGCCCATCACTTTCAGCACGGTGAAATCGCGCATCCGGAACTGGTTGACGATGGTGTTGTAATCGGCGACGCGGCCGCGATGCAGCAAGGCGCCGAAAGCCGCCCCGAACAGAACGGCAAGAACGAGCGCCGCACTCCCGCTGACAGGAAGGGTCATCTTTTGTCTCCTTTGGCATACAGGATCGCCGTTGTGCCGAGGCCGGTCGCGAACATCACCGCAAGGAAGGTCCAGCTCGACACCGCAAGCTGAAGCCCGCCCGAAATGCCGTGTCCGGACGTGCAGCCGCCGGCAAGGCGCGCGCCGTACATGATGACGATGCCGCCAAGGAAAGCGGCCGCGTAGCGCCGGACCTTCGACGGGCCGAACCGTTCGCGCCAGACCTGCGGCACGGCCTCGAAGCGGAAGCGCCCGCTCACGAGCGCCGAGACGAAGGCGCCGAGCAGCGTTCCGGCCAGAAACAGCGTCCCGTAATCCCAGGCCGGCACCGTCTTCGCCCAGTATGAATTGCCGGCCACCGCCTCCGCGCCGATCACCGGAGCCGCCGCCGCGCCCGCGGCCTGCGACAGCGCGGTCGTAATGCCGATCGGTGCATCGACCACGGCGAACACGGTCCAGCTCAGGATGCCGATACCTGCGCCGGCCGCATAGGGCGTCCAGTCCCGGATCGCACAGGCGCGCTCCGCTTTGCCCGGTGCGGATGTGAGTGTTGACGACATTGGATCAATCTCCACTATATGATTATGTACTCATATATCGATTGAAGAGAAACCGTCAACACCCTATCTTGCGAGTCGCGGGCAAAGCCCGGCAGAGAGATTTCATGGAGATGACGGACGGCCAGATCGAGGGTGCGGCCCGCCTGCTGGCGGTGCTGGGCGAAGCTTCGCGCCTCAAGATCCTGCGCGTTCTCTGGGATGCGCCCCGCAGCGTCGGCGAGATCGTGGCCGAGACCGGCCTCAAACAGTCAAACGTCTCGCGACAGCTCGGCCTGCTTCACGATGCGGGCATCGTTGTGCGTACGCCTCACGGCACGCGTGTCGTCTACGAGATTGCCCTGCCGATCGTGCGCGATCTGTGCGCGCTGGTCTGCGAAGGCGCGCAACTCGTCGTCGAAAAACGGATGGCCGACCTCAAGGCAAAATGAAAAGCCGCGCCCTTTCGGGACGCGGCTTGTTCATGACGTCGCGATCCGGTCAGGCCGGGCGGCGCCAGGCAAAGATGCGGCTCGCGGCATACTGGCCCTTCGAGACCTTGCCGCCGCGGCTGTTGCCGGAAATCAGGATCGCCTTGCCGTTGGGCGCCCAGCCGACGAAATAGCCGACATGGCCACCGCCCTTGCCGCGCGACATCACGGCGATATCGCCGGGGCGCACTTCATGGCGCGACACGCGCTTGCCATAGCTCGCATAGGATTTCGCGAAATTGGAGCCGGTGCCGGCGCGGCCGGCCTGCTTCTCGATCATGCCCATGAAGTTGGCGCACCACAGGCGGCGCATCTTCGTCGGATTGGTGCCGAGATAACGCTCTGCGAGCGCAACAGCGCTCTTGCCGGAGCTCCGAGAGCTCCGGGTGCCGCGATCGTCGTCATCCGCACGCACGGACTTCGGACCGGCGGACGCACGGCCTTCCTTGAGAGCCGCACCGGAACCGGTGGACATCCCTTCTTGAAGGTGCGGCCAGACATTGTTGGCCAGAGAGGGGCTAGCGAACGCGCACAGAGCAACGATCACCGCGAGGAGCATACGCATCATTACTTTCTCCAGGGGGATCGCCTGCGACAGCAGGCTTCGTTTTCGGTGGCCGGCATATGGACGAGTTTCTTCAAAGGTTCCACACCTGCCCGTGTGGTCAGGTGTCACACCTAAACAAATGGATGAGGGCTTTTTATAGGTCTCAATGAGTAACAATGTGGAGCTAATTTGGCGACATCGCCATATTTACTTCATTGATACGTTCTCGTAATTACTTCGTTTGATCTTTAATATATTTAATAACGATCTGATATACTACGAAAACTCATGATGTTCGCTCGATGAGAGCACATTCCTGCCCTGAAGATGCCGTGAACTTATATCGAATTGTTTCAATGAAACTTTGGGGACGCCGCACGAATTCTTGTCGGGAGAGCCTTGACCTGAGCGCATGGCTGGCTTGCGAAGCACGAATCTCCGCGTGCACATTCGTCAAACGGCCAACGCAGGCGAGCATTCACAAGGGATTGCGGTCATGACCCGAGGACGATCGACAGGTTTGGCAATCGCCGCCGCGCTGATGGCGGCAGGGCCCGCATTGGCCTGCGATACGGTCGACGATGTGGTGCGGGACACGCGCGGACAAATGTCCAAGGTCACGGTCATCAGCGAGGAAGGGGCGCTCAGCCGGGCGCTCGCCTTCATGCTCGGCAACGCCGATGAGGTGCAGACCGCCGAAACGCTGATCGTGATCGAGCGCGGCACCGATTCCGAAGTGGTGCTGATCCAGCACGGCTGCGCGACGCTGCGGGCGCTGTCGAACCGCGATCTGATCGCCGAACTCCTGCGCCGCGCCCGGGGCAGCGACGAAGAGCGCGGCGAACTGATCTAGGTTTTCGCGGGACCGGGAGGATCGTCAGGCGGCGGCCGACGCCTTTTTGGGCTGAACCTCGGCCGTGTAATCGGCCATCAGCGTCTTGGTCATATCCCCGACCTCGAAGGACCAGTCGGCGATCTGCGAAACCGGCGTCACCTCGGCAGCGGTTCCGACGATGAAGCATTGCTGGAAGCCCTCGAGCTCCTCCGGCATGATCACGCGTTCGAAGACCGGGATATTGCGGCGCTTGGCAAGGTCGATGACCGTGCGGCGCGTGATGCCGTCGAGGAAGCAGTCCGGGAGCGGCGTGTGCAGTTCGCCATCCTTGACGAAGAAGATATTGGCGCCCGTGCATTCGGCGACCTGCCCCCGCCAGTCCAGCATCAGGGCGTCGGCGAAGCCCTTGCGCTCGGCGGCATGCTTGGACAGCGTGCAGATCATGTACAGACCGGCCGCCTTGGCCTTGCAGGGAATGGTGCGCGGATCGGGCCGGCGCCATTCGGAAACATCGAGCTTCAGGCCCTTCAGCCGCTGCTCGGGATCGAAATAGCTCGGCCATTCCCAGACCGCGATCGCAAGATGGATTTTGCTGTGCTGGGCGGAAACGGCCATCATCTCCGAGCCGCGCCAGGCGACAGGGCGCACATAGGCGTCCTTGAAGCCCTGCTTGACGAGCGTGTCGCGGCAGGCCTGATCGATCTCCTCGACCGAATAGGGAATCTCGAAATCGAGAATGCGGGCCGATTCCTTGAGCCGCTCGGTATGCTCGGTCAGCTTGAAGATCTCGCCGCCGTAAGCCCGCTCGCCCTCGAACACCGCGCTCGCATAATGCAGGCCATGCGTCAGGACATGAAGACGCGCGTCCTGCCAGGGCACGAAACCGCCATCGAGCCAGATGAACCCCGGACGATCGTCGAACGGATTGACGAGCATGACTTCCTCCCTTGCCGGACTATCGTTCCGGCGCGCGAGCCGGTAGTTTTTCAATGCAATGGTCGGCGCTTTGGGCGCCCGGATCAAGCGTGCGCCCCGGCCATGGGTTGGATCATGGGTTCAATGCCGATAATATGTCAATATGACTGACATAATTTCCTCGCGCCGTACCCCTGCCGCCGCTGCCGGAGAACCACCGGCGGAGCTGTCTTACGAACTGATCGAACTGCTGTTCTTCGCCTATCGCGATTTCGTGCAGGAGGCCGATGCCGTGCTCGTGCGCTATGGCTTCGGGCGGGCCCATCACCGGGTTCTGCATTTCGTCAGCCGCAATCCCGGCCTCACCGTCGCCGAACTGCTGAACATCCTCAAGATCACCAAACAGAGCCTCGGCCGCGTTCTGCGCGATCTGGTCGATGAGGGCTTCGTCGAGGTGCAGGAAGGCAGCACCGACCGCCGCCAGCGCCTGCTGCGCGTCACCGCCAAGGGCGAAAAGCTGGCCCACGAACTCTCCGTCCTGCAATCGCACCGCATCGACACGGCCATCGCGGCGGCCGGCCCCGGCGCGCGCGAGATCACGAGCCGGTTTCTGACCGCGATGGTGGATACGAATGAGCGGCCGGACGTGGAACGCCTCGTCGGCCATCACGACAGGGATGCGCCGCCATGACCCTGCGTGAAGGCATGGGTGTTCCGGACGGCGCGCCGCACCTTCTCGTCGTCGATGACGATGCGCGTCTGCGCGGCCTTCTGGCGCGCTATCTTTCGGAGGCGGGCTATCGCGTCACGGCTGCGGGCTCGGCGGCCGAGGCGCGCGCGCGCATGAACGGGCTGACCTTCGACCTGATGATCCTCGACGTCATGATGCCGGGCGAGAGCGGGCTGGAACTGGCGACCTCGCTCAAACAGGGCCGGCCGGTGCCGATCCTGATGCTGACCGCGCTTGGCGATGCGCAGGACCGCATTCGCGGCCTCGAAAGCGGGGTCGAGGACTACATGTCCAAGCCGTTCGAGCCGCGCGAGCTTCTCCTGCGTGTCGCCAATATCCTGCGGCGCAGCACGGCCGCGGCCCCGAACCGCGATGCGGTGCGCTTCGGCCCCTTCTCCTTCCATCTCGCGCGCGGCGAACTCACCCGCGGCGACGAGACGATCCATCTCACCGAACGCGAGCGCGAACTGCTTCGGCTGCTGGCGGAACAGAACGGCGGCCCCGTTTCGCGCGAAGGCCTCGCCGGAAACGCCGCCGCCAACGACCGCGCCGTCGATGTCCAGATCAATCGCCTGCGCCGCAAGATCGAGACCGATCCCGCCCATCCGCTCCTGCTGCAGACCGTGCGCGGCGCGGGCTACCGGCTCATGGTCGAGCCATGACCACACCATCGGCGGCCGAGCGTCCCACTATCGCACGCAAACGCGCGAGCAGCTTCGGCACGCTGATGCCGCGCGGGCTGTACACACGCTCGCTCCTGATCGTCATCCTGCCGATCATCCTGCTCCAGTCGATCGTCGCGCTCGTTTTCATGGAGCGCCACTGGCAGGCCACGACCCGGCGCCTGTCGACCTCCGTCGCCCAGGAAATTTCGGCTCTGGTCGATATGCGCCGCAGCGGCATCGAGCTTCCGGTGGTTCAGCGCGCCGCCTCGCAGATGGGAATGTCGCTCTCGGTCGAGCCGGGGGGAACGCTGCCGGTGCCGCGCCCGCCGCCAATGTTCTTCATTCTCGAACGCGTCCTGTCCGACGCGCTCGCCACCCAGGTCGATTATCCGTTCTGGGTCGATGCGCAGGACCGTTCCAGAGGCGTCGATATCCGCGTCAAGACAGGCCGGGACGTCATGCGCTTCACGGCGCCGGTAAGCCGCGCCTATGCCTCGAACTCCCACATCTTCCTCGTATGGATGGTGAGCGCTTCGCTGCTCCTGATCACGGTCGCAATCCTTTTCCTGCGCAATCAGATCCGCCCCATCCTGCAGCTTGCCAGCGTTGCCGAGGATCTTGGCAGGGGCCGTCCCGTCGCCGATTTCAAACCGCGCGGGGCGCAGGAAGTCCGCCGCGCCACGCAGGCCTTCTTCGCCATGCGCGATCGCATCGAACGCCAGATCGTGCAGCGCACGACCATGCTGGCCGGCGTTTCGCACGATCTACGCACCGTATTGACGCGGCTGCGGCTCCAGCTCGCGCTGCTGCCGCAGAGCGGGGAAGTGGACGATCTCGTGGCGGATGTGAACGAGATGGAACGGATGCTCGAGGGCTATCTGGCGTTTGCGCGCGGCGATGCGGGCGAGACGGCACGCCGGATCGACGCCGCCGCGCTGCTCGATGAAATCGCCGCCGATGCCAGGCGGAGCGGGGTCGCCATATCCGCTTCCTTCACCGGAAATCCGTCCGTCGTCGCGCGTGCGGACGCGCTGAAACGCGCCATCGGCAATCTCGTGATGAACGCGGCGCGCTTCGCCAGAAAGGTCGAGGTGCGCGGCCGCCACGACAAAGGGCAGCTTGTCGTCGCCGTGGACGATGACGGCCCCGGCATTCCCAGGAACCAGCTCGACGAGGTGTTCCGCCCGTTCCTGCGGCTCGACGAAGCGCGCAATCTCGATCATCCGGGATCGGGCCTCGGTCTCACCATCGCACGCGATATCGCGCGCGGGCATGGCGGCGACGTGGTCCTGTCAAAAAGTGCGCTGGGCGGCCTGCGGGCGGAGCTTTACATCCCGGCGTGACGTCCTAGTACAGACGCCCGCCATCCGGCACCGGGCGTTCCGGTCCGATCAGGATGACCTCCCCTTCCCTGCCCGGAATGCCAAGCGTCAGCACTTCGGACATGAACGGACCGATCTGACGCGGCGGAAAATTGACGACCGCCAGAACCTGGCGGCCGATCAGCGCCTCGGCATCGTAATGCGCGATCTGCGCGGACGAACGCTTCACGCCGATCCCCGCACCGAAATCGATCGTCAGCTTCCAGGCCGGCTTGCGCGCTTGCGGAAAAGCATCGACGCTCTTGATCGTACCGACACGAATATCGACCTTCATGAAATCGTCGAAGACGATCTCCTCGGTCCGCCCCACCGCCGCATCCATGCTCAGTCTTCCTCGTTCCTCATCGCGCGTTTGAGTTTCTCGACCTGTTCCATCAAAGCCGGCATATGCGGCCGCGCCTGTTCGAGAAACTGCTCTTCCTGCTCGGGCGGCAGAACAGGCCGCGGGGCGCCGGCGAGCATGCTCTGCGAAATCTCCTGCAGGACGCTTTCCTCGAAATGATGATCGGAAAACAGCAAAGTATAGGCGATGTCGATTTCGGTGTCGGGAATGGCCCGGCATTCGCTGCACGGCGTAAATGCACCGTGTTTCATCGCGCCGCATTTGACGCATAAAGCCATCGTCATATCGGCCTCCTTGGGCAAGAACGAAACCGCCTGCCGCTCACAATTGGGATGAAACCTTGCTTTCCTCCTGCGGATCGTCCGGCGCGCAATGACGTGCGGACGCATCGCGCCTGGCAAGGCCGGCGATGGCGGACAGGAACGGCGCAACCGCCTTGTGAACGACGGCCCCCGTCTCGACCATGCGTTCCGCGCGGCGAAGCTGCTTGTCGAGTTCGCGCATGGTCGGTGTGAGATCGGGATCGTTGTCGTCGAGGAAAACGGGCAGGACATTGGTGAACAGCACCGCAAGCCCCTGTGCCTTCAGCGCGGCGTAGGCGCCGCTGTCGGTGATGCCGGCGGCCGCCAGCATCCATTGCGCGGAATTGACCTCCACCTTGTTCCACGACGAGGCGGCAATCGGATCGGCCAGAAGGCCGCGCCGCGCGCTGCGGATAGCGGGCTTGTACGGCTTCAGCGCCTCGAACCGGCGCATGACGACATCGAACAACCGCTCGCGCGCCGGCTGGCCTTCTATTTCCGGCGCCGGCTTGAGAACGGATTGATCGATCCGCCGCGCGAACCCGGCAAGGATCGCGCCCTTGGACGGAAAAGCGGCGCGCAGATCGGCAAGACTGAGGTCGGCTTTTTCCGCGATCCGCGACAGCGAAACATCCGCCCATTCGTTTTCGGCAAGAAGGGCGAGCAGCGCATCGACGGCCTGATCCTGCGCACCGGATTGAGGTCTGGCGTTCACACCTGTCTCCCGCATAAGCCCCGGAAACGCATTCTAGGGCGGGAGAGAGCCTTTGGAAACGCCTGCGCTTTTTTCTTTTGCGGCGCGGAAAGGATCGAAGAACAGATCGATCGCGGTCTTGATCGCGATGAGAATGATTGGCGCATAACGCCCGCCGAGAAGATCCGCGGCGAACGCGCCGATGAGAAGCGTCAGATGCAGGGTGATAATGCGGGCATAAAGATCGCGCAGCGCACCGCGCTCTCCATCGAGCGCCGACAGGCCGAACATCTGTCCGAGCATCATGCCGCCGCGCACGACGAACAGGAAGGCGAGCGGAATCCAGAGCCCGTTATCGAGGATCAGAAGCCGCACGAAATCGCCCGGCCCGTGAATACGCACAGCCCATAAGCCGCCGAACAGCCGCCACAGGATCAGCATATGCACGGCCATGAAGATCGCGGCGTGAAGAGCGAAGAACAATGCGCGGCCGAGCGCTGCGGGTACGCTTCGCGCCCGCACATCTCCGGCGCCGGGCCTCAACGCGATCTGAACCACGGTCCAGAACGCGATGATCGCAGTTTCAAGCCAGTACAGGACGAGAAGCTCGAACGCGTCCCACCCCCAGAACACGACGCCCGCGAGCGAAACCAGATTGGCCGCCGCAAGGAAGATGCCGGGGATCATGGAGCCTTACGTGCCGCGGCCAAGCTCGCGCGAGCGGTCGGCCGCCGCCTGCACGGCCCGGTTCATCAGCCATTCGAGGCCGTCCGGCGCCATCAACACGTCGAGCGCCGCCGCCGTCGTGCCGCCCGGCGAGGTGACGTTCCTGCGCAGCACTTCGGGCGAGAGATCGGAGCGGCGCAGCAATTCGCCCGAACCGCTGACGGTCGCGCGCGCAAGCCGCGCGGCAAGATCGGGCGGCAGGCCGGCTTTCGCACCGGCGGCGGCAAGAGCCTCAGTGAGGTGGAACACATAAGCGGGCCCCGAGCCCGACACCGCCGTCACCGCATCCATCAGATCCTCGTCACCGATCCACGCGACATCGCCGACCGCTTCCAAAAGCTCGCCGGCAATGCGCTTGTGCGAGGCCTCGACTTCCGCATTGGCGGCGAGAACGGTGATGCCGCGGCCGATGGCAGCCGGCGTGTTCGGCATGGCGCGGATGATCGCCGTGCCCGGCGGCAGACCGGCATCGAGCAGGCCGAGCGTCGTGCCGGCCAGAATGGAGATGACAAGCGTGTCCTTCTCGACATGCTGGGCGACGGCCTTCAGCGCGCCGGCCACATTCTGCGGTTTGATCGCCAGCACGACCACGCGGGGCGCGGGCATGGAGGACGGATTGAGCGCAATGCCGTGCCGGTCGAGTTCATCCCGCATCTCGGGCGCGGGCTGCGGATCGACGACATAGACCGTGGATGGATCGAGGCCGAGGCGCAGCCAGCCCTGAAGCATGGCGCCACCCATCTTGCCCGCGCCGACGAGCAGCAGCGCGCCGGGCAGGCGCAGGGAGCGTTTGCTGGGCTGGCTCATGCGGCCTCTATCCTCTCGGCTGGCGGAATGCGGACGATTCGAGCGCGAGTATAGCCGCTGGCTCTACTGCGGAAAGGCCGCCACGGTGGCGGGGGCATGTACACGGGTTGTCCGCAACCCCACTGCCCATCCTCTCCCCTTGTGGGAGAGGATCGACTCGATGCGCAGCATCGAGCGCGGTGAGGGGTCTGGTCCGGCAAAGAAGCCCCTCATCCCGCTAGCGGCGGCCCGCCGCGAGTCGGCCTTCTCCCACAGGGGGAGAAGGCAACCCCTCACCTCGCTCATGGCCGTTGGCCATGAGTCGTCCTCTCCCACAAGGGGAGAGGATTTCGAGTATGCCGCACCCGCAGCTGCCACACGCTCACGGGAGGAACTGAAGCACAGCGTTCAAAGCGCGACGCTCAGATGCCTCGCGAGATCGGCCGCCACACCATCGGGATTGGTAAGCACATCGAGATTGGAATAGCGTACGACGCGAAGGTCGCGCTCCGCCAGCCATGCGTCGCGCACGGCATCCCGCGCATTTTCCGAATGCTGGCCGCCGTCCACCTCAATGATCAGTTTGGATGCGAAGCACACGAAGTCAGCGATGTAGGGACCGATCGGCTCCTGCCGCCGAAACTTGACGTTCGCGAACTGACGGCCCCGCAGAATCTGCCACAGTTTCCGCTCTGCCGAAGTCGGCTCGCGGCGCATCGCCTTGGCGCGTCCGCGCTGCAAATCGCCGACCTTGCGATGATGCGCGTCATGCATCCGGGCCTCCCCATCCGCTTTTTCGTGGAAGAGCATACGCCTTTCTCATCGCGAGCACGCTGCTTATCCTCTCCCCTTGGAGAAGCGACCACAGCAAACACGGTGCCCATCCTCTCCCCTTGTGGGAGTGGACGACTCATGGCCGCAAGGCCATGAGCGAGGTGAGGGGTTGCGGTCACAAACTCGGAGTTACGACCCCTCACCCGGCCGCCGCTACGCGGCGTGCCGACCTCTCCCACAAGGGGAGAGGATAACTACGACAGTACCTACAATACCGACAGGGTCAGTCCGCGGCCTTGGTCTTCTTCGCGGCGGATTTGGCGTCTCCGGTGAAGGCGGCGATCTGGGCCTCGAGCGCGGCCACGCGCGCGGCGAGCTTTTCGCTCTCGCTGCGGGCATTGGCGGCAAGCTCGCGCGCCGCCTCGAATTCCTCGCGCTTGACGAGATCGAGATCGCCGAGAATGCGCTCGGCCTGGGTCTTCACGATAGTGTCGATTTCGCGCTTCATGTTGTCGGCGACGCCTGCGGCATCGGTCATCAGGCGGCCGAGGCCGTCGAAAAGGCGGTTGGAAGTCTGGGTCATGTTTCTGCGGCTCCGCCCGTGCTGGACAAACCAGACATGGCAATCGCATATCGCGCTTGCAAGGAAAAGTTCCCGAGGCCCCTCCTCTTATGCCCCTTATGGCGATCCCTTTCCCGGCAATCGACCCGGTGGCGTTCTCCGTCGGCCCGTTCGCGATCCGCTGGTATGCCCTGTCCTATGTCGTCAGCCTCATGCTCGGCTGGTGGCTGGCGCGGGCGCTGTGCCGCAATGAGGGCCTGTGGGCGGGCAAACCGCCGCTGGACGAACGGGGGGCCGACGATTTCCTGCTCTATATGGCGCTCGGCATCGTGCTGGGCGGGCGGCTCGGCTATGTGCTGTTCTACAATCCGGCCTATTATCTCGCGAACCCGCTCGAAGCCTTCGCCGTCTGGCATGGCGGCATGTCGTTCCATGGCGGGCTGATCGGCTCTCTGCTCGCGCTCGCTGTCCTTGCGCGGCGCACGGGCGCTAATCTCCTCTCGCTGTTCGATCTGGCCGCATCGGTCACGCCCGTGGGCCTGTTTTTCGGCCGCATCGCCAATTTCGTGAACGGCGAACTCTGGGGCCGCGTCACAGACGTGCCGTGGGCCATGGTGTTTCCCGATGCCGGGCCGCAGCCGCGCCATCCGAGCCAGCTCTATCAGGCCGCACTCGAAGGCGCGGTGATCTTCACGATCGTGATGATTGCGGTGAAATCGGGCGCGCTGAAGCGGCCGGGGCTCGTCACCGGCCTGTTTCTGGGTCTGTATGGCGTCGCGCGCATCGTCGGCGAACAATTCCGCCAGCCCGATGCGCATATCGGTTTCCTCTTCGGAGGGCTGACCATGGGAACGCTGCTGTCCCTGCCCATGATCGCGCTCGGCGCGGTCTTCATCCTGCGTGCGCGGAGGACCGCATGACCCCTGTCGAAATCGAACTGCGCCACCGCATCGCGGCCGACGGGCCGGTGACGGTCGCAAGCTTCATGCAGCTTGCCAACGCCCATTATTACGCAACGCGCGACCCGTTCGGCACGGCCGGCGATTTCATCACCGCGCCGGAGATCAGCCAGATTTTCGGCGAACTGATCGGGCTGTGGTGCGCGGCGATCTGGTCCGTGATGGGGCGGCCCGATCCGGTGCATTTCGTGGAGATCGGCCCCGGACGCGGCACATTGATGGCGGACGCGCTGCGCGCGCTGAAGATCGCGCCCGGCTTCCGCGAGGCCGCACGCGTGCACATGGTCGAGACGAGCCCGCTTCTGCGCACCGCCCAGGACCGGACGCTCCGCGACAGCGGTATGGACATCTCATGGCATCACAATATCGGCCAGATCCCCGCCGGACCGGCCATCGTGATCGCCAACGAATTCTTCGACGCTTTGCCCGTTCATCATTACGTGCGCGGCGAGAATGCGTGGCACGAGCGCGTGATCGGCCTCGACGGGAACGATGAATTGCAGTTCGGCCTGTCGCCGCACCCTGTGCCGGACCGTCTGGTGCCCGCGAGCTCCGAGCACGCGCCGCCCGGCGCGATCTGCGAAAGCTCTCCGGATTCGATGCGCGTGATGGCCGCGCTCGGCGAGCGGCTCGCCACGCAGGGCGGCGCGGCTCTCGTCATCGATTACGGCTATGACCGGCCGGGCACCGGCGAAACTTTGCAGGCCATGCGCGGCCATGCCTTTGTCGACGCGCTGAAGGAGCCCGGCGAATCCGACCTGACCGCCCATGTCGATTTCGCGGCTTTGGCCGATGCCGCGCGGCTTGGCGGCGCGGCGGTGTACGGACCCGTGCCGCAGCGCGATTTCCTGCTCGGCCTCGGCATTCTCGAACGCTCCGCGATCCTGATGCGGCAAGCGAACCTCGAACAGGCCTTGCAGATCGAGAGCGGAACCGCGCGGCTGACCGACGGTTCGGACAAGGGAATGGGCGCGCTGTTCAAGGTTCTGGCGGTCACGCAGCCGCGCCTGCCCGTGCCGCCCGGATTTACGCCGAGCAATTCATGACCATTCCGCATCTCACGCATCCTTCCCTTTCCGCCGCGCACGGCATCCGCCATGCTTTCTTCACGCGCGAGGGCGGCGTGTCGGAAGGTCTGTACGCGACGCTGAACGGCGGGCGTGGATCCAACGACGATCCGGCCCACGTGGCGGAGAACCGCCGCCGCATGACGTCCGCGCTTGCCGTTGCCGACGGCATGCTGGCAACGCCGCACCAGACCCATTCCGCCGAAGTCGTCATCGCGTTCGAGCCCTGGGCCGCCGGAAAGGCGCCCGAGGCCGATGGCGTGGTTACAGCCACACGCGGCCTTGCCGTCGGCGTGGCGACGGCGGATTGCGGCCCGGTCCTGTTCGCGGACGCACATGAAGGCGTTATCGGCGCGGCCCATGCCGGCTGGAAGGGCGCGCTCGGCGGCGTGCTTGAGGAGACGATCATCGCGATGGAGAAGCTCGGCGCGCGGCGCGACGCCATCGTGGCTGTGCTCGGCCCCTGCCTGCGCCAGCCGAGCTACGAGGTCGGGCCGGAATTCCTGACCGCGTTTCGCGCGGCGGATTCCGCCAATACACGTTTCTTCCGGCCGGGCGAGGCGCCCGGCAAGAGCCTGTTCGATCTCGGCGGCTATATCGGTGCGCGGCTGCACTCCATCGGCGTCGGCCATGTGGCCGATCTCGGCCTCGACACCTATTCCGACGAGGCCCGCCTCTACTCCTACCGCCGTGCAACCCATCGCGGCGAGCCCGATTACGGACGGCTGATCTCGGCGATCGCGCTCGACTGACGGACGGCCTTGAGGCACGGTTGCGCCGGACATCGCAGATCGCGATTCGCCGGGGGGCGCCATGACCATCATCCGCATCAGCAAGACGCTGTTCGTCGCCGCCATCGCATTCTTCGCCTCGCTGGTCGCGTTCGGCAACATCACCGATTACGGCACCAATTTCGCCTTCGTTCAGCATGTACTGACGATGGACACGATCTTTCCGGACTCGACCATCGGATACCGCGCCATCGACAATACGGCACTCCATCACGCCGCTTATGTCTTCATCATCGCCTGCGAGCTTGCGGCCGCCCTTCTGTGCTGGATCGGCGCCTACCACATGGCCGGCAATGTCGGCGCGCCTGCCCGTACGTTCAACCGGTCCAAGACATGGGCGGTGGCGGGCCTCAGCCTCGGCTTTCTCATATGGCAGGTCGGCTTCATGTCGATCGGCGGCGAATGGTTCGGCATGTGGATGTCCGAGCAGTGGAACGGCGTGGAAGACGCCTTCCGCTTCTTCATCACCATCGCCGTCGTGCTGATCTATGTCGCCATGCCGGACGGCGAGACGGAGATATGAGCGCTCTTCGCCTCTCCCGCCTGCGGGAGAGGCCGAGTCGCCGAAGGCGACCGGGTGAGGGGTAAGCTCGCACCGCCGGGTTTGTCGAACCGGTCCCCTCACCCCGCTCGGCCTTGCGGCCGAGTCGGCCCTCTCCCGTGAACGGGAGAGGGGAACCGCCCCACGGGAGAGGGGTGCGCCCCACAGGAGAGGGCCGCCCCCAACCGTTTATTCACACACCTGCAACAATTAACCCCGGCGGCGTCGCAGACATTGAGCATGCTGCCCTGCCCTGCTAAGAGCCGCGCGAGAGCGGCAGGCTGGAACGCCTCCAGTCCGGGCATGGGAAATCGGCAGCATGAAAATTGTCGCGGGCAACTCCAACCGTCCGTTGGCGGAAGCCATCGCCGCTTATCTGAAAATCCCCCTGACAAAGGCCAATGTCCGGCGCTTCGCCGACATGGAGATCTTCGTCGAAATCCTCGAAAACGTGCGCGGCGAGGATGTCTTCGTGGTCCAGTCGACCTCGTTCCCGGCCAACGACCACCTGATGGAGCTGCTCATCATCATCGATGCGCTCCGCCGGGCCTCGGCGCGCCGCATCACCGCCGTCCTGCCCTATTTCGGCTATGCACGGCAGGACCGCAAAGCCGGCCCGCGCACGCCGATCTCGGCCAAGCTGGTGGCCAATCTCATCACCCGCGCGGGGGCGGACCGCGTTCTGACGCTCGACCTGCACGCCGGGCAGATCCAGGGCTTCTTCGACATCCCGACCGACAATCTGTTCGCCGCGCCGGCCCTCGTGCGCGACATCCAGCAGAACATCCCGCTCGACAATATCGCGGTCATTTCACCGGATGTCGGCGGCGTGGTCCGCGCCCGGGCGGTCGCCAAGCGCATCGATGCTTCCCTCGCCATCGTGGACAAGCGCCGCGAACGCCCCGGCGAGAGCGAGGTCATGAATGTCATCGGCGATGTCGTGGGCAAGAACTGCATCCTCGTCGACGATATCGTGGATTCGGGCGGCACTCTGGTGAACGCCGCCGAGGCCCTGCTCAATCAGGGCGCCGAAAGCGTCTACGCCTACATCACCCATGGCGTGCTGTCGGGCGGGGCTGTGGCGCGCATCGCCGGCTCCAAACTCAAGGAACTGGTGCTGACCGATTCCATCCAGCCGACCGAGGCCGTGAAGGTGGCCAAGAACATCCGCTGCATCGAGGTGTCGGACCTCATCGGCGAGGCCATTGCCCGCACCGCCGAGGAAAAGTCGGTGTCCAGCCTGTTCGATTGATCAGCCGAACTTTTCGGACTCGATATCCTGATAGCCGCTCAGAATGCGGACGATTTCGACGGCATCTTCGCCGAGACGGTAGAAAACCACATATCCGTCGAACGGAAAGCTGCGCAGGCCCGCGACCAGTTCCGCACGGGCACGTCCCGCCTGCGGATTCTCCGCGAGCAGCCGAAAAATAGAATCGAGGCGTTCGATAAAATCGTCCGCCGCAGCCGGGTTCCGTTCCGCGATAAAGAGGCCGATGTCTGCCGCGTCACGCCGGGCCTTGGGACGGAGCCGGACCGCCCGCACCGGCCGGTCAGCCGGCATTGCGCCTGCGGTTGCGGATATCCTGTCTCAACTCTTGCGGGTCCCACGATTCCGGCGCTCCGCTGCCCAGCCCCTCCCGGATCAAGCCCCGTAGTTTGGCCAGCCTTGCTTCCCGCTCCTGCTCGCGCTCTTCAAGCAGGCGCAAGCTATCGCGCACGACCTCGCTGGCGCTGGCATAGCGCCCGCTGTCGACCAGCGCACGGATGAGTTTTTCGTATCGTTCGCCGAGGGTATAGCTCGATGCCATAACGGGCCTCCAGGCTAGAAAGTATCATTAAATGATACTTTCGCAATGACCTCCTTATTTGCCTCCCCCGCCCCGTTCCGCTATAGGAACCACCGTTCCGGCGTCCACACCCTGGAGGTGCGCCGGCGTCCGAGGGCCGCGCATCGCGGCCTTCTTACTTCTTGGAGACTGAAACATGACCGCGACCAAGGTTCTCAAGGCCGAGGCGCGCGACCGGGTCGGCAAGGGAGCCGCCCGCGCACTGCGCCGCCAGAAGAAAGTTCCCGCCGTGATCTATGGCGGCAAGCAGCCGCCCGTCGGCATCGCCCTCGACGGCAACGAAATGTACATGCTGCTGCATGCCGGCGGCTTCATGACGACGTTGTTCGACATCGATGTGGGCGGCAAGATCGAAAAGGCCATTCCGCGCGATTACCAGCTCGACCCGGTGAAGGACTTCCTCACCCATGTCGACTTCCTGCGCATCACGGGCGATTCGACGATTACGGTCGATGTGCCGGTCCAGTTCCTGAACGAAGCGGCCTCTCCGGGTCTCAAGAGCGGCGGCGTGCTGAACGTCGTGCAGCACACGATCCAGCTCGCGGTGAAGGCGACGGACATTCCGAAGGCCATCGAGATCGACCTTGCGGGCCTCGACATCGGCGCCGCGATCCATATCGAAGGCATCAAGCTGCCGGCCGGCGCCAAGCCCGTCGACCGCGACAACTTCACGATCGCCACCATCGTCGCACCGACGGTTCAGGAAGAGAAGCCGGCTGCCGCCTCTGCCCCCGAGGGCGACGCCAAGCCTGCGGACGCCAAGGCCGCCGAGGCGAAGAAGCCCGAAGAGAAGAAGTAAGCGGGGGGCCCGATGCGGCTCTTCGCCGGTCTCGGCAATCCGGGAACCCAATATGCAGGCAACCGCCACAATATCGGGTTCATGGCAATCGACGCCATCGCGCGGCGCTGGAACTTTCCGTCCTGGCGCGCGCGTTTTGCGGGCGAGGTCTCGGAAGGCCAGATCGGCGGCGTAAAGACGCTTCTTCTGAAGCCGAAAACCTACATGAACGAATCGGGCCGCTCCGTTGCCGAGGCGGCCCGTTTCTACAAGATCGGGCTTTCCGACATCGTCGTCTTCCACGACGAGCTGGATCTGGCGCCGGCCAAGCTGCGCGTAAAGACGGGCGGCGGCAATGCCGGCCATAACGGCCTGCGCTCGATCTCGCCGGCTATCGGCAACGATTATGTGCGCGTACGGCTCGGCATCGGCCATCCCGGCCATAAGGACATGGTGCATTCCTTCGTCCTGTCGGATTTTACCAAGGCGGAGCGGGACTGGGTCGCGTGCATGACGGATGCCATCGCCGACAACGCCGATCTTCTGGCGAAGGGCGATGTGCCGTCGTTCCAGAACAGGGCTCACACCGCGCTCGAGGCCAGGGGCTTCATCGCTCCCAAGCGGCCCGGCGAGCGCGACGAGGATTAGGGACAGAGGTCAATGGGTTTCAAATGCGGGATCGTCGGCCTGCCGAATGTTGGCAAGTCGACTCTGTTCAATGCGCTGACGCAGACGGCCGCGGCGCAGGCCGCCAATTATCCGTTCTGCACCATCGAGCCGAATGTCGGCGAGGTCGCGGTGCCGGACCCGCGTCTGGACACGCTCGCCGGGATCGGCGGCTCGCAGCAGATCATCCCGACGCGCCTGACCTTCGTCGACATCGCCGGCCTTGTGCGCGGCGCATCGAAAGGCGAAGGCCTCGGCAACCAGTTCCTCGCCCATATCCGCGAAGTGGATGCCGTCGCCTATGTGCTGCGCTGCTTCGAGGATGACGACATCACCCATGTCGAGGGCAGGATCGATCCGCTCGCGGACGCCGAAACGGTCGAGACCGAGTTGATGCTCGCCGATCTCGACAGCCTCGAAAAGCGCGCCGCCGGTCTGGAAAAGCGCGCCAAGGGCGGCGACAAGGAAGCGAAGGAACAGATCGACCTGATCGGCCGCGTATTGCCGCTGCTGCGCGACGGCAAGCCCGCGCGCCTTGCCGAGATCAAGGACGAGGAAAGGAAGGCCTTCGAGGGCCTCAACCTCCTCACCTCCAAGCCCGTTCTCTATGTCGCCAATGTCGACGAGGCCTCGGCCGCGACGGGCAATCAATATTCGCGCATGGTCGAGGAGCGCGCGAAAACCGAAGGCGCGGTCGCCGTCGTCATCTCCGCCAGGATCGAGAGCGAGATCGCCGTTCTGCCCGAGGACGAGCGCGAGGATTATCTCGAAGCGCTCGGCCTCGGCGAAGCGGGCCTCGACCGCCTCATCCGCGCCGGCTACGGGCTGCTCGGCCTCGTCACCTATTTCACCGTGGGCCCGAAGGAAGCGCGCGCCTGGACCATCGAGAAAGGCACGCGCGCGCCGGGGGCGGCGGGCGTGATCCACAGTGATTTCGAGAAGGGCTTCATCCGCGCCGAGACCATCGCCTTCGACGATTATGTCGCACTGAAAGGCGAAGCCGGCGCGCGCGATGCTGGTAAGCTGCGTCTCGAAGGCAAGGACTATGTGGTCGCCGACGGCGACGTCCTGCATTTTAGGTTCAACACCTGATGAGACTGAAGCGGCGGCATTCCTGGCAACTCACGCCCAAGGAAGCCGTCGCACTGCAGCGCGAACTGAGCGGCGATGTCATAACGAACCGGCCGCTCGATCTTGCCAGCATCAAGACCGTCGCCGGCGTCGATGTCAGCGTGAAGAACAAGATCGCGCAGGCCGCCGTCGTCGTTCTGTCCTTCCCCGATTTCGAGATCGTGGAAACCGCGCTCGCGATCCAGCCCGCAAGCTTTCCCTATGTTCCCGGCCTGCTGTCGTTCCGCGAAGGGCCGGTTCTGGTCGAGGCGTTCGCCGCGCTGAAGAAGAAGCCCGATGTCTTCATGTTCGACGGGTCGGGCTACATGCATCCGCGCCGCATCGGCCTCGCCTGCCATATGGGGCTGTGGCTCGGCGTACCGACAGTCGCCAATGCCAAGACGAAATTGTGCGGCGAACACGGCCGCGTCCCTGCCCGGCGCGGCGGCCATACGCCCGTTCTGCACAAGGATGAGGTGATCGGCGCGGCTTTGCGCACGAAGAAGGGCTGCAAGCCGGTCTTCGTCTCGCCGGGGCATCTCAGCGATCTCGACAGCGCAATCGCGCTGGTGACGGCCTGCACCACGACCTACCGCCTGCCCGAGCCTGTCAGGGCGGCGCACAAGGCGGCCGGGGAGTTTTGATCGCCTCTCCCGTTTACGGGAGAGGGATTCAATGCCCCGCGAATTCCAGCAGCGTTTCGACGCGCACGCCGTGATCGCGGATGCGCTGCGCGCCGCCGAGATCCGGAAGATCAATCACGAAGCCCGCGCCCGCGACCTCACCGCCGAGGCGGCGGATGAGCGCGATGCCGGCTTCCGCCGTGCCGCCCGTGGCGATGAGATCGTCGATCAGCAGAACCTTCTGGCCGGGCTTGCAGGCGTCCGCATGGACCTCGACGGAATCGACGCCGTATTCGAGCGCATATTCCTGACTGAGGGTGACGGAGGGCAGCTTGCCCTTCTTGCGGATCGGGATGAAGCCCAGACCAAGCACATGGGCAAGCGCGCCACCGAGAATGAAGCCCCGCGCCTCGATACCCGCGACGAGATCGAACGTTTCATCCTTGAGGGCGTCAGCCAGACCATCGACCGACAGCTTCAGCCCGCGAGGGTTCTGAAACAGGGTCGTGACATCGCGAAAAATGATGCCGGGTTTGGGATGGTCCGGAATGCTGCGGACGAAGGTTTCGAGTTCTTTGGCGAGCGACATGAAGGGTTCCGGCCAATGTTTAAAGGCGGGCGGATCATGCTCACAAGAGCCTCGAAATCAAACCCTTTTCTGCCCGCGCCAAACGAAAACGGGCCCCGAAGGGCCCGTTCCGAAATCTGCCGTGCCGCTCAGTGAGCGACCTCTCTCCACACCTTCTTCTTGGTGAAGTAGAGCAGGCCCGCAAAGACGATCAGGAAGATCATGATCTTGAAGCCGAGCGCCTTGCGCGCTTCGAGATGGGGCTCCGCGGCCCACATCATGAACGCGGTGACGTCGCGGGAATATTGATCCACGGTCGTCGGCGTGCCGTCGGTGTATTCGACCTGATCGTCCGCAATCGGCATGGGCATCGCGATCCAGCCGCCCGGGAAGTACGGATTGTAGTGCAGGCCGGGCTGGCCTTCCTCGCCGCCCGGTGGCGTCTCGTTATAGCCGACCAGAAGCGAGTGGATGTAGTCCGCGCCATGCTCCTGATACTGGGTGATGAGGTCCCACAGGATATAGCCGTTGGTGAAGCCGCGCTCGTAGGTACGCGCCTTGGCCAGCACCGAGAAATCCGGTGGCAGGGCGCCGCCATTGGAGCCGCGGGCAGCCTGCTCGTTGGCATAGGGCGAGGGCCAGCGATCCGACGGGCGGCCGGGCCGATCGAACATTTCGCCGTCTTCACCCGGGCCGTCCTGGATCTGATACTCGGCCGCGAGCATCTGGACCTGGCCTTCGGAGAATTGCGGGCCGCCCGGCTCCTGAAGGTTGCGGAACGACAGCAGCTCCATGCCGTGGCACGAGGCGCAGACTTCGCGGAACACCTTGAAGCCGCGCTGGAGCTGCGCGCGGTCGTAATGACCGAACATGCCGCTGAAGGTCCACTGCTCCTTGGTCGGCGTATGGGCGGCGCCGGCGGCGAAGGCCGGGGCGGACGCGAACGCCACGAGGGCGACGGCAGCGGCTTTGAGCGGGAGGCTGAAGCGCGTCATCGGATTTAAGCCTTTACCGTCGTCGTGGCCGCCGGCGGCTGCTTGCCGAGCACGGCTTCGGTGATCGAGGCCGGCAGCGGCTTGGGCTTCTCGATGAAGCCGAGCAGCGGCAGGATGATGAGGAAGTGGGCGAAGTAATAGAAGGTCAGGAAGCGGCCGATGATGACGTACCAGCCCTCCGGCGGCTTGGCGCCGATATAGCCGAGACCGAGGCACACCACGACCAGAACCCAGAAGAACTGGCGGTAGAGCGGCCGGTACTTGGACGAGCGGACCTTGGACGTGTCGAGCCAGGGCAGGAAGAACAGCACCGCAATGGCGCCGAACATCGCCAGCACGCCGCCGAGCTTGGACGGAATGGCGCGCAGGATCGCGTAGAACGGCAGGAAGTACCATTCGGGCACGATGTGCGCGGGCGTCTGCAGCGAATTGGCGCGCACGTAGTTATCGGCGTGGCCGAGGAAGTTCGGCACGTAGAAGATGAACCACGCGAAGAAGATCAGGAAGCACACCATCGCGAACGAGTCCTTGATCGTCGCGTAAGGTGTGAACGGCACGGAATCGGAGGTGGACTTCACCTCGACGCCGGTCGGGTTGTTCTGGCCGACGACATGCAGCGCCCAGATGTGCAGGCCGACAACGCCCGCGATCATGAACGGCAGCAGATAGTGCAGCGAGAAGAAGCGGTTCAGCGTCGGATTGTCGACCGCGAACCCGCCCCACAGCCAGGTGGTGATGGCTTCGCCGACGATCGGGATCGCCGAGAACAGATTGGTGATGACGATGGCGCCCCACAGCGACATCTGACCCCAGGGCAGCACATAGCCCATGAAGGCGGTGGCCATCATCAGGAGGAAGATGACGACGCCGAGGATCCACAGCACTTCGCGCGGCTCCTTGTAGGAGCCGTAATACAGGCCGCGGAAAATGTGGATGTAGACCGCGATGAAGAACATCGAGGCGCCGTTGGCGTGCATGTACCGGATCATCCAGCCCCAGTTCACGTCGCGCATGATGTGCTCGACGGAATTGAAGGCCATGTCGACATGCGGCGTGTAGTGCATCGCGAGCACGATGCCCGTGATGAGCTGCACGACGAGCATCATCGAAAGGATGGCGCCGAACGTCCACCAATAGTTCAGGTTACGCGGCGTCGGATAGGCAATGAAAGAGCCGTGCATCAGCCCAACGATGGGCAGCCGGCTCTCGAACCATTTCAGAACCGGGTTCTTCGGTTCATACGTCGAATGTCCGCTCATCGGTGTCTCGCTTGCGGCCCCCGGCTCAACCGATCCGGATTGTGGTGTCGTTGGTGAATTCAAACGGCGGGATATGCAGGTTCTCCGGCGCCGGGCCCTTACGGATACGGCCGGCCGTATCGTAGTGCGAGCCGTGGCACGGACAGAACCAGCCGCCGAAATCGCCGGCCAGCCCGATCGGGACGCAGCCGAGATGGGTGCAGGTGCCGATCATGACCAGCCAGGGCTCCTTGCCCTCGGCGGCGCGATTGACGTCGGTCGCCTCGGTGTCGGAACCGGTCAGATTGGGATTGCGCGCATCCGTATCGATCAGCTCGGACATCGGAACGCCCTTGGCGTCCTCGATTTCCTTGGCCGTGCGATTGCGGATGAAGACCGGCTTGCCGCGCCATTTCACGGTAATGGCCTGGCCTTCGGCGATGGATGACACATCCACGTCAATCGACGCCAAAGCGAGCGTCGAACGGTCTGGATTCATCTGATCGATGAAAGGCCATACCACCGCGGCAGTGCCGACGGCGGCAAAGGCTCCGGTCGCGATATAGAGGAAGTCGCGGCGGGTCGGTTGAACCTGGCTGGGCGTCGCCAATTCGGTCACCTAATCTCTAAGCTGAGCGGGGGAGACGCGCCCCCTGCGCATCCCGGTGATTGGCCGCGTTTTTGGCGTCTAGATTGGTATTTGTCCAGAGTGCGGCTTTCCGCACGACACTCTGTCGCACGGCCCGTTTGAGTCAACTCAATCGCGACTTGCGCCGTTCGGAGCTAAAAGCCCCGTCAGCCCATAGGAAAAGCCCATGATAGAGAGCCCCTGCCCGTCCTGGTTCGAAGCGCTGCGCGACCGCATCTGCGCCGCCTTTGAAGCTGTGGAAGACGCGGCCGGGGACGCGCCGGGCAATGTGGGACTGCCCGCCGGCCGCTTCGAACGCACCCCCTGGAAGCGGACCGACCATAGCGGCGCGCCAGGCGGCGGGGGCGTCATGTCCATGATTCGCGGGCGGGTTTTCGAGAAATGCGGCGTCCATGTCTCGACCGTTCATGGCGAATTCTCGCCCGAATTCCGCGCCCAGATCCCCGGCGCGGAGGAAGATCCGCGATTCTGGGCCTCGGGCATCTCGCTGATCGCCCATCCCCGGAACCCGAACGTGCCGGCCGTACACATGAACACGCGCCAGGTCCGGACCACCAAGGGCTGGTTCGGCGGCGGGGCCGACCTGACCCCGGTTCTGGACAGGAGGCGGAGCCAGGACGACCCCGACACAAAGGATTTCCACGCCGCCATGAAAGAAGCGTGCGAGGCCCATGCGGTGGCCGATTACCCCCGCTACAAGGAATGGTGCGACACCTATTTCTTCCTGAAACACCGGAACGAGTCGCGCGGAACGGGCGGCATTTTTTACGACTGGCTGGATTCGGGGGACTTCGAGGCCGATTTCGCCTTCACCCGCGCCGTGGGCGAGGCCTTCCTCGCCATCTATCCAGAGATCGTCCGCCGCAACGTCAACACGGCCTGGACGGACAAGGACCGCGAGGAACAGCTCGTGCGGCGCGGCCGCTATGTCGAGTTCAACCTTCTCTACGACCGCGGCACGATCTTCGGGCTGAAGACCGGCGGCAATGTCAATTCGATCCTGTCGTCCATGCCGCCTCTGGTGAAGTGGCCCTGAGGACGGGCCGCATAAACCCTTCCGCCGACCGAAACAAAAAGAGCCCCGCCGAAGCGGGGCCCTGATGTGCATTCCTTCAGCCGATCAACGCGCCACGGTGGCTCCGATGATCGCGCCGATGATGCCGGACGTCACGGCAACGAGCATGTAATCGTCGCCCACGCGCACCCACTGATGGCCGCGCGGCGGATTGTAGAGACGATAGCGCTTGTAATCGCGCGAATGAATGACCTGACGGCGGTGATCCCGATCGAGGCGCTGCCCCTTCGACCAGCGCTGCTTCTTGCGGACATTCTGATGCTTGGAGCCGTAATGGCCCGGGCCCTTCTTGTACTGCTGGCTCTGATGATGGCTCTTGCCATGATAGGGCTGCGCGAAGGCCGCCGGAGCTGCAATCATCGAAAAGGCAATCGTTGCGAGAAGAATTTTCTTCATGTCATGGCTCCTGCTGAAGACGCACGAACCATAGGTGCGGAAGTCTGAACGCCCGCTGAATGACGAATTTGTAATCTTCCGCGCAATGTACCTACGGTCCGGCGACCCCGGTCAACCGCGGCGGAGCCTCACAATGACGAGCTTCACCTCTCGCTTGCGAACTCCCGGCGGAACCAGCGCCGCACATCGTCACGCTGATCGGAAAAGCCGCTGCCGAATCCCCGGTCGAAATCGTCCCAGCTTGTGATCGTGTCGGTGTCCGATTTCACCGTGCGTCCGTTCTCGCGCAATGTATAGCGCAGTTTCAGGGTTCCCGGCCGCCGGTCGAAGCGATCGAAATCGTCGAAGAACGGATCGCGCCAGCGCCAATGCCCATATCCGTATGGACGGTGAATTCCGAAGCGGTGGCGGAAGAACGGATCGCGCTCGCGCGCCTTGCGGTAATCGAGGATCGTGACGTCGAGATCCTGACCGGGTTTCAGATAGCGCTCGCCGAGCCGCTCGACATAGCGGGCGATGTTGTTTGCGCCGCGCACGCCGTCATCGACGGTGACGCGCACGCCCGCCTGCGCCGAAAGCGCCATGGCGATGGAGAATGCGGCGGCAAGGGCCGCTGTTCGCGTCGGCGTTCTCATGAGCTTCTCCGTGACGTTCTCATGGAGCATCTCCAACCGGGATATAGGCGCGATGCGCGGGGCGTCGAGCCTGAGCACGGTGCCCATCCTCTCCCCTTGTGGGAGAGGATGACTCATGGCCAAGGCCATGAGCGAGGTGAGGGGTCGGAGCAAGCACTGAAAAGCTGCGGCCTGTAATGACCCCTCACCCGGCCGCCGCTACGCGGCGTGCCGACCTCTCCCACAAGGGGAGAGGATTTCCCGCTGCTCATCCTTCGAGACGGGCCTTCGGCCCTCCTCAGGATGAGGAGTCACGCGGTTGCGATCATCCCTATTCAGGATGAGGATCGCGTGGAGGCCATGGCCGCCACAATCAGCGCATCGAGCGCAGCCGCATCGTCGGGAAAGTCCGCCGCGATCCAGCCTTCCTCGATGCGCGCCAAAGCAGCGCCGAGGCGCGGGCCTTTCTCGATGCCGCGTTCCATGAGCTGCGCGGCCGTGACCGGAAATTTCGGCGGCGTCCATCCGCCCGACCAGTCGAAAACGGCGCGTGTCGCTTCGCCCGTACGTGCCCAGTGAAGCAGCGCACGGTCGCGGAATGTATCGGCACCGATGCGGTACAGACAGGTGCGGCGCGCGGCCTCCGACAATCCGGACACGATCTCCGGCCGGCCCGCCATGCGCGCGAGGCGCTCGGTTTCGTCGTTCGACAGGCGCAGCCGCTCGCGCAGCCGCGCCGCGTTTTCGGGAATGAACAGCGCGAGCGCGCCGAGCCGCCGCACCGGATCGGGCGCAAGGCCCATTCCCGTTTCGATCTCGACCATGCGGACGAACGCACGCGGCCGCGCCATGCCGCCCAGCACCATGCCCATCAAACCGGCATTCGTCATGACATGCACGACGAGACCGGCGCGCGGCATGACGAGCAGCTTCATCAGTTCGGCGCGGATGCGCTCGCGCGAGAGCCGGCCAAGACCCTGCCGTTCGCCGACAGCGGCGGAAAAACCCTCGGCATCGGGCATGCCCTCGCCATAGCCTGCATGGAACCGGAAGAAGCGCAGAAGGCGCAGATAGTCCTCGCGGATGCGCGTGCGCGCATCGCCGATGAAGCGCACGCGCTTCGCCTTCATATCGTCCTGGCCGCCGACGACATCGTGAACCACGCCGTCACGGCCAAGAAAGAGGCCGTTGATGGTGAAATCGCGCCGCCGCGCATCCTCGGCCCAATCGCGCCCGAACACGACCCGGGCGTGACGCCCGTCTGTCTCGACATCGCGCCGCAAGGTCGTGACCTCGAACGGCCGCCCCTCGGCAAGGACGGTGACGGTGCCATGGTCGATGCCGGTCGGCACGGTCTTGAGCCCGGCCGCGGCGGCACGGCGGATCACCTCGTCCGGCAGAGCGGTCGTCGCGAAATCCACCTCGGCCGGCATCTTGCCCCCGAGAACGTCGCGCACAGCGCCGCCCGCGATCCTCAGTTCCTCGCCGTCTCCGTCCAGGGCATCGAACACAAGCCCGACGGCCGGATCGGACAGGAGACGGTGGAGATGGCTCATTTATTCTCCCGGGGGGCGAAATGGCCCGGCACCAGCGTGCCGTCCTTGTAGACGGGCGGCACATAGACCGCGTCCGGGTCCGCGCCGCCGAAATCTGTGAAATAGACAAACCCCGAAACGGCCAGAACGAGACCGACGAGACCCACGATCAGATAATGCCGACCGGTGGCAATGGCCTCTTCGGCATCCTTGCGCCGCTGCAAGCCGAGCCAGAGGAAATAGAGTACGAAGGGCAGGAAGAAGAGGACGGCACTGGTGGCGATCGACCGGATCATGTCTCTGTTCCCCCTGCGGCGAGACCGGGCCGCCGGCTCTCCGACTTGTGTGCCGTCACGCTCTCGCCCTTTTCAAGCCAGCACCATAGCCTGAGACTGACAAGGCCGCGCAAGCGACAGAGGGCATCCGCCCCGCTGCGCGCGCAAGGCCCAGGAGCCGATATGAGCCGCCCCAAGACCGAATCCCTCGACGACGCCATCCTACGCAATGCCGAAACCGCCATCGCCCAGATCACCGCCGCCCGCGAGGCGCTCGGGGCGGTGATTTTCGGCCAGGAACTGGTGGTCGAACGCGCGCTGCTGACCGTTCTGTGCGGCGCGCATGCTTTGCTCGTCGGCGTGCCGGGCCTCGCCAAGACCAAACTGGTCGATTCGCTCGGCACGGTGCTGGGGCTCGATGCGCGGCGCATCCAGTTCACGCCGGACCTCATGCCGTCCGACATCCTCGGCTCCGAAGTGCTCGAGGAAAGCACGGGCGGCTCGCGCAGCTTCCGCTTCATCTCCGGCCCGATCTTCGCCCAGCTTCTGATGGCCGACGAGATCAACCGCGCCTCGCCGCGCACCCAGTCCGCGCTGCTTCAGGCCATGCAGGAACATCACGTCACGGTCGCCGGCGCGCGCTACGATCTGCCGCGCCCCTTCCACGTTCTGGCGACGCAGAACCCGCTCGAACAGGAAGGCACCTATCCGCTGCCCGAAGCGCAGCTCGACCGCTTCCTGATGCAGATCGACGTCGCCTATCCCGGTCGCGAGGACGAGCGTCGCATTCTTCTCGAAACGACCGGCGCCGAGGAGGCGCGCCCGCGCCAGGCCATGACGGCCGACGATCTTCTGGCCGCGCAGCGCCTCGTGCGCCGCCTGCCGGTCGGCGACAGCGTGGTCGAGGCCATTCTCGATCTCGTGCGCGCGGCGCGCCCCGAAAGCGCCGATCCGTCCGTCGGCCCGCTGATCGCCTGGGGCCCCGGCCCGCGCGCCAGCCAAGCCCTAATGCTGGCCGTGCGCGCCCGCGCTCTGCTCGACGGCCGCTTCGCGCCTTCGGTGGACGATGTGGTCGAGCTTGCCGAACCCATCCTGAAACACCGCATGGCGCTGACCTTCGCCGCCCGCGCGGAGGGCGAGACCATTTCGGGCGTCATCGAACGGCTGGCCGGGCGGCTCGGCTGAGAACGCGGATGGTCAGAGCGCGCACACTGGAGCCGGATGAGGCCGCGGTCACACCGCGCCACAGCGCGGCCGCCTTGTCGCTGGCGGCCGTCATGCCGCGCCTTGCCGTCGCCGCGCGCCGCACATCGGCCAGCGTGGTGCACGGCCTGCACGGCCGCCGCCGCGCCGGGACCGGCGAAAGCTTCTGGCAGTTCCGCCGCTATTCGCCCGGCGAATCGGCCGCGCGCATCGACTGGCGGCGCTCGGCGCTCGGCGAGCATCATTACGTCCGCGAACAGGAATGGGAGGCCGCGCACACGGTCTGGATCTGGATCGACCGTTCGCGCTCGATGGCCTACCGCTCCGATCTGGCGCGGGACTCGAAGATCGAGCGCGCCGTCATTCTGGGCCTCGCTCTGGCCGATCTTCTCGTGCGCGGGGGTGAGCGCGTCGGCCTGATCGGTCTCGGCGCACCGACCGCGAGCCGCCGTGCGGTCGATCTTCTCGCCGAACGCCTTCTGGCCGCGCCGGAAGATGAAACTTTGCCCGCGCCCGTTCCCCTGCCCCAGCTTTCGGAGGCGGTGCTGATCGGCGATTTCCTCGCGCCCGAAGACGGGATCGCAACATCGCTCCGCGGCCTTGCCGGAGCGGGCGCGCGCGGCCATCTGCTGTCGGTAACGGACCCGATCGAGGAAACATTCCCGTTTTCGGGACGGACCGAGTTCAGAGACCCCGAACAGATGACCAGCTTCACCCTGGGCCGCGCCCAGGATCTGCGCGACGATTACAGCGCCCGGCTTGCGGCGCACCGCGACGCGCTGCGCCGCATCGCAACGCCTTTGGGCTGGACGTTCGCGCAGCACCACACGGACCGTCCGGCGGGCGAGGCGCTGCTCGCACTGTATGCACAACTGACCGAGCGGCGGGACGAGGCAGGCGGCGAAAGGCGCGCGGGATGAGCGGCCTTCCCCTGGCCTTTATCAATCCCTGGCTGCTTCTGGCGCTGGCGGGCCTGCCGGCGCTCTATTTCCTGCTGCGCCTCATTCCGCCGCGGCCGCGCGTGGTGGATTTTCCACCGCTGAGGCTTCTGCTCGATGTCGTACCGACGGAGGAGACCGCCGCGCGCACGCCGTGGTGGCTCGTCCTGCTGCGGCTTGGCTTGGCCGCCTTCGTCATTCTCGCTCTGGCCGCGCCGATCCTCAATCCCGGTGCAGCGCTGACCGCCGGACGCGGGCCACTGGTCCTGCTGATCGACGACGGCTGGACCGCCGCTCCCGATTGGGACGTGCGTATGGATACAGCGCAGGCTGCCATCTCTTCCGCCGAAAGCGCCGGACGTCCCGTGGCCGTACTCGGCCTCAACGGCGCGCCGCACGACATCGCGCTCGGCAGCGCCGCCACCGCCCGCGAACAGCTTCAGGCGCTCGCCCCCGTGCCGTATGTGCGCGATCCCGCCGCGCATCTGCCGGCGCTGCGCGCCTTTATCGGGCAGGAGGCGGACGCCGATCTCGTCTGGCTTTCGGGCGGCATCGAGACGGGGCCGATGCGCGGCTTTGCGGAAGCGCTGGCCGGGCTCGGCAATAACAGCCGCCTCACCGTGCACCGTCCGGACAGGAGCGCACGCGGCCTCGCCGGCGCCGACAACAATCCGCAAAACCTTTCCGTGCGCGTTCTGCGCGCCGAAACGGGCGAGCCGGAGAACGGCGTCGTGCGCGCCTTCGATCTGCGCGGACGCCCGCTCGGCGACGCCGCATTCGGCTTCGGCCCAAGCGAGACGGAAACAACGGCACGCCTCGAACTTCCCATCGAACTGCGCAACGAGGTCGCGCGCCTCGAACTGACCGACGGCCGCTCCGCCGCGGGCGTACAATTGCTCGACGAGCGCTGGCGGCGCAAATCGGTCGGCCTGATTTCCGGCGCGGGATTCGAGACCGCGCAGCCGTTGCTCTCGCCGAACTTCTACCTCTCGCGCGCGCTGGAGCCGTTCGCGGACATACGCGCCGCGCAGAGCGCCTCGCCGTCCGAGGCCGTCACGCGCTTCATCGCGGACGGCGTGCCCGTCATCGTCATGGCCGATGTCGGTACGGTGTCGCCGGAGGCGCACGACGAACTGCACGCATGGATGGACAAAGGCGGCCTTCTCATCCGCTTTGCCGGAGCGCGCCTTGCCGCCGCCGAGGACGACGAACTCGTGCCGGTGCGCCTCAGGCGCGGCGGACGCGTGCTTGGCGGCTCGCTTGCCTGGTCGCAACCGCAAAAGCTCGGCGCCTTCCCCCCGAACAGCCCCTTCGCCGGAATCGCCATCAATGACGAGATCACCGTCAACCGGCAGGTGCTGGCCGAGCCCGAACCCGATCTCGCCGCGCATTCCTGGGCCGTATTGACGGACGGCACTCCGCTTGTGACCGCGCGCCGCCAGGGCAGCGGCATGATCGTGCTGTTCCATGTCACCGCCGACACGGTGTGGTCCAATCTGCCGATGTCCGGCCTGTTCGTCGACATGCTGCGCCGCACGATCGCGCTGGCCGGAGAGGCGGCACCGGCTTCGAAGGAAACCGGGGCGAACGGCAACAACGCCATCGAGGCCGCGACCCTTGCCCCGACGCGCACGCTCGACGGCTTCGGCGCATTCCGCAGCCCGCCGCCGACCGCGCGGCCGATTGCGGCGAATGCCGACATCGTCGCCTCCGCCGATCATCCGCCGGGAATATACGGACCGCCGGACGGATTCGTCGCCGTCAATACGCTGACGCCCGACGCGACCTTGACGCCGCTCGATCTGTCGGGCCTGTCCGCCGACGTTCGCGGTTTCGCGACATCCGAGCCGACACCGCTCGCACCCTGGCTGCTCGCCGCCGCCTTCGCGGCCTTCCTTGCCGACACGCTGCTGATCCTGATGCTGGGGCGCGGCGCACGCCCACGCCGCCGCGCCGTGGCGGCAACGGCGCTTGCCCTGTTCGCCGTTCTCGCAACGCCCCACGCCGAGGCGCAGGACGGACAGGTCGACACCAAGCTGATGGAAGCGACGCTCAAGACGCGCCTTGCCTATGTCGTTACCGGAAATACCGAGACCGACGAGGTCAGCCTTGCGGGCCTACGCGGCCTCGGCCTCCAACTCGGCGCGCGCACGGCATTCGAGCCCGGCGATCCCGCCGGCATCGATCCTGCGACCGACGAGATGGCACCCTATCCGCTGATCTACTGGCCCGTGGACGAGAATGCCGAGCCGCCGGACAGCGAGACGCTCGCGCGCATCGACGCCTATATGAAGCGCGGCGGCACGATCCTGTTCGACACGCGCGATGCACTCTTTTCAGCGGGAGGATCGACGCCGGGCGGAACGCGCGGCCTGCGCCGCATTCTCGCCGGCCTCGACATTCCGATGCTGGAACAGGTGCCGGCCGATCACGTATTGACGAAGAGCTTCTACCTTCTCGACGATTTTCCCGGTCGCTTCCGCGGCGCGCCCCTCTGGGTCGAGGCGCTGCCGACCGAAGCGGAGGCCGAGAGCGGCGCCGTCGTGCGCTCCGGCGACGGGGTTTCGCCCATTCTCATCACCGCCAACGATTTCGCCGGCGCCTGGGCTGTGAACGCGGCCGGCCAGACGCTCCTGCCGACGACGCCTTCCGATCCGCGCCAGCGAGAACTGGCCTACCGCGCCGGCATCAACATCGTGATGTATGCCCTGACGGGTAATTACAAGGCCGATCAGGTCCATATCCCGGCGCTGCTCGAACGGCTGGGGCAATAGGCCATGAGCTACAGCATCGGCCTCTCGCCCCTCATCCCGTTCTGGCCGCTCGTGATCGCCGGTGTGCTGGCTCTTGCGGCGCTCATCGCACTCGCTTTCGTGCGCCCGCGCGGCGGATTTCTGCGCGCGGCAGCGCTGGCGCTGCTGTTTCTTGCGCTCGTCAATCCGTCGCTGACGCGCGAGGAACGCGAAGGACTGACCAATGTGCTCGCCGTCGTTGTCGACCGAAGTGCGAGCCAGATGATCGACGGGCGCGATGCACGCACGGACGAAGCGCTACGCGCGGTCGAGGAACGCGCGAAGGCGCTGCCGGACACGGAAGTGCGCGTGATCGAGGGCGCGGCGCCGGAGAGCGGCTCCGACGGCACGGAACTCTTCAAGGCGCTGCAGGCCGGGCTTGCCGATGTTCCGCCCGAGCGCGTCGCGGGCGCCGTTCTCATCACCGACGGCATCATCCACGACATTCCGGAGACGGCCGCGGCGCTCGGCTTTTCAGCGCCTGTGCACGGCCTCGTCACCGGACGTCCGGACGAGCGCGACCGCCGCATCGTCCTGACATCAGCGCCGCGCTACGGCATTGTCGGCAAGACGCAGATCGTCGGCTTCCGCGTCGAGGATACCGGCTTCGAGGCCGACAGTTCAGTCGCCATTCTCGCGCGCCGCGACGGCGAGGAGATCGCTCGCCTGATCGTCGCGCCCGGGCGCGATGCCACTATCGAAGTGCCCATCGCCCATGCCGGGCCGAACGTGGTCGAGCTCGAGACGGCGCAGGTCGCCGACGAACTGACGCTGCTCAACAACCGCACGGCCCTGTCCATCGAGGGCGTGCGCGAAAAGCTGCGCGTGCTTCTCGTCTCGGGCGAGCCGCATTCCGGCGAGCGCACCTGGCGCAATCTCCTGAAGGCCGACGCCAATGTCGATCTCGTCCATTTCACCATTCTGCGCCCGCCGGAAAAGCAGGACGGCACGCCGATCAACGAGCTCTCGCTCATCGCCTTTCCGACGCGCGAACTGTTCGTGACGAAGATCGAGGATTTCGACCTCATCATCTTCGACCGCTATGCGCGGCAGGGCATCCTGCCCCTGCTCTATTTCGACAACATCGCGGAATATGTACGCAATGGCGGCGCGGTGCTGGTTGCCGCCGGGCCGGATTATGCGGGCGCTGGCAGCCTTGCCGAAACCCCGCTCGGAGACGTGCTTCCGGCAACCCCGCTCGGCGGGGTGATCGAGCGCCCCTACAAACCCATGGTCACGGAGATCGGGAACCGCCATCCGGTGACGCGCGATCTGCCGGGCGGCGGCCCGGAGCCGAGCTGGAGCGACTGGTTCCGCATCGTCGAGACGCGCACACGCGGCGCCGAGCCCCTGATGGCGGGCGCGGACGACCGTCCTCTTCTGATCCTGTCGCGCGAGGAACAGGGCCGCGTTGCGCTGTTCCTCTCCGATCACGTATGGCTGTGGGCGCGCGGCTATCAGGGCGGCGGGCCGCATCTCGATCTTCTGCGCCGCATGGTCCATTGGCTGATGCAGGAGCCGGATCTCGAGGAGGAGGCGCTGCGGCTGTCCGCACAGCGCGGTGCGATCGTGGTCGAACGCCAGACCATGGCCCCGACAGTGCGCCCCGTCGAACTGACCTTCCCTTCGGGCGAAACGCGCACGATCATTCTCGAAGAGACCGAGCCGGGCCTGTTCCGCGCCGATGTGCAGACAAACGAACAGGGGCTCTACCGCGCCACCGACGGGCGCTTCACCGCGCTCGTCAATCTCGGCCCGGCCAATCCGCGCGAATTCCAGGAAGTGGCGTCGTCCCTCGAACCCCTGGCGCCGCTGGCAAATGAGGCCGGCGGTTCAGTGCGCCGCATCGCCGGGGCCGATGGCGGGGTGGACGTGCCGCGCCTTCTTCAGGTGCGCTCCGGCGCGCGCGCCTATGGCTCGGACTGGATCGGCGTGCGCCGCGCGGAAGCCAGCGTCGTGCGCGGCATCGGCATTTTTCCGGTCTTTGCCGGCCTACTCGGCCTCGTCCTTCTCATCGCCTCCGTCACCGCCGTCTGGGCGCGCGAAGGGCGCTGAGGCACGGAACCTTCCCCACCCCTCCGGCTTTCCTCTTCCGACAGGTGACATGCGGGAGGAACGATGGAAACGGCCGTTTATGACGTGGTGTCGCGCGGCGACGAATGGTTCGTTCTGCACGACGGCAACGAGGCTGGCCCCTACGCCACAAAGGAGGCGGCGTTTCAGGCCGTCGTGCCGCCGATCAGCCTTTCCATTCAGGATGGGCTCGCGATCCGGCTCAATGTCGAGGGCGGAGAAAAGACGCCCGACGATCAGAACTAGACGGCCGGAACCTTGCCGGTATCCGCGGCCGCGACGCCGCTGACGCCTTCGAGCGCGCCCTCGCGCAATTCAGCGACGAGCAGCCGGTCCGGATCGACCGGACCGGGCAGGACGATCTGCCCGCGCGGCACGCGCCGGAAGCCGTTCTTGCGGTAGAACGGCTCATCCCCGACCAGAATGACGAGCGAATGCCCGTCATCGGCCGCCGCCTTCAGTGCAGCCGTCATCAGCGCCGAGCCGATGCCCCGGTTCATGAAGGGCGGATCGACCGCGAGCGGGCCGAGCAGGATCGCCGGCGTCTCGCCGATGCGGATCGGCGACAGCCGCACCGAACCGACCAGAAGCGTGCCGACCCGCGCGATGAAGGACAGGCCCGGCAGCACAATCGCGCCCTCACGCAGGCGGAACGCGGTGCGCGCGAAACGGCCCGGCCCGAAACCCCGTTCGTGGAGTTTTTCGATGGCCTCGGCGTGTTCGGGGCTTTCAGGAACGATATCGAGAGGAAGGCTGGTCATGGGAGCGTTCTTCGGACGGCAGAAATCTGTTGGCCGCCATCGCTCCCGAGGAGGATCAGCGGCCGGTGAACAAGGGCGCCTTCAGCGCCGCAATTTCCTGTCGTCGCAGAATCGGCATTGCCGTCTCCTTCCGGGCGGCGGCGATTACCACGCACCGCGCCGTCACGCAAATGTTCCCGGCGGAACGGGAATTGACCTTTCTCCCCGGCGGAATGATTGCTAATCTACAACCTCTTCGCGTGTTTGGTTCCGGGTCACGCCGGCGCCTGCCCTGGCTCCCGTTCCGGCGGTCCAGGCCCAGCCGAACGACAGATTGGGGGAATGCATGGGGTTGCTTGTCGACGGACGTTGGCACGACCAGTGGTACGATACGCAGAAAAGCGGGGGCCGGTTCGTCCGCGACGACTCCCGCTACCGCAACTGGATCACCCCGGACGGAAGCCCCGGCCCCAGCGGCGAAGGCGGCTTCGAGGCCGAGGCGGGCCGCTATCATCTCTACGTCTCCTATGCCTGCCCGTGGGCGCACCGCACGCTCATTTTCCGCGTCCTGAAAAAGCTCGAACCGATGATCTCGGTCTCGGTCGTCGATCCGCGCATGGGCGACGAGGGCTGGGTGTTCGGCGATTTTCCGGATTCCACGCCCGACCACGTGCTCGGCAAGAAGCGTCTGTACGAGGTCTATCTTGCCGCCAAGCCCGATTATTCGGGCCGCGTCACCGTGCCGATCCTGTGGGACAAGAAGCGGGGCACGATCGTCTCGAACGAATCCTCCGAGATCATCCGCATGTTCAATTCGGCGTTCGATGCGCTGACATCGGCGCGCGAGGATTATTACCCGGTGCACAAGCGCGCCGAGATCGACGAGATCAACGCCCTCGTCTACGACAACGTGAACAACGGTGTTTACAAGGCCGGCTTCGCAACGACGCAGGAAGCCTATGACGAGGCCGTCCACAAACTGTTCCAGACGCTCGACATGCTCGAGGAAAGGCTGCGGCGCTCAGACTACCTCGTAAGCAACGAGACGCCGACCGAAGCGGACTGGCGGCTGTTCACGACGCTCGTGCGCTTCGACGCCGTCTATGTCGGCCATTTCAAGTGCAATATCCGGCGCATTCTCGACTACCGCTATCTGCGGGACTACCTGTCGCGTCTGTACAGGATGCCGGGCATCGCGGAGACGGTGTTCTGCAACCACATCCGCACGCACTATTACTGGAGCCACACGACCATCAATCCCCACCGCATCATTCCGGCGGGGCCGATCTTCGACCTGTGACGCCCTGACCGCCCATCGGCAGGGTCTGCGCGCGGGCGGCGGCGGCAAGCTTTCCGGGCGCGATCTCGAAGATGGCGTTCGGCGTGCCGGCGGCCGCCCATACGGTCTCGAATTCCAGAAGATCGGGGTCGATATAGGCTGCAAGCCCGCTCGTATGGCCGATCGGCGGAATGCCGCCGATGGCATAACCGGTGATCTCGCGCACGCGCCGTGCGTCGGGCCTGCCGAGTTTTTCGCCAAGGCGCGCGCCGACCGCTTTCTCGTCCACCCGGTTCCTGCCCGAAACGAGCAGAAGAAACGGCCGTCCGCTCTCTTTGCCCTCGAAGATCAGGCTTTTGACGATCTGCGCTGCCGTGGTGCCGCAGGCGGCGGCAGCCTCCGCAGCCGTGCGTGTCGTCTCGGTCATGATCCTGATCCGGATGTCGAGGCCCAAAGATCGCGCGGCCTCGGCAACGCGTCGGGCGCTTGCAGGCAGAGTTTCCATGCTCGGATGTCCCCTCCCGGCTTTCCCTGATGCAAAGCTTGGCTGGGGGCAAGTCCGGACGGTCTTTCCTTGCCGACGGGAGGTCGCTAGTTTGCCAATGGTAAACGCGAGTTAACGATTTCGATGGAACAGCCCCGTGCCTCCGCTCCGCCACCCAGCCTGCGCGAGGCCCTGCGCCGCGCCAGAACGGCGTCGGCCGAAAAAAGCGGGGTTCTGGTCGAACTCAGGACGGCCGAACTCGCGCGCCTCGATCTTCTGAAGGAATCGCTGGAGCCGGTCTTCGCGCAGGTGCCGCAGGGGGTCGATCTGTTCGACGCCGCGATCCTGCCGGGCGATCCGGCGCGGCTGTTCGTCGATGTCCTCGGCTTCGTCGAAATGGGGCGCGACAAGCGCACCTACCAGTTCTTCCACGACACCCGCTACGGCCGCAAACTCGTCTGCGAGACGGCCGATCTGCGCGAGGTCACGCAGGCCATCACCGATTATGTCGCGCACCGCATCGTCGAGCGCGAAAAGGCCCTGATCTCCGATCTCGGCACGTTCACGCCGCCCGTGCGCGAGACCCATGAGGAGGCTGCGGAGGAGGCTCCCGCCGCCACGCGCGAGCCGAGAGGGTCGCTGACCCTTCTCATCCTTCTGGCGCTGATCGCGGGCCTGCTCGCCTACTGGGCCACGGGTTCGGTGATCGACTAGACCGTCAGGCCCGGATGGGCGATGGCCGCGCCGCTGCCCGCATCCGGCTCGATCAGCATCAGCCTCTGGCGTTCCGTAATATTGTCCTCGCCTCGCGCAAACCCCCGCGTGATCATCTCGCAGCTCCAGCGGCCCGGCTCGCCGTCGATCCGATAGATATTGTACGCACCGGGGGCGCGCGGATCGTTCGGCCCGGCCGAGGCGGACGGCACGCCGACGCTCGGCACCGGCCCGTCGAGGCCGATCAGGGTCGTGCGTTCGGCCTTGTGATTGTGCCCGTGCAGCAGAAGCTCGGCGCCCGCGCGCAAAACCGCGCGCTTGATACGCCGCGCATCGGTGAGCCTGCGGAACATCTCGCCGGTGCCGGACGGCGGGTGATGGATCAGCACCACGCGAAACAGGCCCTCGCGGCCAAGCTCGGCGAGAATGGCGGTCAATGCGCGGCACTGTTCCTTGCCGAGCCGCCCCTGCGCCGAATGAAAACCCGTCGGCACCGCCGTCGACAGGCCGATGAGCGCGACCTTGCCGCGCCGGCGCACATACGGAAAATGCGGATCGCCCTCGACGCGCTGATGATCGCCCGTCATCCATTCCGACCAGTGCAGTTGCGGATGATCGGCCGTGCCACGCACATACGAATCGTGATTGCCCGGCACGAGCGAGACGTGTTTCGGATCGCCCAGCGTTTCGAGAAAGGCGCGGCCCGGAATGAATTCGGCGTCGAGGCCGATGACCGCGAGATCGCCGGTGCAGGCGATATGATCGCATTTCTGCGCGAGCAGATCCTTCGTCAGCGCAGCAAGGCACGCCATGTCGTGCCGTCCGCGCCGGCGGATATGCCAATTGGTATATCCCATGATCCGCTTGGAGAAGAGGTCGCGGAACGTGGCGCGCGGCAGGGGACCGAGATGCGGGTCCGACAGATGGGCAAGCGTGAACATGGGTGCCACTTACCACAAAGAACGCGGCCCGCGTCCAGTTCCGCAAAAACGATGGAACCGCCATCCGGCGGCCTGTAGGTTTCCGCCGATGCCGCCCTTCATCTACCGTCTCGCCCGCCCAATTCTCGCGCGCGTCTGGCTCGTCCTGCGCGGGCTGACCATGGGCGTGCGCGGAATCGTCCTCGACGGGGACGGCCGCGTCCTTCTCATCCGCCACACCTATACGCCGGGCTGGACCTTTCCCGGCGGCGGGGTCGAGGTGGGGGAGACCGCCGAAGAGGCGCTGGAACGCGAATTGTCGGAAGAGGCGAACGTGGTCGTCACCGGCCCGCCGGACCTGCACGGCGTGTTCCATCAGCCGCATTTCAGCCGGCGCGATCACGTTCTCGTTTATGTGGTGCGGCACTATCGCTGGCTCGGCGCGCCGAAACCCAATCGCGAGATCGCCAAATGCGCGTTTTTCGCGCCGGACGCGCTCCCTGCCGATATGAGCGCCGGCGCCCGCCGCCGTCTTGCCGAAATTCTCGGCAATCTGCCGCCCGACCGCCACTGGTAGGGCTTGCGCTGCACCGCCAAACGCTCTTAACCGGAAGGCGGCTCTGAAGCCGATCCCGCCCGCACCGACATCCGATGTTCCGACAGCTCTATCTGCGCACCATGGCGCTCGCCAATCATCCCCGTGCCGAATGGGCGCTGGCGGCCGTCACCTTTGCGGAAAGCTCGTTCTTTCCGGTTCCTCCGGATGTGGTTCTGGCGCCGATGGTGCTGGCCGACCGCAACCGGGCCTGGCGCTACGCCATCATCTGCACGATCGCGTCCGTACTCGGCGGCGTGGCGGGATATGCGATCGGCTATTTCCTGTTCGAGACCGTCGGCGAGGCCATTCTCAATTTCTACGGGCTTGCCGACGAGTTCGAGGCCATCGCCGAGCATTACAACGATGTCGGTTGGCTGATGGTATTGCTCGGCGGCGGCATGACGCCCCTGCCCTACAAGGTCATCACGATTGCGAGCGGGCTGACGCAACTCGATTTCGGCATCTTCGTCGCGATGAGCGTGCTCGCGCGCACGATGCGCTTCTTCATGACCTGCGGCCTGCTTTACTGGGGCGGCCCGACGGCGAAGGACTTCATCGAAAAGCGCGCCGGCTGGGCGACCTTCATCGTCATCGCCGTTGTGGTGGCGGGCGTGATCGCGACCAAATACGCTCTCCGATAGCCGCCGGTCACGCCGCCTTCGTAAGCAGCGAGCGCGCCAGTTTCAGATCCTCGACGAACAGTCCGTACTCCGTGCGCTTGCGCTCTTCCTCCGGCACCCGCAGCAGAAAAGACGGATGCACGGTGATGATCGCGCGCATATCGCCGATCTTCAGAAGCTGCCCGCGATTTTTGCCGATGGGCAGCGCGCGCCCGAACAGACTCTGCACCGCCGTCGCGCCGAGCGCGACGACCAGTTTCGGCCTGACGATCTCCAGTTCCTTTTCCAGCCAGGGCTTGCAGGCGCGGATTTCCGCCGTGTTGGGTTTCTGATGCAGCCGGAACTTGCCGCGCGGCGTGAATTTGAAATGCTTCACCGCATTGGTGACATAGGTTCTGGCGCGGTCGATGTCCGCATCCGCGAGTGCACGGTCGAACATCTGCCCTGCCGGACCGACGAAAGGCCGCCCCGCCAGATCCTCCTTGTCGCCGGGCTGTTCGCCGACGAACAGGATGTCGGCATCGGGCACGCCTTCACCGAACACGGTCTGCGTCGCGGGCTTCCAGAGCGGGCATGCGCGGCAGCCGCGCGCCTCGGCCCGCACGGCATCGAGCGGATCGTTCGCGTGCGGCACGAGCGGCGGCGGCGTCTCGATCCGGCGCTGACGATTGATCTTCGGCGTCTTTACGGCATGGGCCACCATGTCTTCCGCGCGCCTCCTGCCATCGGCGATCAGAGGACCAATCAGTCCGGCCTCCGGCAGGTTCCGCCAATATTTCTTCGGCATCTCGGCGCGCATGGCCTCGACCTTGATCCGGGCCGGATTGAAGATGGCGGCGTAATAGGTCCGCCAGACCTCTTCCAGAGCGTCGTCTTCCGGCGCGGCGCGGCGCCCTGTGCCAGCCGCGAAGCTCAGTTCCGCGCCGTCCCAGTGCGCGCTGGCCTCCGGGCTCAGGATCGACCAGAGCATGTTCGGGAAACGCCGCGCGAAGAACGGCGCCCCGGCCTCGATGATGTGATGCTCGGGCTCGAACCATGCGACCATGCGCTCGCGCCCGCCGGGAGACGGCACGGCGCGGAAGCGCACGAATGCGTGCATCTTGTGAATGTCGCGCCGGACATTCTTCGCCATATCGTTCGCGCGGGCGACATCGCGGTCCATCGCCATGTCGAGCAACGACGGCTCGTCGCGCAGCCGCCACAGAATGCGGTAGAGCAGCGCGAAACGCTCCCGGTCCGAATGCAGCACGACATCGGCCGCGAGATCGACGAAACGGCGCGGCACGGCGAAGGTGCCCGCGGCGTCGGGCAGAGGCTCGCCCGCCCCGAACAGATCGGGCACATGCTCCAGCGACCAGACCACGTTCTGCGGCCCGACGCCCGCCTGGATGAGCCGCCGCGCCGCGTCGCGCCATCCGCCGAAATCCGTCTGTCCGGACAGAACCACGTTATGAGGCATGGCCGAACAGCGAGAGCTGGCGCGGTGGCGCGGGCTGGATGAGAGCCGCGAGATCGGCCCGGTCGGTCAGGCGCACGGGCCGGTGATCGGGCAGAACGATAAAGGGCAGCGCCGTGCGCAGCGGCACGCGCAGGCGCTTCAGATCGTCCGTGCGGATGGCGCGAATGCGCCGCCCCGCCACAATGCGCTCCACCGTCTTCACGCCGAAGCCCGGCACGCGCAGAAGTTCCTCGCGGCTTGCCGTATTGACGTCGAGCGGAAAGCCACCGCGATGGCGCAGCGCCCAGGCGAGTTTCGGGTCCATGTCGAGCGGCAGCATCCCGTCCGTGCCGGCGAACACCTCGTCCACCGCGAACCCGTAGAACCGCATCAGCCAGTCGCCCTGATAGAGCCGGTGCTCCCGCACGAGCGGAGGCGCGGCCAGAGGCAGCGCCGCCGATGCATCCGGGATCGGACTGAACGCGGAATAATAGACGCGCTTCAGCCCGTACGAGCCGTAGAGATTAGCGCTGGTCTTCAGTATGTCGCTGTCGCACGCGCCATCGGCACCGACGATCATCTGCGTGGACTGGCCGCCCGGCGCGAAGCGCGGTGCTTTCTTCTCCCCCGCCGCCTCGTCGATCTTCAGCCGCATCCGCCCCATTGCGCGGCGGATGGCGCGGACATCCTTTTCCGGCGCAAATTTCGCGACGCTCGCCTCACTCGGCAGTTCGATATTGATCGACAGCCGGTCGGCATGTTTCCCGGCCTCGGCCAGAAGCCTCTCATCGGCATCGGGGATCGTCTTGAGATGGATATAGCCGCGAAAGCCATGGTCCTCGCGCAGGCTCCGCGCGACTTCCACGATCTGCTCCATCGTGTAATCGGGCGAGTGGATGATGCCCGAGGACAGGAACAGGCCCTCGATGTAATTGCGCTTGTAGAAATCGAGCGTCAGCCCGACGATCTCCTCCACCGTGAACCGCGCGCGCGGCACATTGGACGAGGCGCGGTTGACGCAATAAAGGCAGTCGAACGCGCAGGCATTGGTGAGCAGCACTTTGAGCAGCGAGATGCAGCGCCCGTCCGGCGCATAGGAATGGCAGATGCCCATCCCCTCCGTGGAGCCGAGCCCCGCTTTGCCTTTCGAATCGCGCCGCTCCGTGCCGCTCGATGAGCAGGACGCATCGTATTTTGCGGCGTCGGCGAGAATGGCGAGCTTGCGGGAGACATCCATCCGCAGCAATCTATATGTTCATGTTTTGTTCCGCAACATGCCACATTGGCGACACGCTTGTCTGGCGTTAGAACCTATTCCTTCCTGGAGAAAAAACTCATGCGCCGCGCGTTCGCGACGATCCTTGCCTTGCTAGCCGTGACCGCAAATGCCGCCGCCGCCGATCTGCGCGGCAAGGTCGTCTATGAACAGAAGCCGGAATGCCAGAATCTTCCGGCCGACATCGCCATCCGCACCAGCGGCACGGTGGCGGAAATTCAGCTCGGCAGCGAAAGCCGGGGCCTGATCCCCATCGACCCCGCGACCGGCAATTTCCTCGAAAAAATGACGGACAGCCGCCTGACCATCGCCGGCTCCGTCACCGACGGCGCGCTGGCGGATGCGTTCGCCGGAAACTGCATCGGCCGCTTCAAGACGGTCGAGCAGCCGCCGCAATAACAATAATCAGTCCTTAGCGCGTTCCATATAGGAGCCGTCCTCGGTCGCGATCACGACGCGCGTGCCGGCCGTGATGTGCGGCGGGACGGTCGTGCGCACGCCGTTCGACAGGATGGCCGGCTTGTAGGACGAGGAAGCCGTCTGGCCCTTCACCACCGGCTCTGTCTCGGCAATTTCCAGAACCACGCTGCGCGGCAGCGTCATCGACAGCGGCACGCCATTATGCGTGGAAAGCTGCACCGTCATGTTTTCCTGCAGGTAGGACGCCTGATCGCCGACCACATCGGTCGGCACGGACACCTGCTCGTAATTCTCCGGGTTCATGAAATGGAACCCGTCGCCGTCCGAATAGAGAAAGGTGTAGTCACGGTCCTCGACGAAAGCGCGCTCGACCTGCTCGGTCGTGCGGAAGCGCTCGGACACCTTCACGCCATCGGTCAGGCGGCGCATATCGAGCTGGGTCACGGGCGTGCCCTTGCCAGGATGGATGTTCTCGGCGGTCAGGATGACATAGAGCCTGCCGTCCATATCGACGACATTGCCTTTGCGAAGCGAGCTGGCGATAACCTTCACGGATCGGTCCTTGCAGTTTAAGGGCTTGGAGCGGCGGGGCCGCGCGTTGGCGCCCGTGTCGCATAAATTTCATCCGCGAGAAACCCCCCGATGGCCAATGCCTCCCCATGGTGGGACAGGGACCGCCATGCCGACCGCAAACCCTTCCTGAACGGCCGGGCCGCAATCAAGGCCGCGATCCGCGCCGGCTTCCTCGATCAGGGCTTCACGGAAACCGAATGCGGTGTGCTGCAGACCTCGCCCGGCAACGAGGCGCATCTGCACGCATTCCGGACGGAATTGGTCGGGATCGGGGCGGCAATTCCCTCTCCCCTTGAGGGAGAGGGCCGACTCGCGCCGGCCGGCGCGAGCGGGGTGAGGGGTTCCGCGCATACCGACCCCTCACCCGGTCGTGCTGCGCACGACTCGACCTCCCCCACAGGGGGGGAGGTAAAAACCCTCTACCTCCACACCTCGCCGGAATTTGCCGCCAAGAAACTGCTGGCAGCCGGGGAGGAGAAAATCTTCGAATTCGCCCGCGTCTTCCGCAACCGCGAGCGCGGCGCGCTGCACCATCCCGAATTCACCATGCTGGAATGGTATCGCACGGGCGCGCCCTATGAGGCCCTGTTCGAGGATTGCACGGACATCGTGCGGCGCGCGGCGAAAGCCGTCGGCACGCGCGAACTGCGCTTCCGCGGCCGCGCGGCCGATCCGTTCGCGGAACCGGAGCGCGTGACGCTAGCGGAAGCCTTTGCGCACTATGCGGACATCGACCTTCTCGCCGCACTCGACGACCGCGATGCGCTGGCGGCGGCCGCACGAAATGCGGGCGTGCGCGTTGCGCCCGACGATGTATGGGCGGACATATTCAGTCGCGTTCTGGTCGAGAAGATCGAGCCCAATCTCGGCCTCGGCCGCGCCACGATCCTGCATGAATATCCGGCCTCCGAGGCCGCGCTCGCCCGCCGTTCACTGCGCGATCCGCGCGTGTCGGAGCGGTTCGAGCTTTATGTCTGCGGCGTCGAGATCGCCAACGGTTTCGGTGAACTCACGGATGCGGACGAACAGCGCGCACGGTTCGAGGCGGAAATGGCGGAGAAGGAACGCGTCTATGGCGTGCGCTATCCGGTGGACGAGGACTTCCTCACCGCGCTGGCGCATATGCCCGATGCCTGCGGCTGCGCGCTCGGCTTCGACCGGCTCGTCGTGCTGGCAACCGGCGCATCTCATATCGAGCAGGTGATATGGACACCGGTGCCGTAATTACCCTCCCCTTGAGGAGGAGCGTCGGACATTCGCGCAGCGAATGGACGGGGTGGGGTGATATCCAGATTGCACACGCCTTCGGCGTCCACCCCTCCCCGCCGCTGCGCGGCGACCCTCCCCCTCAAGGGGAGGGTAGATCGACGCCGGAAGCGCATTTATACCGCTATCAGTATGCTTGAGCGCAAACCCCTCCGCACCCTCTCCGACCTCGCCGCCAGCGGCCTCGCGGAGCCGACGCCCGAACTCGAACGCGTCGCGGAGAAATATGCCGTCGCCATTCCGCCCGCGCTTGCGAAACTGATCGATCCGGACGATCCGGACGATCCCATCGCGCTGCAATTCGTACCGCACGCGGATGAACTCGTAACAACGCCGGAGGAGCGCGGCGATCCGATCGGCGATCTTGCGCATTCGCCGGTCGAGGGGATCGTCCACCGCTATCCCGACCGCGTTCTCTTGAAGCCGCTGCATGTCTGCCCGGTCTATTGCCGCTTCTGCTTCCGCCGCGAAATGGTCGGCCCCGACGGCATGGGCACCCTGACGCCGGACAGGATCGAGGCCGCGCTTTCCTACATCGCCGCGCACCCGGAAATCTGGGAGGTCATCTTGACCGGAGGCGACCCCTTGATCCTCGCACCGCGCCGCCTCAGGCAGATCATGGAAGGGCTCGGCCGCATCGGCCATGTGAAGATCGTGCGCGTGCATACGCGCGTTCCGGTCGCCGATCCAGACCTGATCGATGCCGATCTGATCGACGCGCTCAAAACCTCGTCAAAGACGGTCTATATCGGCGTGCATGCCAATCATCCGCGCGAGCTGACGGAGGACGCCCGCGCTGGGCTCGGGCGTCTCGCCGACGCCGGTATTCCGCTTCTGTCACAGACCGTTCTGCTGCGCGGCGTCAACGACGACCCGAAGGTGATGGCGGACCTGATGCGCGGCTTCGTGGAGAGCCGCGTTCGTCCGTATTACCTCCACCATCCCGATCTCGCACCCGGCACCGCGCGCTTCCGCCTCTCCATCGAGGAAGGCCGCGAGCTCATGCGCGCGCTGCGCGGCCATCTGTCGGGCCTAGCCATGCCGACCTACGTGCTCGACATTCCCGGCGGGCATGGGAAATCGCCCATCGGTCCGGAATATGTACATGGCGACGAGGTGGAGGATTTCAGGGGCGGGAGGCATTTGTATCCACCCTCCCCTCTCCCGTGAAACGGGAGAGGGTCGAGAGCGCGTCAGCGCTCCGGGGTGAGGGCGACAAATTTCACAAGACAATCCCCTCACCCGGCCGGCTACGCCGGCTCGACCTCTCCCGCAAGCGGGAGAGGTAACTACCGCCCGGCTCTCAGCGCGTTCAGAAGATCGCCATCCGGATAGGAATCCGCCGGCAGACCGAGACGGACCTGTTCCTTGCGGACGGCGGCACGGGTTCCGGCGCCGATAATGCCGTCGATCTTGCCGACATCGTAGCCCTTGGCCTGAAGAAGGCGCTGCACCTCCTTGACGCCATTGGCGTCGAGATCGGGCGTGCCGTCACCTTTCGACATCGCCGGCGCGCCTTCGAGGCGCGTCGCGAGATAGGCCGCCGTGGTCGAATAGATCAGCGAATGGTTCCACGTCAGATAGACGTTCTTGAAATTCGGATAGGCCAGAAAGGCCGGGCCGTGGCGCCCCTGCGGCACATGTACCGACGCCGCAATGTTCGGCAGAGGCTGGCCATCGGCGCGCGTCACGCCGAGGCCCGAGAGTTCCGCGGCGGAAAGCTCGATATCGAGCCCGCTGCGCTCCCACGGAAAGTTCTTCGGGATACGCACCTCGACCAGCCAGGGCTCACCCGCGCGCCAGCCGAGATGGCGCATATAGTTCGCCGCCGATCCGAGCGCGTCCGCATCGGAGCGGATGAGATCGACATGCCCGTTGCCGTCGTAATCCAGGCCGAAATCTATGTAATGACGCGGCAGGAACTGGAACTGGCCGAGTTCGCCGGCCCATGGCCCACGCATATCGGACGGCTTCAGATCGCCGCGCTCGATGATCTTCAGCAGCGCCAGAAGCTCGCCGCGGAACATGTCCGGCCGCCGACAGTCATAGGCGAGCGTCGTGACCGAACCGATCGTATTGCCGTTGCCGAGAAAGGCGCCGAAATCGGTTTCGAGTCCCCAGAACGCCGCCAGCACGCCCGCGGGAACGCCGAATTCCTGCCTGATGCGCTCGAAGGTGCGGGCATTGGCCTTGATCTTCGCCTTGCCCGATTGCAGGCGATTGCTGTTGGCCATGCGGTCCGAGAACTGCACGAAGCTCTGCGTAAATACGCCCTGCCCGCCGCGATCCTTGCCGACAATGGCCTGATCGAAGCGCATATCGGGCGCGGCGGCCGCGAGCGTCCGATCCGAAATGCCCTGCGTTTTTGCCTCGGCCTTGAAGTCCTTCAGCCAGGCATCGAAACTCTTGCCGCCATGGCACGCGCCGGCCTGGGCCAAAGCCGCGCCGGGCATCATCAAAACGGCCAGAGCGAGGCCCGCAAGCATCCGCACATTCATTCGATCAATCCCCGTTTTTGCGATCTTGCCGCAATGTGGCCGATGAGTGTGGCAGGTCAAGGACACCCATCATTCGGACGGAAATTTCAGGAGGACGCGCGTGCCCCTGTGTTCGGGATCGACCACGACCGGCGCGCCGAGAACCCGCGCCATGGACGTAATGACCTTGCTGCCAAGCCCGCCGGGCGAGCCGTTCGGCCCGGCCCAGCCCACGCCGTCATCCTCGACGCACAGGGTCAGATCGCCGTTCTCGCGCCGCAGCGAAATACGGATATCGCCGGAGCCGCCGTCGGGATAGGCGTATTTGTACGCATTGGTCACAAGCTCGGTCACGATCATGCCGAGCGGCACCGCGCGGTCAGTCGCCACCGCGAATTTCTCGGTGTCGATCCGGATCGCGTGCGGGCGCCCCTCGCCCTTCATCGCGCCCTCAAGCTCCTCGACCAGACCTTCGAGATAGGTGCCGATCTCGACGAAGCGTACATCGTCGGAGGTGTAGAGACGGCGGTGGATCTGGCCGATGGCGGCGATGCGTCCCTGCATGTCCGTCAGCACGGTGCGCGCCGCCTCGTCGGTAACGACGGAGGATTGCATGGTGACGAGCGAGGACACGAGTTGAAGGGAATTGGCGACGCGATGGTTCACTTCGCGCAGGAGAAGCTCCAGCCGCTCGCGCGCCTCGATGGCCCTGCGCTCGGCCTCTACCTTCTGGCGCCGAAGTTCGCGCTGTTCGACGGCCGTGACCGCCGCGCTGCGCAAAAGCTCGAGGAATACGCCCTCGACATCCTTGATGACATAATCCGCCGCGCCGGCCTTCAGCGCGGAGACCGCGATGCTGCTTTCATCGGCGCCTGTGACGTAGATCACGGCCGGCGGATCGGCCATTGCGCGGATGGCCTCCAATGTCGAAAGCCCGTCCATACCCGGCATGTAATGATCGACGGTCACGACATCGAAGGCCGTACTCTTCAGAAGCTCGAGGCCTTCGTCGCCGCTTGCTGCGAACGCGACATTGAATCCATGCCGCGTCAATGCTTTTTCCACGAGCCTGCGGATGCCCGCATCGTCGTCAATGTAAAGTACGGAAATCCCCCCCGCTCTCTCGGCCGGGGCGCCCGCGTCTGTCGTCATGTTGCTTCCGGCACCTGGATGACGGACAGGAAAAGGCCAAGCTGGCGGATAGCCTGGGCGAAGGTTTCGTAATCGACCGGCTTGGTGATGTAGACATTGCAGCCGAGATCGTAGCAGCGCTGGATCTCCGCCTTGTCGTCGGTCGTTGTCAGCACGACGACGGGCGCGCGCTTCAGCGTCTCGTTCGACTTGATCTTCACGAGAATGTCGATCCCGGTCATGTCCGGCAGATTGAGATCGAGCAGGACGAGGAACGGCCCGTTGTTCAGATTGGCGGGCTCGAACAGATGTTCGAGAACCTCGGTGCCGCTGACGAAGTGGCGGATTTCGTTGTTGACGCCCGCGCGCCGGATATTGCGCTCGATCAACCGGGCGTGGCCCTCATCATCCTCGACCATGATGATGGTCACGGGCTGTTGGTGCGGCATTCAGACAGTCCCCTCAGATTGCGTTGTCATGACAGCAGGCAGGCTAACCCGAAATGTCGAGCCCTCTCCCGCTGCCGATTGTACGGTAATGCTTCCGCCCAGCCGCCGCACAAGCGCGCGCACATGGGCAAGTCCGATGCCTTCTCCGGGGCGGTCCTGCGCCCCGGCGCGCCGGAACAGATCGAACACCCGGCCATGATCCTTCGGATCGATGCCGCGGCCGTTATCCTCGACGTCCACAAAGACCGTCGGTCCCTCAGTCCAGCCATGAACCCTTATCCGGCCCGGACGATCGGGCGCAAGATATTTAACCGCGTTCTCGAGCAGGTTCGTGAATATCTGTTCCAGCGCCAGCCGATCGCTGACCAATTCTGGAACCTCGTCGATCACCAGTTCCGCGCCCGCATCGGCAAGCTGGTGCGTAAGGCTCTGGGCGGTCGTTTCGAGCAGTTTCCCGAGCTGGATCGGCTCCGGCGTCAGAACACGGGCCCCCTCGCGCGACAGGCGCAGGATCGCGTTGATGAGGCGGTCCATCTTGGCCGTCGACGAGCGTATGAACGAGATCGCCTCGGGCAGTTCGGTTTCGATGGCGAGCTTGACATCGGCGCTCGCCGCATCCGGCATTCTGGTAACGACATCGCCGTAAAACTTCAAAATCTCGTCACGCGCGACTTCCAGCTCGCTCGTGAAGCCCATGACATTGACCAGCGGCGAGCGCAGATCGTGGCTGACGATATAGGCGAAGCGCTGGATCTCCTCATTGGCGGCCTTCAGATCGGCCGTCCGCGTCCCGACAATGGATTCGAGATTGCGGTTCAGGGTCTCGAGCGCGCTGCGCGCGCTTTCGAGCTGGGCGGTGCGTTCCTCGACGCGGTGTTCGAGGCTGACATTGAGTTCGGCAAGCTGCTCGCGCGCCTCCTCCGCCTGGGCGGTGGCGCGCGCCTGCGCCAGGCTGGCGGCGAACAGGAGCAAGGTCGCGCCGAGCCCGCCGGCGATCACGAAAGGCACGATCCTGCGGTTCGAATCCGGCACGAAATTATCGGTACGGCGGGCGCCGACCGTCCATTGATGGCCGGCGAACGGAATGGCCCGCTCGGCCTCGTAAGGACCGGTCTGCGGGGCGGGCGTGGAGATGTACAGAAGATCGTCCTCGGCGGTGCCCGCGCCATCGTAGATCGACACCTGCATTTCGGGATTGGCCTTGGACAGGCTCATCGTCTCGGCAAAGAGATTGCCGGCACGAAAGGGACTGTACACCCAGCCCTCGATGGTCGCGCGCCGCTCCTCCGCGCTGTCCGGTATGCGCCCGGCCGGGGTTCCGTAAACCGGCACATAGATCAGGAAGCCCGGCTGGTGCTCCTCCTCGCCGCCCGGCCCTTCCTGCACGAGCGTCACCTGCGACGACAAAGTGCGCCGCCCGGTGTCGCGCGAGCGCGCCATGGCGGTGCGTCGCACCTCCTCGGAGTACATATCGAAGCCGAGAGCGCGCTTGTTGCGCTCGTCCGTGGGCTCGAGGAAAGCGATGCTCGTGACAAGATCGCGCTCGCCTTCCGGCCAGATGCGGAAATCCGGCGCGCCTTCGGCGCGCATGCGCTCCAGAAATGCCGCGCGTTCTTCGGGGCGCACCACCGCTGCAAACCCCATGCCCTGAAGGCCGGGATAAAGCTCGCTCACCCGCAGACGGTCGAAATAGGCCGAAAAAGCCTCACGGCTCACATCGTCGCTCGCCGCGAACAGGCCCGCCGTGCCGCGCAGAAGCGCGCTGTAGGTATCGAGCCGGTCGGTGATCGCGTCGATCTCGTCGGTCAGCAGCATTTCGAAACGCTGGTGCTCGGCCTCTTCGACCAGCGTATTGAGCTGCAGCACCGCGAGCCCGGTCGCCGTCAGGCCGGCCGCCAATACGATCAGCGGCACCAGAAGGCGCGAAAGGGTCGTACGGTTGATGGAAACCGGAATCGTCATGGGGTGCATCTTCTTAGGCCAAGCCTGCCCGCAAGGCGAGCGTCCCGGTTTCCATCATGCTGGAAGGATCGTCGGCAACGCCGTATGAGGCGGTATGCCACGTAAGGCGTAAGCGGGGCGGAAGACCTTTGAACTGCCTATATAAATCATTGATAGATTTGATCTTTTCTAATTCCAAGCAGGCGCTAAATCATTGACAAGCCTCGCCGCCGGTGTTGGAAACGGCGCGTCCGCACGCGAAAGCGGGCGCCCCTTCCAGACGGACATTTTTCATGGGCGGTCACGACCTCTCCTTTCTCAGCCTGTTCATGCAGGCCGATATCGTCGTCAAGGCCACCATGGCCATTCTCGTTGTGGCGTCCCTGATCTGCTGGACCGTCATCCTCGAAAAATTCGTGCGGCTGACGGCCGTCCGGCGCCAGGTGCGGCGGTTCGAAACCATGAGCCGCACGCCCGAGCGCATCACCGACGCGACCGGCGATCTGCCGCAGAGCGTGGTGCGGGCCGGCCTTGCCGCCTGGCAGGATTATGACCGCAGCGAAAGCCGGTTCGAACGCCGCGAGCGCATCGAGCGCGCCATGCGCGGCGCGCTGACCTCGCATCTGCGCCGTCTCGAACACGGCCTGCCCTTCCTCGCCACCATCGGATCGGCAGCGCCCTTCATCGGCCTGTTCGGCACGGTCTGGGGCATCATGAATTCGTTCTCGGCCATTGCCGAAAGTCAGGACACATCGCTCGCCGTGGTCGCGCCGGGCATCGCAGAGGCGCTTCTGGCGACCGCGATCGGCCTTGTCGCCGCCATTCCCGCGGTCATGGCCTATAACAAGTTTTCCGTCGATCTCGGCCGTATCGCCCACCGCGTGAACACGGTGATCGCCGATCTCGGCAACCGCCTTGCACGCGAAAGCATGCGCGCCCGCGCGGAGGCGGCCGAGTAATGGGCGCGAGAATGGGCGGCGGAGGCAGCTGGGACGACAGCGACAGCGCAGGCGGGTTCCGGCCGGTGGCCGAGATCAACGTCACGCCGCTGGTCGACGTCATGCTCGTTCTTCTGATCGTGTTCATGGTCGCCGCTCCCCTGATGACGGTCGGCGTGCCGCTCCAGCTTCCGAAAAGCGCGGCCGCCAAGGTGGCTGAACCGAAAGAGCCGCTGGTCGTCTCCATCGACAAGGACGGCAAGGTGTTCCTCGGCGAGGAGGAATTGTCCGAGGACGATGTTCTGCCCCGGCTCGAGGCTCTGGCCACGGACGACGACGAACAGGTCGTCCTCGTGCGCGGCGACAAGACGATTTCGTACGGGCGGCTGATGGAAGTCATGGGCGAAGTGTCGAACGCCGGCTTCAAGAAGGTTTCGCTGATCGCCGAAATGGCGCCGGGCGGCGGCGCGGGCGGCACACCAGGTGCGCCGGGCATGCCGGTCGAGCCAAGTGCGGCAGTGCCCGCGGCCGACACCGCCCCGGCGGCCCTGCCGGATACCGCGCCCGTCACCCCATCCGCACCGGCGGCCCTGCCGGACGCCGGAACTCCGTGAGGCGGCGATGGGGCGGCCACACGATCAGAACACCACGCAGCATGGCGATCTTGCGCGCCGCAGCAGGGACGGCCTGCGCATAGGTTTTGCCTTTGTCGGCGCGATGCTGCTGCACGCCAGCACGGCCCTGGCCTTCATCAACTGGCAGCCGGAACCCGTTTCTCCACCCGGCGAAATGGTGATCACGGTCGATCTCGCACCCGCCATGGCCTCGGCGGCCGTCGATCCCATTGCGGGCGAAGCCGTGGAATCGGCGCCGCAGACCCCGACCCCGCCGGAACCGACTCCGGTCGAGGAAACGCCGGAAGAGGTCGTGGAACAGGTCAAGCCCGATCCGCTTCCGGAAGAGGTGGTCGAGGAGGTCAAGCCAGAGCCGCTGCCCGAAGAGATGACCGAGCCCCTGCCGGAGCCGGAAACAACGGAACGGCCCGAAGAGGTCGAGCCGCCGCCGCCGGCCGAAGAGGCCGAGGTCGTCGTCGCGCCGAAACCAAAGCCAAAGCCCAAGCCCAAACCCAAGGCGAAGCCGAAGCCCAAGCCGGCACCGGCCGCGCAGGCCCAGGCGGCAAGCTCGGCGCGCCAGCAGCAGGCCGATATCGGCGGCAGCGGCGCCCGCGCCAGCCCGACAGAGATCGCCAAATATATCGGCCGCGTGCGTGCCGCTATCGAGCGCAACAAGCGCTATCCGTCCGGAGCCGGCGGCGCGTCCGGGCTTGCCCATATCGCCTTCACGATCACGCGTTCGGGCTCGATCACCGGACTACGCCTAACGCGCTCGTCCGGCAATGCCGATCTCGACGCCGCCGCGCGCAACGCCGTCGCCTCCGCCAATATTCCGCCCATTCCCGAGGCTCTTCCCGGCACGATGAATCTCGGTGCGCCGATCAATTTCCGCGTGCGCTGAGGCGCCCCGAATTCCGAGCGTTCCGATCTTTTTTCCCCGGTCTCCCTTCAATTGCCAAAATCACTGGGATGTTGCATCCCGTAACGGACAGCCGCAGGGTTGTCGTAGGGGTGAGGCTGAGGAACGCCGCATGAATTTTCCGGATGTCGTCCGCCGCGCGGCTGTTTTGCCCGCGATCGCTTTTGCCGCCACGCTGTGGCTGAACGCGCCCGCCGCCGCGCAGACCTCCATCGTCGCGCTCGTCAACAATGTGCCGATCACCTCGACCGAGGTCGCCGAGCGCCGGGTCGTCGTGCGCCTGGTGCGCAAGCAGGAACTGTCCGCCAAAGCCGCTCTCGAGGAGCTGATCGACCAGCGGGTCCTGATGGAGGAAGGCAAAAGGCGCGGCGTCAGCGTGGACGAGAACGATGTCGAGCAGCGCTTCGCCGGCGTTGCCGCCAATGCCAATATGACACCCGACCAGCTCGGCAAGGCGCTCAGCCAGGCCGGCGCCAGCGCGCGCGGCTTCAAGCAGGAAATCCGCGTCGGGCTTCTGAAGCGCAGACTGGGCGGCATGCTGAGCCGCCTCAGCACCGGCGTGAGCGAAAAGGAAATCGCCGCCGGCATCACCGCCAAGAAAAGCACGGGCGGCACAAATTACCGCTACACGCTTCAGCAGATCGTATTCGTGACGCCCAAGGACGCGAAGCCGGGCGTCATCAACCAGCGCAAGAGCGAGGCCGAGAATTTCCGCCGCCGGATCCAGAGCTGCGAACAGGGCATCGCGATGAGCAAGGAACTGCGCGATGTCGCGGCGCGGCCGCAGGTCGTGCGCCTCGGCGGCCAGATGCCGAAACCGTTCCGCGACCAGATCGACGGGCTCAAGGTCGGCCAGTCGACCAAGGCCGACCGCACCGATCTCGGCGTCGAGATCATCGTTCTGTGCAACAAGCAGGAAGTGGCCGACGACAGCGCCCTGCGCAACGAAGTGCAGAACGAGCTCATCGCCGAACAGGGACAGGAAGAGGTCGACAAATTCGTCGCCGATCTGCGCCGGCGGGCTCTCGTCATCTACCGCTGACGGCGGGGCGCCGCTGACGGCACCCCGCTTTTCTTATCGATCCCGATTCAGACCAATGCCGGCTCGGCCGGCGCGCGGGCGCCGAAGGCGGCGGCAAGATCGCGCGCAATGTCCGTACGCTCCCACGAAAACCCGCCATCAGCCTCAGCACTGCGCCCGAAATGGCCATAGGCCGAGGTGCGCGCATAGAGCGGGCGGTCGAGACCCAGATGGTCGCGAATGCCGCGCGGACGAAGATCGACGAGCTCGCGCAGCAAGGGCTCGATCTTCGCCGTATCGACCTTCGAGGTGCCGTATGTATCCACATAGATCGCCACCGGATCGGCGACGCCGATCGCATAGGCAAGCTGGATCAGGCACTTGTCCGCAAGTCCGGCGGCAACGACGTTCTTGGCGAGATAGCGCGCCGCATAGGCCGCCGAACGGTCGACCTTCGACGGGTCCTTGCCGGAAAACGCACCGCCGCCATGCGGCGCGGCCCCGCCATAGGTATCGACGATGATCTTGCGGCCCGTGAGCCCGCAATCCCCGTCCGGCCCGCCGATGACGAAGCGGCCGGTCGGATTGACGAACAGGCGCGCGTCCGGACACGCCCAGCCATCGGGCAGAATGGCCTCGACATGCGGACGCACGATCTCGCGCACATCGTCCTGCGTCAGCTTCTCGTCATGCTGTGTGGACACGACGACGGCATCGACGGCCACCGGAAATCCGTTCTCGTAGCGCAACGTTACCTGGCTTTTCGCATCCGGCCCGAAACCCGGCGTTCGGCCGCTATGGCGCGTCTCGGCCATGCTCTGCAGAATCCGGTGCGACAGCATGATCGGCGCTGGCATGAACTGATCGGTCTCGCTGCACGCATAACCGAACATGATGCCCTGATCGCCTGCGCCCTCGTCCTTGTTGCCGGCGGCATCGACGCCGACCGCAATATCGGCCGACTGCTCGTGCAGCTTCACGATGACCTCGCTGTTCTGCCAGTGGAAGCCATCCTGCTCGTAGCCGATGTCGCGCACCGCCTTGCGGGCCAGCGCCTCGATCTCGCGGCCGACACTCTGCGGCCCGCGCACCTCGCCGGCAATCACAATGCAATTGGTCGTCGCCATGGTTTCGCAGGCAACGCGCGCGGCCGGATCGGCGGCGAGATACGCATCCACGACCTCGTCGGAAATGCGGTCGCACACTTTGTCGGGATGTCCTTCGGACACGGATTCGCTCGTGAACAGCCAGTCTTTCTGTTGCATGGATTCGCTTTCGGTTTTTCGGAATGGAGCCGGACGGCGAACCGCGTACGGAACGCCGCACCAGGCGCGATTCAGGGCTTGCGGAAATGCAGAATACCCCAGGCGAGATGGCCGCTGTCTGCGGCCCTGACCCAATTGTCGAGGCCCGCGAGCATGCGCTCGATATAGGCATCGCTGACAACGCCGCGAAGTTCCTCGCGCCGCGCGCGGAGCGTTTCGCCGACCCGCGCATAATGCGTACGCAGATTGGGCGTCAGATCGAGCGTGCCCTCCGTCGCAAAGCCGATCTTCTCCGCCATTTCGCGGTATTGTGCGAACGAACCGAGGCTCGTCAGGTGAAGGCGGTCGTAAACCGGCTGCAATACGTCGGGCGGGCAATCGTCCGCCTGCATCGGATCGGTGAAAATCAGATGCCCGCCGGGCTTCAGCACGCGGAACGCCTCGCGCAGAACCCGTTCGCGGTTGCTGCTGTGCAGGATCGCGTCCTGCGACCATACGACATCGAAGCTCTCATCCGCTTCGGGTATCGCCTCGAACGATCCGTGCGCGACGCTCACGAGCCCGTCGAGACCCTGCTCGCGGGTGAGCGCCCTGTTCTTCTCGTTCTGCGTCTCGCTGATGTTGAGACAGCGCACCGGCCAGCCATATGTCTTGGCGAGATAGCGAGCGCCGCCGCCATAGCCGGCGCCGATGTCGAGCACCGCAGGCTTGCCTTCGAAGCCGTCCTTCAGGCGCGCGGCCAACGCCTCGACCGTCCGGCGGCTGGCCTGCTTGATGTCCTGCGTCTGGTCGTAAAGACCGATATGGATGTCCTCGCCGCCCCAGATGTTGAAATAGAAGGCGTCGGCATCCATGCTGTCGTAATAGGTTTCGGCTACCGCCTCGGCCTCGCGCGCTTGCGGATCGCGCTCGCCATCGCCGTCGGATGCAACCTTCTCGGCGACATGGATGAGGTAATCCGGCTCGCTGTCCTGAAACGTCTCCTGAAAGTCGCCATAGGTGCGCACTTCCTGGAAACCGGCATCGCGCAGGAGCCCGCGCATATAGTTCTTGCGCAACGGAAACATGTTCAGCGTGTATTTGCTGCCGTCGGGAAACGTGTATTTGAATCGCGCAAGCCCGTCATCGACATATTCCGGCTCGGCGGACACCCTGTCCCCGCAATAATAGAATTTGTGTTTGCTCTTGAAGCCCTGATCCAGAATGGCGTCGTAATTACGCTGGTCGATGATGAGAATGCCGTTGTATTTCAACGCGGCATAGAATTCGGCCAGCGCCCGGCGGCGGTCGTGCTCGTTGAACAGATGGGTGAACGAATTGCCGAGGCAGATGATCGCGTCATATTTGCCCTGGATCGAGCGGTTGAGCCAGCGCCAGTCCGCCTGTACGGATTTGAGGATCAGCCCCCGCTTCTTGCCGTTCTCGAAGGCCTGAGCCAGCATCGCCGCATTGCCGTCGACGCTCGTGACATCGAAGCCTGCTTCGGTCAGCCGGACCGAGTGGAACCCGGTTCCGCTGGCGACATCGAGCACCTTGTGCTTGCCGCGCGATTTCAGCACGTCGATGAAGAATTTGCCTTCGCTTTTCGCTCGCGCGTCCCAGTCGATCAGTTCGTCCCACTTCTCGACGAAGCTTTTTACATATTCGGCGCGGTAGTGGCCGGTCTCGCGCACGCTGAGCGGATCGTCGCCATAAAGCTGGTGACGGGCGGTGAGTTCCTCATTGCGGCCGTTCACGGCCGCCTCGAGAGCGGTGTCGGACACATTCGTCTCCTTTCGTATGCACAATGGAAACCTGTCCGCGAAGCAGGGATCTGCTTCGCCGGCATGCCACGCATACGTCGTTGTCGTGTCGCCCGGCCCTGTTGGGAGCGCCGGCAGAAGCCGGCTTTTTGGCGCGAGCACAGAACCCCGAAGAGGCTCCGGATGAATGGTGGAGAAGACAATGGCCGTGGCCGGAATATCTGCCGAGCAGATGTTGTCTTGCCCCCGGAGTGCGTGAACTCAAAGTACGAACCTTCACGCAAGCGGCATCGTACTTCTCAAGAAACTCAAGTCTAGGGGTTGACAGCAATTTTATGCCCAGAAAATTCCACCTTCATTATATGTAACTACATATGTCTGTAAGCGCCTGAATTCTAGTACTTTCCGGCGATCACGCTGGGCCGAGGCTCTTCATCGCCGGCGCGCTCGCGTGTCGTTTTGTTCGCAAGCGTACTCAACGCAGCGCGATTTTGGATTTTCACAGCATCGGGAAATGCGGATTTGCGAAGCGGCGATCCCGCGAGTTCGGGGCGGACGTCGGACGGAGTTTAAGCCGGATTTTATGTCCGTACGAAATACCGGCGCCGGAGAACGTGTTCAATGCCGGGTGAGGACGCCCCGGATCAAAGCCGTGCGCGGACATTCTTCGGCGACATGCCGAAGCGGCGCTTGAACGCGGTCGCGAAATTCGATGGGCTCGAATAACCGGCGATGAAGGCGGCCTCCGTCACGCTGACGCCGTCCCGCTCCAGTGCCTGCCGCGCGCGTTCGAGCTTGCGGGCGCGCAGATAGTCGAACACGCTCATTCCATGCGCCGCCTGGAACAGACGCTGCAGCGTGGTCGGGCTGACGCCGGCCTCCTGCGCGATCTCACCCAGCGACAATTGCTCGTCGAAGTGAGCGTCCAGAAATGCACAGACATGACGCAGGCGCATCTGGGCCCCGGCATCGCCGCCGCCCGGCGCGGGAGCGGTTTCCGCCGAGACGGCCAGAAGCGCCTCGGTAAGAATCTCCAGCGCCCGGCTTTCCAGATAGAGCGCCTGAAGCGCCGGCGCATATTCCGGCGGATGAAGAATCTGCTCGGCCGCGCTCACAAGGCGTATGGACGGCTTCCAGCGCCGCTCGGCAAGATGATTGCCGGCGAACTCCAGCAGCGCGCGATTTTCGACAAGCTCGCCTCCGCAGCAGGTTTCGAGCCATTCATCGCTGATCGAAACCGCCACCTTTCGGATATGCGCGCCCCTCGCGGAACGCCGGCGGCAGATTTCCGGCCGCGTGCTGGCAACAAGAACGGCCTCCATGTCCGAGCCATGGCGCCCGAGCCGGAAGGGACGCCCGCCGATCGAAAAATCGACATCGCCGTCGAGAAACAGATAGCAGCTGAGGCCGCTGCCCTTGACGAATTCCGAATTCACATCGCTCTGCTGCCATGTGTCGCTGGCATGCACATACATTCCCGGCCGCAGCAATGTCAGCCGGTAATCGCCCTCGAGCAGCGCACCGTTGCGCGACGGGGCCGGATCGATGAAGCGCACACCCGTACCGACGACCCGCGAGAGATCGCTGATATAGCTTTCGGTGACAGGCTTGCCCGCAACGGCACTCATTGGAATTGCTCTAGCAAGAACAACAGGTTCACTGCCTAGAGACGAGCCTCGGGGCGCGTTGTCAACGGTATGGCTCCAGCATTGATTTGTAATAATTCCAGGTTGTTAGACGTTCGACCAAGATGACGCAGGCCATGTGTTGACAAATTCTCACAGCCTCGCGGCATTTTCTTCGGATTGCATCTGCGGCAAAGGAATTGTGCTGGTGCGCAGAGGCATAAAGTCGGGTTCCGGTCTAGGTCCGGATGCGGATATGGAACTGGGTGGGGACCGATATGTGCATTGCGCGCAAGACCAACATTCATGCGTTCAGGATTTTCCTGCTGGCCAGCGCGATGAGCGCCGCGACCGCGGCCCATGCGCAGCAGGCGCCGCAGGTCGAGCTTGAGCAGATCACCGTCGAAGGCCAGGCCGGCGAGGACGGACTGGAGAACGGGCAGACCGTGCGCGATCCGGCGCGCACGGAAAAGACGCAGAGCTACACGACCGGCAAGGCCACGATCGGCGGCAAGGGCGCCGTTCCGCTGCGCCAGATTCCCCAATCGGTCAGCGTGATCACGCGCCAGCGCATCGAGGACCAGAACTTCACGCAGCTCGAGGATGCCGCGCGGCGCACGCCGGGCCTTCTCGTTCTGCGCAACGATCCCGGCCGCTCGTCCATCTTCTCGCGCGGATTCGAGTTCGACCAGTTCAGCGTCGACGGATTGCCGGCGCCGATGTCGAGCATCTACGGCACGCAGCCCGATCTCGCGATCTTCGACCGCATCGAGGTTCTGCGCGGCCCGGCTGCGCTCTATTCCGGCAATGGCGAACCGGGCGGCTCGGTCAACCTCGCCCGCAAGCGCGCGACGGATGAATGGCAAGGCTCGGTGATCGGCTCCGTCGGAAGCTGGTCGAACCTGCGCACCGAAGTCGATGCCTCCGGCGCGCTGAACGAAGCCGGCACAGTGCGCGGCCGTATCGCCGGCGCGTTCCAGGACCGCGAGAGCTTCGTTGACATCAACGAGAACCAGGTCTGGGTCGGCTACGGCACTCTCGAATTCGACATCACCGATGCAACCACTTTGTCCATCGCAGCCTGGCATCAGGAACGCGAGGGCGTTCCGTTCAACGGCCTTGCCTCGTTCACTGATGGGTCAAATTACTGGCTGATGGACGTGCCGCGCTCAACCTTTGTCGGCGCGGACTGGAACACGTTCGACAATGCGACGACCGATTATCTCGCCGAACTCGAGCACCGGCTCGACAATGGCGGGCACATCAAGGCCGGCATCCGCTACAGCGAGCGTGATGCGAACATGATGTATGGCTACAATCAAGGCACCTACGATTCGACAACCGGCGTCCTCAGCGGCATTGGCTTTCTTGCGCGCGAATACGAAGGCGAGAGCCTGTCCGGCGATGTGCATCTGAGCACGCCGTTCGAGGCCTGGGGGCTGGAGCACAATTTCCTGATCGGTGTGGACTTCCGCGACTACAGCGAGACCATACGCTCGAACGGAGCCCCGACTTGGCCGGGCGGTGCTCCCGTGGTGGACCTCAACAACCTCGATTCCAACTGGCCGGTCCCGACATTCAATTGGGGTAACCCCTCAACAACAGAAACCACGCAAGCTGGTATTTACAGCCAGCTAAGGTTGAAACCGGTCGAGCCGCTGACCGTGGTTCTGGGCGGGCGTCTTGGCTGGTTCGAGGGAACGAACGGAAACAGTGCCTATGACGAGACGGAATTCGTCCCTTATGCAGCTGCGATTTATGACGTCACAAATGAAATATCGGTCTATGCGAGTTATGCTGAAACCTTCCAGCAGCAAACCGGCACTCTGCAGGTTGGCGGGGGCCTAATCGGTCCGCGACATGGTGATCAGATCGAAGCCGGCATCAAGGCCAGCCTGTTCGGTGGCGCCGTCAATGCCTCGCTGGCAGTATTCCAACTTAACGATAATAATCGCGCGATTGGCGTACCGGGCATCAGCCCGCCCGTCGTGAACCCGGCTGATGTCAGAACCACCGGCTTCGAGGCTGAGATCGGCGGCGAGATCGCAGAGGGCTGGGATGTTCATGCCTCCTATGCCAATCTCAATACGGAATACACGCGTCATCCTTCTAACGCCGATGTGTTTCTGACCTATTGGCCTGAACATGTCTTCAATTTGTGGACAAAGTACACCTTCCAGGAGCCGCGCCTCGAAGGCTGGCACATCGCCGGTGGCCTGAAAGCAGTCAGTTCCTTCTACGTTGCATCAGGCGGTGCCCGCCTCGATCAGGACGCCTATGTCGTCGTGGACGCGCAGGTTGGATACAAGATCAACGAGAATCTGAGCGCCGCGCTGACCGTGACGAACCTGTTCGACGAGAAATATTACGAGCGTGTCGGCTCGCACCAACTCTTCAACTTCTACGGCGAGCCGCGCGCGGTCAACCTGTCGGTGAAAGCGACGTTCTGATGGGCTTGCGACGAAACGTACTGACAGCAATGGTCTTCACGGGGCTGGCGTTCGCGCCGGCCCCGTATGCCTTCGGAGAGCCGTTCACGATTCCGGGCACCGAGTTCCGCGACATCCAGCCGGCGGCGGGGGGAGAGCCCTTCCGTATCTTCATCGCAAAGCCGTCGGTGCCGCCGCGGGAAGCAGGTTATCCCGTCATCTATCTGACCGACGCCAACGCGATGTTCGCCACTCTGGTCGATACGCTGCGCATACGTACGGGCGGGCCGTCATCGGCCGTCGAGCCGGCGGTCGTCATCGGCCTCGGCTATCCGACGGACAGGCCTTTCGACGTCGAGCGCCGGGCCTTCGACCTGACACCCGATACGGGCGGAAAGCCGATGCCGGAGCGGCCGAATGGCAAGCCCTGGCCGAAAATGGGCGGTGCGGACGAATTCCTCGCTTTCATCGAAAACGAGATCAAGCCTCTGATCGCCAGCGAAGTGAAGATAGACACGGCACGCGAAACACTTGTCGGCCATTCCTTCGGCGGCCTGTTCGCCCTGCATGTGCTGTTCACCCGGCCCGACGCCTTCGACGCCTATGTCGCCGGGAGTCCATCCATCTGGTACGGGGAGCGGCATATCGACGAGGAGGCAAAAGCCTTCATCGCCCGCATCGGAAAGGAGCCCGTGAATGCGGACCTTCTCCTGACGGTTGGCGAACTCGAGCAGGTTTCACCCGCCGGAACGCCGGACGCAGAGAAGCGCGCCGCATGGGTGGCCAACAACCGCATGCTCGACAATACGCGCGATATGCGCGAGCGCCTCACCGGCCTCGAAGACAAGGGATTGCGGCTCGTCTATCGCGAATTTCCCGGCGAGGGCCATATATCGGTCATTCCCGCGCTGATCTCGCGCGCGGTGCCGTTCGCCGCCAGCCGGACCAACTGAACGAGGGCTTCATGAAACTGCGCGCGCTGCTTGCCGCTCTGGCATTCGCCTTTCCGGCCCTTGCCTCCGCGAAGGACGTGACGGACCTTGCCGGCCGCACGGTTTCGGTGCCCGACAAGGTCGAGCGCGTCATTCTCGGCGAAGGCCGTTACATTCCGCTGCTTGCGATATTCGACCGCGAAAACCCCGTGCGCCGCATCGCCGGCATGATGGGCGATTACGAGAAGCTCGATCCCGCGAGCTATCGGCGCTTCGCGAAAGCCTTTCCGGAGATCGCCGATATTCCGAAAATCGGCGCGACCTCGGCGGACAGTTTCAGCCTGGAAAAAGCCATCGCGCTGAAGCCGCAGGTGGCCATTCTCGGCGTCGAGGGCCACGGCCCCGGCGCCAAGGCGCGCGAGGTCATCGACGCGTTGGAAAAAGCCGGTGTTGCGGTCGTGTTCATCGATCTGCGGCAGGACCCGCTCGGCAATACACCGAAAACGGTCGAGCTTCTCGGCCAGGTGCTCGGCCACGAAAAGGAAGCAGCGGAATTCCTGTCGGTATGGAACGCGGAGATGGACCGCGTCACCTCAAAGCTCGCCGAGGCGAAACCTGAACCTGTGCGCACATTCGTGGAAAGCCGCGTCGGCCTCATGGCCGGCTGCTGCGAAACCATGGCGCGCGGCATGATCGCCGATTTCGTGACCAAAGCCGGCGGCGTCAATATCGCCTCCGACATCGTGCCCGGTAATGCCGGCACGGTCAGCCTCGAATTCCTCCTGACCAGCCCGCCCGATGTCTATATCGGCACCGCCATCGGCTCGACGGCGACGGAAAGCAGCGCGCCGCAGCGGATCGCTCTCGGCGCCGATGTGACGCCCGAGCTTGCGCGCGCCAGCCTCAACCGCAATCTCGAACGCCCCGGCATTGCCGATCTCGATGCCGTCAGGAACGGACGCGCCTACGCGATCTGGCATCATTTCTACAATTCGCCGTTCAATGTGGTCGCGGTTCAGGCCATTGCCAAATGGCTGCATCCCGAGCTTTTCGCCGATCTCGACCCGGAAGCCCTGCACCGCGATCTTTACGCCCGCTTCCAGCCGTTCGCGCTTAAGGGCACGTACTGGATTTCCGCGCGGTGAACATGGCCGACGGCATAAAGGGTGAGGAACGTCCGGCGCTCGCGCGCCTTTATGCGCGCTTCGTGCGCGTGCGCGTTCTGACCCTCATCGGCTTTGCCGCTGTTCTGCTCGCGGCCTTCATCGCGGACGTCCATACCGGGCCGTCTACCTTCCCGGTTTCCGACATTCTGCGCGGCCTGTTCGACCCGCAATCGCTCGACCGCGCCCAATATGTGATCTTGTGGAATGTCCGCCTGCCCTACGCGGTCATGGCGCTTCTTGTCGGGGCATCGCTCGGCCTGGCCGGCGCGGAAATGCAGACCGTTCTCAACAATCCGCTGGCGAGCCCCTTCACGCTCGGCGTGTCGGCTGCGGCGACGTTCGGCGCCTCGCTCGCCATCGCCTTTCATCTGGATTTCGGCCTCGGCGAAACCTACACCGTGCCGCTTGCGGCATTCGCCTTCGCGGCATGCTCGATCATGCTCATCCAGGCGCTGGCGCGCATTTACGGCGCGGCCGCGCACACGATCATCCTGTTCGGCATCGCGATCTATTTCGCCTGCGAGGCGCTGATCTGGCTCGTGCAATATCTGTCCGATGCCGACACGATCCAGCAGATCGTGTTCTGGACCATGGGCAGCCTCGCCCGCGTGAGCTGGGACGAGATCGCCGTCGTCGCCGCCGTTCTCGCGGTGATGCTGCCTTTGTCCATGCGCTCGGCCTGGACGATGACGACCTTGCGCGGCGGCGAGGACCAGGCGCGCAGTTTCGGCATCCGCGTCGAGCGGCTGCGGATGATCTCGCTTCTGCGCGTATCGGTTCTTGCCGCGGCCGCCGTCGCCTTTGTCGGCACGATAGGATTTATCGGCCTTGTCGGCCCGCATATTGCCCGCATGGCGCTCGGCGAGGATCACCGCTTCTATCTGCCGGGCAGCGCGCTGGCCGGCGCGCTGATCCTGTCGCTCGCCTCCATCGCGTCCAAGAACATCGTGCCGGGTCTTCTTCTGCCCATCGGCATGGTGACGGCCCTGATCGGCATTCCGCTGTTTCTGGCGCTGGTCCTGTCGCGGAGGTCCGGATGAGCGGACTTTCCATCGACATCGCCTCGGCGGGCTATCGCGGCCGCAATGTCCTGAGCGATATCCAGGTCGCGCGCCTTCCTCCCGCGAGCCTTGCCGCGCTTGTCGGCCCGAACGCCGCCGGCAAATCAACGCTGCTGAAAGCTTTGGCCGGCCTCATTTCGGCCAGAGGCAGCGCGTTCTTCGAGGACCGCGATCTCCTGCGCATGCCGCTCGCCGAGCGCGTGCGGACGGTCGCCTATCTTCCGCAGAGCCTGCCGCAATCGTCGCCGCTCGTCGCCTATGAGGCCGTGCTGAGTGCGGTGCGAGCAACGCGCGCCGAACTCTCCCGCAAGGGCGCAGAGTGTGCGGTCGAGCGTGTCTTTACGGAACTCGGCATCCGCGATCTTGCGCTGCGCGCGCTGTCGGAAATGTCGGGCGGGCAGCGCCAGATGATCGGCCTTGCGCAGATCATGGCCCGCGCGCCGCGCCTGATGCTGCTCGACGAGCCGACATCCGCGCTCGACCTGCATTGGCAGATGGACGTCATCGCGGCTGTACGCCGCGCGACGCGGCAGAGCGGCATCACCGCCCTCATCGCCGTTCACGACATCAATCTCGCCATCCGCTCATGCGATATTGTCATCGTCATCGCCGATGGCCGCCTGCTTGCCGCCGGGCCTCCGAACGAGATATTGACGGCGGACATCATCCGCCGCGCCTATGGCGTCGAAGCGCGCATCGAACATTGTTCGCGCGGCAAACCCTTCATCCTCATCGACGGCGCGGCCGACAGGATCATCCATGCAAACGACTGAATTGACCGTGCGGACGGAGCTGGCCTCGCGTTATCTGCAGGCGCTGTGCAAGCATTTCCGCCACAAGGTTCCGGCCGAGTTCGACGCCGGCAAGGGTTTCGTCGATTTCCCGTTCGGCAAATGCCACATGACGGCCGAGAACGAGGTACTTCACATCCGCTGCGAAACGCCCGGGGAAGCCGAGGAAGGACGCATCAAGGACGTCATCGAGGACCACCTGAAACGCTTCGCATTTCGCGAAAATCTCGACCTCACCTGGCACCGTACCGACGCGGGCTGATGTGAAAAGCAGCCGGCGATAGCCGCCGCCGCGGCCCGTCAGGCGCCGTATTTGCGGTCGAGCTCGGCATAGGCGGCCGAACCGATCACCTCTTCGCGCTCCTTGAAGCTCGCAAGCCGGTCCTGAATGGCGCCGGTATTGCCGTCGCGCTTCAGGACTTCAAGCGCGTTCTGCATGGCGCGGATCGCAGACCTCTGAAGATCGCTCGGAATGATGCAGATCGCATAACCGAGTTCCTCGAGACGGGAGACCGGCACGAGCGGTGTCTTGCCGCCGTAGAACATGTTGATGAGCTTCGGCTGCGGAAGTTCGCGCGCGATGCGGGCGATCTGCTCCTCCGAAACCGGCGCTTCGACGAACAGCACGTCCGCGCCAGCTTCCGCATAGGCGTGCGCACGGTCGATAGCGGCGTCCAGCCCGTCGATCGCCAGAGCGTCGGTACGCGCGATGATGACGAAGTCGTCGTCATGGAGCGCATCGCGGACCGCCTTGATCTTGCCCGTGAACTCCTGCACCGAAACGATGCTCTTGTCGTCGTAATGACCGCATTTCTTCGGCAGGATCTGATCTTCGATATGGAAACCGGCAACGCCGGCGCGCTCGAACAGGCGTGCCGTCTTGCGGGCGTTGAGAGCGTTGCCATGGCCGGTATCGGCATCGGCGATCACCGGAACCTCGACCGCATCGGCGATCTGCATGACGCGCTCCACATTGTCGCCGAGATCCAGCAGGCCGAGATCGGGGACGCCGGTCGAGCGGGCAATCGCGCCGCCGCTCGAATAAACGGCGGAAAACCCGGCCTGCTCGACGAGTTTTGCTGAAAGACCGTCGAATGCGCCCGGTGCGACCAGCAGACCCTGGGCATAGAGCTGGCGAAGGCGCGTCGTCTTTTTCATCTGTGTTTCCCTTGGATAAATACGTGCATCAGGCGGCTGTTATCGCGTTGCGGGCCGCTTTCGGTTTTGCGGCGGCTGCGACGCCGAGCGCCTCGGACAGAGCGTTTTTCGCCGCGCGGATATGGCGGCGCATGAGAATTTCGGCGAACTCCCCGTCGCGATGAGCGATAGCCTCGGTCACGGCGAGATGTTCCTTCCACGCTTCCTTGCCGCGGCCGCTGACCGTTCTGTGGAGACGGCGACACAGCAGCAGACGCGGATAGAACTGGTCGCAGAGAAGGCTCGACAGGATGGTGTTGCCGCCGCCGCGCGCGATCTGGATATGGAAATCCATCTCGGGATCGTCCTGCATATAGGCGCCCATCGGATCGCGCTCGATACCGGCGTAGTGACCGTCCACCAATCGCTTCAGTGTCTCGATCTGGGCCGCGCTCATATGTACGGCGGCAAGGCGCGCCGCCATGCCTTCGAGCGCTTCGCGCACATCGAGAAGGCCGAGAAAATCTTGCGCGGTCGGCCGGGCGACGCGTGCACCGCGATTGGCGGAATAAACGACGAGGCCGCGCTCCTGAAGGCGGCGGATCGCTTCGCGGATCGGGGCACGGCTCGCCTTGAACTCGCGCGCCATCGCCGGTTCGCTCAGCTTCTGCCCCGGCGCGATCTCCCCCGACAGGATGGCGTGCATCAGCACATCGTAGATGCGCGTCGTCAGGTTCTGCTCGCCGGCCTCTGGCAATGTCTCCTCGGTAACGGCTTCACGAGTTTTCATGGCATCTGAATTTTGCAATTCTGTCGACAGACTTGACCGTAATGTGGGCCTGTGCCCTTGTATACCGCATTAATGTCGACAAAAGCGAGGAGGAATTCCATGAAGCTGTTCGCTAAAACTCTTCTGTGCGCGGTGGTGGCGCTTCCCGCTGCAGCCTTTGCGCAAGGCTTCACGGCCCAGAATCCGGAATGCATCGCCCCTGCGGCGCCCGGCGGCGGCTTCGACCTCACCTGCCGCGTGACGAGCCGCGCCCTGAACGAGCTGAAGATCGTCGAGCCGACGATCCGCACCACCAACATGCCGGGCGGCATCGGCGCGGTGGCCTATAATTATATGCAGGCGCAAAAGCCCGACGACGGCAACACCATCGTCGCCGTGTCGACGGGTTCGTGGGTGAACCTCGCGCAGGGCAAGTTCGGACGCTTCACCGAAAACGACGTGCGCTGGCTCGGCGCGGTCGGCGCCGATTACGGCGTGCTCGCCGTCCGTAAGGACAGCAAATTCAAGACGCTCGAGGACGTGGTCAAGGCCCTCAAGGAAGACGTGACCTCGGTCACGGTCGGCGCCGGCGGCACGCTCGGCAGCCAAGACTGGATGAAGCCCGCTTTGGTGCTCAAGGCGGCCGGCGTCGATCCCCGCAAGATGCGCTTCCTCTCCTATGAGGGCGGCGGCGAGTCGATCGCGGCGCTTCTCGGCGGCCATATCGAACTGTTCCCGGGCGATGCTTCGGAAGTGCGCGGCCAGCTCGAAGCCGGTGAAATCCGCCTTCTGGCCGTCTTCTCGGAAGAGCGCCTGCCCGGTCCGTTCGCCGACGTTCCGACGGCGAAGGAACAGGGCTACGACGTGCAATGGCCGATTGTCCGCGGCTTCTATATGGGGCCGAAAGTCTCCGACGAAGCCTATAAATACTGGGCGGACGCGCTGGAGAAGCTGCAGGCCAACCCCGAATGGGAGAAGCTGCGCAACGAGCAGGGACTCTACGAGTTCAATATGGCGGGTGAGGAATTCGACGCCTTCGCCAAGAAGCGGACCGCCGATTTCCGCGCTCTTGCGGAAGAGGTCGGCCTCGTCGCCAAGTAACGCCGATAAAGCTGACATCGGGATGTTCCGCGGCTACCGCCGCGGGACATCCGGTTTCCGGCGATCAGGGAGGACAGAGGGATGACGACCGACCGGCTGGTGGGCGGAGTTTTCGTCCTCATCGCATCTTTCGCCTTCTGGCATGCATACACCCTGGTCGTGCCGTTCGCGGCCGATCCGGTCGGCCCTCGTGTCTTTCCGATGATCGTGTCCGCGATACTCGGGGTGAGCGGGGTCGGCATCATGCTGCGGCCCGCGGAAATCCGGCTTGAATTCGGCCGGTGGATGCGGGTGCTCGCCGTGCTCGCGGCCTGCGTGGTCTATCCGTTCCTGCTGGTGCCGGCCGGCTTCATCCTCGCGACCTCGGTTCTGATCTTCGTCTGCGCGCTCGCCTTCGAGGCCCGGCCCCTTCCGGCGGCGGCTTCCGCCATCATTACATCGCTGGTGTTCTTCTTCGTGCTCGACACGCTGCTCGATCTTCCGCTCCCCGTCGGCCCGCTGGGATTCTGAGACATGGAAGCTCTTTCCCTTCTCTTCTCCGGCTTCGAGGTCGCGTTCACGCCGCTGAACCTCGTTGTCGCGTTTGCGGGCGTGGCGCTCGGAACGGCCATCGGCGCATTACCGGGCATCGGCCCGATCAATGCCGTCGCGCTGCTTCTGCCGTTGTGTTTCGCGCTGAAGTTTCCGCCGGAGACGGCGCTCATCCTCCTCGCCGGCATCTATTACGGCTCCGGCTATGGCGGGCGCATTTCGTCGATCCTGCTGAACATTCCGGGCGATCCCGGCCTCGTCATGACAACGCTCGACGGCTATCCGCTGGCCAAACAGGGCCGCGGTTCGGCGGCGCTTGCGATCTCCGGCATCGGCAGCTTCGTCGGCGGCACGACCGCCGTTCTCCTGATGACATTCCTCGCCGTTCCGCTCGCGCGGCTGGCCCTGTCCTTTGGCCCGGCCGATTACGTGGCGCTGATGGCGCTCGCCTTCGCGCTGCTGACGGCGATGGGCGGCTATTCGGCCTGGAAAACGATGGCCGCGCTTGCCCTGGGCCTCCTGTTCGCCATGGTCGGTATTGACGGCGGATCGGGGGTCGAGCGCTTCACGTTCAACTCCATCGACCTCGTGGGCGGCATCGATTTTTCCAGCCTCACAATGGGCCTGTTTGCGGTCAGCGAAGTGCTGATTCTGGTCGAGGCCATGAACAGCGGAACGGTGACGCGCTATACGTCTGGCCTGCGGCTGAAGATGAGCGAGATCATGTTCTGCCTGCCGGCCATGCTGCGCTCCACGACGGTCGGCTTCCTGTTCGGCATCCTGCCCGGCACGGGCGCGGCGGTGGCATCCGCGGTCGCCTACACCGCGGAAAAGCGCCTTTCGAACCGCGACGATACGTTCGGCAAGGGCGATATGCGGGGGCTGGCCGCGCCCGAAACGGCGGACAATGCGGCGCAGACCGCCTCAATGATCCCGATGCTCGCGCTCGGCATTCCGGGATCGGGAACCACCGCCATCATGCTGGGCGCGTTCCTGATGTATTCGATCACGCCCGGCCCGCTTCTCTTCACGCAGCGGCCGGAGATCGCCTGGGGCCTGATCGCCTCCATGTATATCGGCAATATCATGCTGCTCGTTCTGAACCTGCCGCTTGTGGGCGTGTTCGCGCGGCTGCTTCTGGTTCCGAGCTGGATTCTCTATCCGGGCGTTCTCGGCCTTTCCTTCGCCGGTGTGTACGCCGTCACCAATTCCGCGTTCGAACTTCTCGTCACCGTCTTTTTCGGCATCGTCGCCTACCTGCTCCGCAAGGTCGATGTACCGACAATCCCGATTCTGCTCGCCTTCGTTCTGGCACGCCTTCTGGAAGACAATCTGCGGCGCGCGCTGACGCTCTCGGGCGGCGACACATCGATCCTTTTCCAGACGCCGACCAGCATCGTGCTGTGGGTGTTGACCATACTGGTGCTCGTGCTTCCGCTACTGGTGCCGAAGATGCGCGCGAAGCTCGCGAAAATGGCCGACGAATCGGCTTAAACCACGGGCTTCGGCAAAAGCAATCAAGCGCGCGGAATGCAGAGCCACGCCACCGAGAAAGTACGCTTCGGCGGCAATGCACTTTGCCTATGATATGATCGATAATATCGATTGATGTATGGCGCGTTTCGTCCGGACGCCGGGGCCGTCGGCAGAATGGAAGTTTTCAAATGTGTCGTAGCGCCGCACACTGCGGCTTCGAGGCGGCAATTTCTTGAAATAAAACGGCCGATACATTACCTCGCGGACCGCGTAAGGGCATGATTTGGCTTGTCCTGCGCGGAACTGACCGCTTGCATGTATCGGTCTCCGATATAGATATATGGGCAATGACCGTCATATACCGTGGTCGCGCAGATCGTGGTATTATGACACTTCGAAAGAGATACTGGAGGCAGCCATGGCCAGGCAGGGGAAGCAGGACTACACCCGACTCACCGAACCGCTCGTGCGCGACAACGGCGTGCTGCGGCCGGCTTCGTGGGATGAAGCTCTGGACCGCGCGGCCGAGGGCTTCCGCCGCAACCTCGAGGCTCACGGCCCCGACGCGTTCGGCATGTTTTCGTGCTCCCGCTCGACCAACGAGCTGAACTTTACCGCCCAGAAGTTCGCCCGGGCGGTGATCGGCACCAACAATATCGACTCCTGTAACCGAACTTGACACGCCCCTAGCGTCGCCGGTCTGGTGACGGTATTTGGTGCGGGCGGTGGCACTTCGTCTTACCGCGAGATCGAAGATGCGGATTTGATCATCTTCTGGGGCTCCAATGCCCGGGAAGCACATCCGATTTTCTTCCATCACGCCCTGAAGGGCATTCACAAGGGCGCCAAGGTCTACGCGGTCGATCCGCGCCGGGCCAAGACAGCCGAATGGGCCGACGTATGGCTCGGTCTGGACGTCGGCACCGACGTTGCGCTGGCCTATGGCGTCGGCCGCGAGATCATCAAGGCTGGGCTGGTCAACGAGGAATTCCTCAAGAACGCGACTACCGGCTTCGAAGAATATATCGCCGCGTGCGAACCGTGGACGCTGGAAGCCACCTCGCGTGAGACGGGCGTGCCTGCGGAGTTGATCCGCGAGCTGGCGCACGATTATGCGAAGGCGGAACGCGCGCAGCTGTGCTGGACGCTCGGCATCACGGAGCATCACAACGGCACCGACAATGTGCGGGCCCTGTGCAACCTTGCGCTTCTCACCGGCCAGGTCGGCCGCTGGGGCGCGGGCCTGGTTCCGATCCGCGGTCAGAACAACGTCCAGGGCGGCGGCGACATGGGGGCGATCCCCAAGAACCTGCCCGGTTTCCAGGACGTCGGGAATCCCGAGCATCGGGCGAAGTTCGAGCGCATCTGGGGCGTCACCATGCCTTCGAAATACGGCATGACGCTCTCCGAGATGATGGAGGCCATGGATGAGGGGCACCTCACCAACCTCTACATCGTGGGTGAAAACCCGGCTCAGTCGGACGCCGACTCCACTGCGGTGATCAGGCGATTGGGGAATCTGGACCATATCGTCGTGCAGGACATCTTCCTCACGAAGACTGCCCAGCTCGCCGATGTCGTCCTCCCCTCCGCCGCGGCGTGGTGCGAGGGCGAGGGTACGTTCACCAACAGCGAACGGCGGGTCCAGCTTGTGCGCAAGGCTCTGGAGCCGCCGGGAAGCGCGAAGGACGACATCGAGATCATCCGCCTTGTCGCGGAGCGTATGGGCCATGCCTGGCCGGTTCAGACCGCCGAACAGGTCTGGGACGAGTTGCGTGAGGTTTCGCCGGCGCACCATGGAATGTCGTACCGGATGCTTGCGGAACGGGGCGGGTTGCAATGGCCCTTCCCCGACGAGGACGGGCCCGAAACGCCGTTCCTGCACGCTCGGCTCTGGGAGAAGGATCCCGAGAAGCGCGGCCGGCCGGCTCCGTTCGGCATCGTCGAGCACCGACTGCCGGTGGACAAGCTCAACGACGATTTCCCGCTGCGCCTGACAACCGGCCGACGGCTCACCGACTACAATACGGGCGTGCAGTCCGGGGGCTTCAACTCTCCGATCCGTCTAGGCGGCTGCGTCGACATCTCGCCGGAGGATATGGTTCGCCTCAACCTCAACGAAGGCGAGGTGGTCCGGGTGACCTCGCGCCGCGGCTCGGTGCTGGCGCCTGCGCGGCGGGATCCTGGCCTGCGGCCTGGGCTGCTCTTCATGGCCTGCAACTTCCCAGACGAGGTGGACGTCAACGCGCTCACCATCGAGGCGAACGATCCGATTGCCGGAACCGCGGAGTTCAAGGCGACCGCGGTCAGGGTGGAGAAGACCAACGAGCCCCTGCCCGAAGAGACGGATATTACCGACATCGTGGATGTCGACGTCCGGGACGGCGAACTCGCAACGGCAAACTAGGAAGGACGAACTGTGGACTTGAAGTTCTCCAACGCCGAGCCGTTCGCAGAGGAACGGGATGCGGTCGATCGGTTGCTTGGGGTCGGTGACGGGGGCTGGCACGGGGGCGAACGCGATGAGCTGGACCACCGCAGGGCCCACACCGGCCACGCGGCGCGAGCCCAGCGGCATCTCCTCCTGGAGGCGCTGCATGCGGTGAACGACCGCGTCGGCTGGATCAGCCCCGGCGCGCTGAACTACATCGGAAGACGGCTCACCGTGGCACCGGCCGACGTCTACAGCGTCGCGACGTTCTACGCGCTGTTTTCCACCTTTCCGCGGCCGGCCCGCATCGTCCATGTCTGCACCGACATCGCCTGTATGTCGCGCGGGTCCAAGGAGTTGTGTGCCGACCTCGAAAAGCGGCTGGGTCCGGCCGGCGCGCAGAACGGCTGGAAGCACAGCCCTTGCCTCGGCGTGTGCGAGCGCGCCCCGGCGGCATTCGCGGTGGAAGCCGGCGATCCGCCTCACGAGCATCTGATCGGCCCCGCTTCGGCCGAGGACATCGCCCTCGCGCTGGAAGCCGGCCCTGCGGCTCTCGCCGCCGAAGCGCCGCCGGTCATGGCGGTTCCGCAGGCCGGCCAGGAAGGCCTGATGCTGCTCAAGCGTGTTGGCCAGGTCGATCCGGAAAGCATCGACGACTACATCGCGACCGATGGCTATGCCGGACTGCGGCGGGCGTTCGAGATGGAGCCCGGACAGGTCATCAACGAGGTCAAGACTTCCCGGCTGATGGGCCGCGGCGGGGCGGCGTTCCCGGCCGGCATCAAATGGGAAAGCACGGCCAAACAGGCTGCGACGCCGCGCTATCTCGTATGCAACGCCGACGAGAGCGAGCCCGGCACGTTCAAGGACCGCGCGATCCTGGAAGGCGACCCCTTCTTGCTGATCGAATCCATGACCATTGCCGGCTACGCCATCGGCGCCGAGCGCGGCTACATCTATCTGCGCGGCGAATATCCCCGATCCAACCGGCTGCTGAGCAACGCCATCGAAAAGGCCCGCGAACGCGGTTTCCTCGGAGCTAACATCCTGGGCACCGGATTCAGCTTCGAACTCGAAATCCGGCGCGGTGCCGGCGCCTATATCTGCGGCGAAGAAACCGCGATTTTCAACTCGATCGAGGGCTATCGCGGAGAGCCGCGCACCAAGCCGCCCTTCCCGTTCGAGAGCGGTCTGTTCGGCAAGCCGACGGTGGTCAACAACGTCGAGACCCTGTGCAACGTGCCGCTGATCATGCAGATCGGCGGCGCCGAATACGCCAAGATCGGGACCGAGGGCTCCACAGGACCCAAACTGTTCTGCATTTCAGGCAATCTCGTGCGCCCCGGCGTCTATGAAGTGCCGTTTGGGGCGACTTTGGGCGAGGTTCTCGCGCTGGCCGGCGGAGTTACACCGGGCCGGACCCTGCAGGCGGTGCTGCTGGGTGGCGCGGCCGGCGGGTTCGTGCGTGGAGACGAACTCGATATTCCGCTGACCTTCGAAGGTGTCCGTGCCAACAACACCACTTTGGGTTCGGGCGTGGTGCTGGCCTTCGACGACACCGTCGATCTGACCGGCATTCTGCTGCGCATCGCGCGCTTCTTCCGCGACGAATCCTGCGGCCAGTGCGTGCCCTGCCGGGTCGGCACGGTCCGGCAGGAGGAGGCTTTGCTGCGCATCGCGAACAATCGCGGCGACGCGGAGACCAAGGGAAGCAACACCATCCTGCTGCGCGATGTCGGGCAGGCGATGAAGGATGCCTCGATCTGCGGCCTCGGACAGGCCGCCTGGAATGCCATCGAGTCGGCGATCGACCGCCTCGATGTCCTGGAGGAGAGTAGATGAACGCGCACGATCCAGGTGCTTACGGCAGAATGAAAACGCCCGCCCCGCTGGTCACGATCACCGTGGACGGCGAAGAAGTGAGCGTCCGGGAAGGGGACACCATCCTGACGGCCTGTAACGTGGCGGGGAAGGACACTCCTACCCTTTGCTACGGCGACACCCTCACGCCCAAGAATGCCTGCCGTGTCTGCATGGTCGAGGTCGAAGGCTCGCGCGTTCTCGTGCCCTCCTGCTCCCGCAAGGTCCAGCCGGGAATGGTGGTCAAGACCGACACCGAACGGGTGCGGCACAGCCGCCGCCTCGTGCTTGAACTGCTCGGTTCTTCGGTCGATCTGTCCACCACCCCGGGGATCGACGCGTGGATGGATCACTACGACGTCGATGTGGACAGGTACGGCAAGAGAGCCGGCGAGAGCCTTGTGCGCGACGTCCATGAGCCGGGCGAGCACCACGCCGGAAACGGCAGCATCGCGGCTACGATGGCCCAGCCGGACAAGGTCGACAACGATCTCTATGTGCGCGAATACAGCAAGTGCATCCTCTGCTACAAATGCGTGGATGCCTGCGGAACCCAGTGGCAGAACAGCTTCGCGATCCAGATCGCGGGACGCGGATTCGACTCGCAGATCTCCACCGAGTTCGCCGCCGAGCTGCCGGATTCCGCCTGCGTCTTCTGCGGCAATTGCGTCGAGGTCTGCCCCACGGGCGCCCTGTCGTTCAAATCCGAATACGACATGCGCGCCGACGGCACCTGGGACGAGTCGCGGCAGACCCAGACCACCACGGTCTGCACCTATTGCGGCGTCGGCTGCAACGTGACCCTGCATGTCCAGGACAACAAGATCGTCAAGGTGACGTCGCCGCACGACCACTCGGTCAGCCACGGCAATCTGTGCATCAAGGGCCGGTTCGGCTTCCAGCACGTCCAGAACCGCGAAACGGAAGGCAGCACCTAAGGGCGCTGCCTGTCACCGCACACGCACCGGATATTCCCTGTCCCTGCCCGGCTTACGGCACCACTTCGCGATGGTCGTCATCGATCCGGCGCGTCCAGCCGCGCGTGTCGAGATATTCCAGCAACGGGATCGCCACCCGGCGGCTGGTATCCAGCGCCTGCCGCGCCTGACTGGTGGTGAACGGCTGCGGCAGCTCTGCCAATGTCCGTCGCGCGAGTTCCGGGGCGGACGGCAGCAGCACCACACCCCCCTGAAGGCGCAGCACCCGCCGGGCACGCTCGGCCGCGGCCAGTTCGCGGACGCCGAGGCCAAGATCGACCAGATCGCCGGCTAGGGGCGCGAGGAAGGGATTTTTGAGCAGCCGCGCCTCGAGCTTCGCCACCCCGGCCTCGGCGCGGCCGAGATCAACACGGGCCCGCGGCGGCCGGATATAACCCTGATCCTGCTCGAGGCCGGCATCCGCGACCAGCCGATCGATGAAATGCGCCGCGGGCATGCCGAGGACGTCGCGCACGGCCCCCTGGGAAATTCCGGGCGAGAGCTGGTCGCGCTGGGCCTCGCTCTCCACCAGAGCCCGCACCCGCTGCCGCCATTCGTCATAGGCGGGAATGTGCACCCACCAGCCGCCGAGCTCACGCACCTCGGGCGGCGGCGCGGCATCGGCCCCCACAAGGCCGATCCGGCGCAGATGCTCCACCTCGACGGCGCCCTGACCGGACACTTTGACCAGCACATCGCCGTCGGGCGGCATGGCGGCCAGCGCCGCCTTGCGCCGGGCTCCCTCCCCCCGGCGGCGGAGCTGCGGCGGATCCGGGTCCAGCACGCCGACGCCGCCAATGACGAGGCGGCGCGTCGGATCGCGAAGCAGGAGCCGATCGCCGACGATCAACGGCAGAGGATAGTCGAAGGTAAGCCGGGCGTGATCGGGGTCGAAAACGCGCAGCCGGGCCGGCACGGCCGCCGTGCCGACATGCACGGTGAGCTGAGCGGAGACCTCGTCGAGCGCGTCTCCGCCGATGCGGCGCACATCGGCTTCCGCGGTCATGGGCCAGACGCCCGGTGCGATCAGCGCCTGCCCGCGGCCGACCTCCTCGGCGGGCACACCGCGCAGATTGACCGCGGCCCGGTTCATGGGGCGGACGGCATCGGCGGCCACGTCCCGCGATTCCAGAGAACGGATGACGGCCTCGCGCGGCTCGCGCCCATGGCCGACCACGACGAGCCGGTCCCCTCTGGTCAGCGTACCGGCGACCAGCGTGCCTGTGACCACCGTGCCTGCCCCCGAAACGCTGAACGAGCGGTCGATCCACATCCGGAGCCGGCCGCCGGGATCGGGCGCGGGTGCCTTGGCCAGAACGTCATCAAGGACCTGCCTGAGTTCGTCCAGCCCGGTTCCCTGCACGGCGGATACGGCGACCGCTGGGGCATCGCGCAGGCCGGTGTGGGCAAGCTCCTTCCGGGCACGCTCGATGGTCGCCGCCACGAGATCGGGCGCGCGGTCGGCCTTGGTCACCACGATCAGCCCGTGGCTGATGCCGAGTGCTGCGACGGCATCGCGATGATCGGAAGATTGCGCCGACCAGCCCTCGTCGGCCGCCACGACGAAGCACACCACCCGCACCGTCGCGAGGCCCGCCAGCGCATTGCGGATGAACCGCCCATGGCCGGGCACGTCCACAAAGGAGACCTCGCGGCCGGAAGGCAGAGTCGTCCAGGCGAATCCGAGATCGATGGTGAGCCCGCGCCGGCGCTCTTCCTGCCACCGGTCCGGCTCCATCCCGGTCAGCGCGCGGACCAGAGTGCTCTTGCCGTGGTCGACGTGACCGGCCGTTGCGACGACGTGCGTCGTCATTGCGCCGCGCGGGGGCCGCCGGTCTCACCGGCAGCGTCGGAAGGAAAGCGATTGGCGGAGGCGGACAGGAATCGAACCTGCCAGACCGAGATGCTCGGCCTCACCGGTTTTGAAGACCGGGAGGACCACCAGGTACCCAGACGCCTCCGAACGCTTTCACATCGAACACTCATCTCGCCGAGCGCTCTCCTTTGAAGGCATATGCCCGATCCATGCAACACATGCACAGATAGACCGCGACACCATGCATCCGCCATAGCCGGATTTGCCGATCATGCGCTTGCGGTGAAGGCACAACGGCGAACGCTGTTGCCGGCCATTACTACCTTCTGTCGAGATTCGCTGTCAGGTGCCGGCATGGGTCGTCAGCGTCGCACCCGCCGCGTCAGCGCAAGCTCTGTTTCTTCGACGGGACGGACGGCCTCTTTTCCATCCTTAAGGCTGCCTTAAGCCGTGCCTAGAATGGCCCGTTCAACGGCAGGGCGGTGAGCATGCGTGTGTTGATTGTCGAGGACGATGCCGTTCTGCGGGACGGATTGCGGGTCGGGCTGGGGATCGGCGGGTTCAACGCCGATGCCGTCGAGAGCTGCGGGGAAGCTCATGCCGTTCTCAGGAATCACGAATTCGATGCGCTGGTGCTCGATCTCATGCTGCCGGACGGGTCAGGCCTCGACGTGCTCCGCTCCTTGCGCGAACGCCATGACACGACGCCGGTCCTGCTTCTGACGGCACGCGATGGAGTGGCCGACCGGATTGCCGGGCTGGACAGCGGGGCCGACGATTATCTCGGCAAGCCCTTCGATCTCGATGAGGTCGCCGCGCGCCTGCGCGCCCTTATCCGCCGGGCGGCGGGGCGGCCCGGCTCACGGCTCGAATGGCACGGCCTCGCCCTAGACCCGGCAACGCAGAAAGTGGAACAGGACGGCACGCCCATACGCCTCTCACGGTGTGAATACGCCGTCCTGCACGCGCTCATGATCCATCCCGGCCAGATCCTGTCGCGGAGCCGGATCGAAGAGAAACTCTATGGCTGGCAGGAGGAAGTCGAAAGCAATGCCGTCGAGGTCCATATCCATCACCTCCGCGCCAAGCTCGGGCCCGGCCTGATCCATACCGTGCGCGGCATCGGCTATCGCCTGGGGGACGAACCGTAATGACTTCCATTTCCCGGCGCCTCTTCCTCATCCTCACTTTGACCACCGGACTTGTCTGGCTCTCGGCCGTTGCGTGGATCTATCTGTCGACGCGCGCCGAGGTCGAACGGGTTCTGGATGCGCGGCTGGTGGAGGCCGGGCGCATGGTCTCGTCCCTGATCGTGCGTCAGGAAACCGATCCCTCGCATGCCATTACACCAGATCTTCAATTGCGTACGCATGGCTCCTACGACCGCCAGCTCTCATGCCAGATCTGGTCGCTTCAAGGCGTCATGATCGGGCGCTCGGAAGGCGCGCCGGATGAGCGGCTTTCGGACGCCGGTGACGGGTTTTCCGAAAGCACGATCGACGGCGAAAGCTGGCGCGTCTACGCCATCACCAATACCGATCTCGCGGTCCGGGTCCTCGTCGGCGACAATATGCGGATTCGCGACGGACTGGTGAACGATGTGATACGTGGCCTTCTGCTGCCGGCCCTCCTGATATTGCCCCTTCTTGCGGTGCTCATCTGGATCAGCGTACGGACGGGTCTCGAACCCCTGAGAAGAATCGCCGGCGACCTCGAAGCGCGCGAGGCCTCTGACCTTCGTCCGATAGAAGCCATGACGGATGGAAAGACGGCGACGGAGATCATGCCCGTCCTGCAATCGCTGAACGGGCTCTTTGCCCGGGTCGCGGACCTTCGCGAACGCGAACGCAACTTCATCGCCTTCGCCGCCCACGAACTTCGCACGCCCCTTGCAGGTCTCAAGACGCAGGCGCAGGTGGCCCTTGCCAGTAATGACGCAGCGACACGTGACCAGGCATTACGCCAGATCGTCGTGGGCGTCGACCGTACCGGACGGCTGGTCCGCCAGCTTCTCGATATGTCCATGATCGAGGCGCACGAGCACGCAGGCACATGCGGCGTCGTACAGCCCGGCGCGATCCTGAGAGCCTTGGCGGACGAATTGGCCGATCCCGCGCGGAATGTGAGAGTCGAGGTCGCGCCGGACCTCGACGACATCATGCTACAGATCGAACCGGAATTCTTCACGCTGGCCGCACGCAATCTTCTGGAGAACGCGGTGAACCATTCGCCGCCGGGCGGCATCGTGCATTGCCGCGCCGCCGATGGCGGCGAGAGCGGACGCCTCGTCATCGAGGATGACGGGCCCGGAATTCCCGAGGACGAACTCCCGAGAATTATGGAGCGCTTCTTCCGCGGCCGCCACAAGGTCGCCGTCGGCAGCGGTCTTGGCCTTGCGATCGTGGAGCTTGCACTCGGACGAAACGGCGGACGGCTTCAACTCCAGAACCGCGACGGCGGCTGACTGAGGGCCGTGATCGTCGGACCGTACGCACTTACCCGACCATGAGATGGCCCATGGCCGGATCGGGAATAACGACAATCGGGCTGCCGCTGCGGACATTGTCGGCCAGGTGAATGACATCCTGGTTGATCATGCGGATGCATCCCGACGACACCGCCCGTCCGATGCTCCAATATTCCGTGTTGCCGTGAATACGATAGATCGTGTCGCGATTGCCTTCATGGATGTAAAGGGCGCGCGCGCCGAGCGGATTATCGAGACCCGGACCCATACCGCCATTGGCGATGGAATAGGGTTCGAGCTGCGGCTGACGCGCAACCATTTCGTCCGGAGGATTCCAGCGTGGCCATTCGCGGGAATAGGCGATGTGGCCCTTGCCCGCCCATTCAAAACCCTCGCGACCGACACCGACACCGTAGCGTGTGGCGCGCCCGTTCTCTCGGACATGATAGAGATAGCGGTTCGGTGTATCGACAATCACCGTTCCGGCCTTTTCGGCGGTCGGGTAGTCCACTTCGGCTCGCCACCATTTCCGGTCGACTTTGGAAACGTCGACTTCCGGGATCGGGAAGCGTTCATCGGGCAGTGCCCGATATATGGGCGGCGTTATTACAGGCGGGGGCGCTGCCACGGCCTGGGCTATTGGCGCGGTTCCGCGTGTCGATGTGCATCCGGCCAATGCCAGCGCCCCGGCGCCCAGAAGAAAGGCGCGCCGGCCCGGCGCCGCCCTATATCGGCTTCGTGTACTCACAACTATGCCCTCGTCCGACTCATGGAACGCAAAGGACAGAACGGCCACCTTAAGCCAGCCTTAAGCGTGATTTCTGCGCCCTGCTCGCGGTTCGGCTGAACCTTCACAGCCCGGTGAAAGGCCGCAATCGCTGCACGAGATTTTCTCTCGTGAACATCCCCAGCGATCGGGTCTCCCGATATTCGCGGCCGGTCGCGGTCTCCACGACGAAGAACGTGGGCGGGCCGCCGGCGTCAAGATGCGCGAGAAGCCGGCGATTGCCCTCATCCATCGCCGTGACGTCCACCTTCACGAGGGGCATATGCGAAAGATGCCGCCGCACCGCGGGATGGGGCAGGACCTCGCGTTCGATGCGGTGACATACCGCGCACCAGTCCGCACGGATGTCGACGAGAGCGAAGCGATAGCGTGCCGCGAGCTTCGTCAGAGCTTTGTCATAAGCCGCGACGTCCCGCACCATTCCTGTCTGTGCGGCCCGGGCGGGAGACTCCGCCAAAGCACCGGACACGGCAAGAGCACCCAGCAGAAGCGAACGGCGGGTCGGCGGTGTACAGCCCGCTTCTCCCGCAGGATATGGTGTAGGTGCATCTTTTGTTTCCAGCGGCATTTCTGGCCCTCGTTACGGCGCCACGGAGCCGTTCTTTCTTAAGGCACGCTTAAGGCCGGACATCCGCAAGAAGCTCTTGCCTAAAGCTGCCCGATATTGCTGCGGCGTGCGGCCGGCGTTCCTATCAGCACAAGAACCGCCAGCGCGAGGGGAACGAATGAAAGCCACAACACCATGTCCCATCCATAGGCCGACAGGAGGCCGCCGGACAGGAACGAGCCGACCGCCATGGTTCCGAACACGACGAAGTCGTTGAGGGACTGCACGCGGGCCTTTTCTTCCGGACGATGCGTTTCCAGCACCATCGCGGACGCACCGATGAAGCCGAAGTTCCAGCCGATTCCGAGCAGGACGAGCGTGCCCCAGAAATGCGCAACATCGACACCGAGCAATCCGACCGCCGCCGATGCACCCGTCAGCGCCAGACCCGCCATCACGACGGAATTGGCGCCGAACCGCGCGATCAGCCGTCCGGTGAAAAAGCTCGGTGCGTACATGGCGATCACGTGCCACTGAAGGCCGAGATTCGACGATTCCTGCGGCAGGCCGCACATCTGCATGGCCAGGGGTGCGGCGGTCATGAGGAAATTCATGAGAAGATAGGAAACGACGCCGCAGATGACCGCCGTGACGAAGCGCGGCTGGCGCGCGATGACCCTAAGCGGCCGCCCGCCGACGGCCTCTTCCGCAGTCGGCACGGGAAGCCGGACGCCGAGCAGAATGACCGCGGACAGGGCCGCCACCGCCGCCTGCGCGATGAAGGTGGCGGCAAACATGTAGGGCATCCATAAATACATCGTATAGGTGACAAGCTGCGGGCCGATGACGCCCGCGAAAACCCCGCCCGCCATGACGAAGGACAAAGCCCGCGCCCGCTTCTCCAATGGAACGCAATCGGCGGCGGCGAAGCGGAAGGACAACACGACGGCGGCGTAGGCGCCGCCGAAAAAAGTCGCGGCGCAGAACAGCCAGAACGAGCCGATCACGACCGCCAGCGCCGCGAAAAGGCCGGCGAGCACCCCGCCCCCCGCTCCGATCAGAAACGCGGCGCGGCGTCCATATCGTTGTGCAATCGCGCCGGCCGGCAGAGTGCAGGCCGCCATGCCAACGACGAAAATCGAGATCGGCAAGGTCGACAAAGCTGGGCTTGGCGCAAGCATATGCCCCACGATTGCGCCGGTCGCGTAGACGACGACCGAGTTGGCTCCCGCGAGCGCCTGGGCAATGGTCAGTCTCGCGACATTGCTTCGCGCGTAATGATGATGCGACGCCTCGGTCGGCTCGGGCGCCGCGCGCGCGATGAATTGCGACATGGGACTTCCACCGTAACTGCGTTTTCAACGCATGGGGCTCGTGGATGGACGTATGAAAGAATTTTCAAAGACGGCTTGCATTTGCTCCGGACTGCTCGGACGTCTCGACGGCAAGCCCCGCGGCTTTCCATTCCGGGAAACCATCCTCCAGCCGCAGCGCACGGAAGCCTTTGGCACGCAGGACGGCCACGGCCTCGACAGCGTAAACACAATAAGGTCCGCGGCAATAGGCGACGATCTCGGTATTCTTCGGCAATTCGCTGAGCCGCCTGTCGAGCTCGGCAAAGGGAATGTTCCGGGCACCGGGAAGATGTCCCTGCACGAACTCGTCCTCCGCTCGTACATCGAGCACGGTGACGAGGCCCGCGGTCAGGCGCTCCGCCAGAGCCTCGCGGGATATCGCCTCCATCGTGTCTCGTGAGTTGAAGTAGTCGTCCAGAACCTGATTGACCTCGGCGATATTTCGTTCGCCGACCTGGCCCAGCGCGCGCAGCAGCGTTACGACCTCCGCATTGCCGGCAAGGCTGTAGAGCACATGTTTGCCGCGCCGCTCCTGAAGGCACTGTTCGAGTCGCTGGGCATGGCCTGCGAGGCCTTTACCTCCACGCGGGAATTTCTCAGACAATGGCAGCCGGACCGTCCGAGCTGCCTCGTACTCGACGTACGTATGCCCGGCGCAAGCGGGCTCGATTTTCAGGCCGAGCTGGCGGCGGCGCAGATCGCGATTCCCATCGTCTTCATTTCCGGCCATGGCGACATCCCGATGTCCGTAAAAGCCATGAAGGCTGGCGCGGTCGCCTTCTTCTCCAAGCCTGTGCACGAGCAGGATCTGCTCGATGCTGTCAATACGGCGGTGGAGCACGACGCCTTGCGGCGGGAGCGGGAAGCATCGGCCTCGGCACTTCGTGCGCGCTACGACGCGCTGACACCGCGTGAACAGGAGATCATGGCCATGGTCACCGCGGGGATGCAGAACAAGCAAACCGCGGCAGCCATCGGGCTCAGCGAAGTGACCGTAAAGGTCCACCGGCATAATGTAATGAAAAAACTGGGCGTCACGTCTCTTCCGGACCTTGTCCGGATCGCCGATGCGTTGGGCATCGTCTACAGGAACAAGCCCGATTCATGCTCTAAACCAAAGCATATTCCGCTGACCGATTCAGATAATTGAGATCGGGCCGGCGATGGCGCTCAATGTCCTCGGGGCGAGCGCGAGAAAAGCGATGCTGATCGAGTCCACCCGCCCTAAAGGATCGGACAGCAGACCTGTCCTAATCTGGCCCGATGAGGGAAAAGCCAGATTCGATTGTCTGATCCAGTCCGCCGGCGTGCCGTTGCGCTATGCCCGCGATGTCGAGATCTACGGCGAAGGCGAGCCTTCGGAATACTTCTACAAGGTTCTCAACGGCTCTGTGCGCACTTAGCGGGTACTGGTCGATGGCCGGCGCCAGATCTGTACGTTTTACATGCGCGGCGATTTCTTCGGTTTCGAAGCCGGACAGGCTCACGGTTCTTCGGCGGAGGCGGTCACGAATTTGGAGGTTCTGGCAATCCGGAGACGGGCGGTGATGCTTGCGGCCGAGCGCGATATCGAGATCACCCAGCAAATATGGTCGATCACCGATGCGGAACTGAGACGCGTCCCGGCCCATGTTCTTCTGCTGATAAAGACGGCAAAGGAGCGTGTCGCCGCATTTCTGGTCGAAATGGCGGCGCGGGCGCCCGGCGGTGGCGAAGTGGAACTTCCAATGTGCCGTCAGGACATCGCCGATTATGTAGGCATGACGATTGAAACCGTATCGCGGATGCTCGCCGACCTCGAAGAGCACGGCGCAATCAGCCTTCCGAATGCGCGCCGCATTGTTTTACGCAACCGCCAGGCCCTCGCGGCCCATGTCGGGTGAAGCAGATGGCTGGGCGATCGACGTGGCCCTACACACCATTTGTGAAAAAGTGCGTCAGCCCCGTATCCGGGCAGCAGCTTCGGCAATCCGCGCGAGCTTGGTCTCGGCCGGCACCGCCGCGCAGATAGGGTTGTCGGCGAAGGTCGCAAAACCGCAATCGGGATGCAGGAGAACGCGCTCGGCGCCGAACAGATCTATCGCATGCCGGATGCGCGCCTCGACATCTTCGCAGCCTTCGACCTCGGCGCATTTCTGATTGACGACGCCGACGCCGATGCGGGCTTCCGCCGGCAGAGCCCGCAGCAGTTCCATCTCGCCCGCGCGCGGCGTGCACATTTCGAGAAGATAGGCTCCGACCTTCATCGCGCCGAGCGTCTCGAGAAGCGGCTCATAGCTTCCGGCAAGCGCCACCGATTCATCCGGCGTCCAGTTGCCGCGGCAGACATGGACCGCGGTGCGTTCACGCGGAACGCCGTCGACGACCGCATTCATCAGGTCGCGGGCAAAGCCCAGTTCGTGCTCGGGGCTGCGCGTCTCCGACAGCGCGCCGCACATGAAGCTCGGGCGGCTCTTCGGCCCGCTGAACACCACTTCCGACAGCACCGGCTCATCGAACTGCACGAGCGCGACACCTGCTTCGACGAGATCGGCAAGTTCCGCCCGCAAGGCCGTGACGATGTCTTCCGCGAGTTCCTCGCGCGATTCGTACGCACGCTCCTGCAGACACTCCATCCACATCGTCCGCGTCAACAGATACGGTCCGGGCAGCGCGATCTTGATCGGCTTGTCGGTGATCGTGCTGAGAAAATCGAATTCGTGCAGCGCGAGCGGACGGCTGCGGGCAATACGCCCGAAAACCGCCGGATGGCGGACATCCGCCGCGGGCACGTCGAGCGCGCGCAGTTCGCGCTCGAATTCTTCCGGGTCGTCGACCAGCGGCAACAGATCGGTCAGCGGGATCAACTGGCAATTGTCGAGCCGGGTGGCGACAAAGCTCGCATAACTGTCGCGGCGCTGCTCGCCATCGGTGATGATATCGACGCCGGCGCGCTCCTGCGCCGCAACCGCAAGGCGCACGGCATCGTCGGCGGTCTGGTGAAACGCGGTTTCATCGAGCCGACCTTCGACATAGGCGTGCATGGCATCGACCATCCAGCGCGGCCGCGGCCAGCTTCCGATGCCGGTGACGGCAAGCGGCGGAATTGCGGGCGCGGGTCTGCGCACCAGCGCGGGCGCCGTTGCAGGCACTGCCGCGGGCGCGGTCGCTTTCGCCGCCGGCCTTTCATCTACCTTGCCACGCTCATCGAACCTGCCCTTGCAGATCAGGAACGAGCGCTGCTTGCCGGTCTTGGTGAACGATACCAGATCGTTCGAGGTAAGCCGGCACCACGCGGGCAAATCCTCCTCCACCGAAATCTCGGTCGAGAGGATTTCGAGAAGCTGGCCCTTCGCCATCGGATCGATGTGCTTGCGGATCAGGAGAAGAAGTCCGTTGCCGCAATCGAGATCGCCGCCGTCGAAAGAAACGTCGGAAGGATGCGGATGGGCCTGCGAAGCAACAATATCGGTCATGATGTTCTCACGTCGTTTGTTCGGCTCTCTCGCGATGACCATACAGACGCTCGAGCGCCGCCTGATCGAATTCGCTGCTCGGCCCATCGATGACGATGCGCCCACGCGACAGGCCTATGATACGATCTGCATAGGCGCGCGCAAAATGCACCTGATGCAGGCTGCAGACGATGCCGACGCCATCGGTTTGGGCAATTCCGCGCAACAGTTCCAGGACTCCGGCGCCGGCATTCGGATCGAGGCTCGCCACCGGCTCATCCGCGACGATCAGGCTCGGCTGCTGCGCCAGCGCCCGCGCAATCGCGACGCGCTGCTGCTGGCCGCCCGAGAGTGTATCGGCGCGCTGCCCGGCATGCGCCAGAAGCCCGACACGATCGAGGCATTCGAGCGCGAGAATACGGTCCGCGCGGGTGAAGCAGCGCAATATACCCCGCCAGGCCGGGACATGGCCGAGCCGGCCCGCGAGCACATTTTCCAGCGCGCTCAACCGGCTCACCAGATTGAATTGCTGAAACACCACCGCAAGCCGGCGGCGCGAACGGTCGCGCAGGGTCGCGACATCCTCGCGATCGATCCATACGCCGCCGCGATCGGGCGCAAGCAGCCCGGTCATGCAGCGGAACAAAGTGGTCTTGCCCGCGCCGCTCGGACCGAGCACGGCGACGAACTCACCGTCATGCACGTCGAAGCTCACATCGTCGATGGCGGCATGGCCCGCGAACGCCTTGGTCAGCGCTTCGACCCGCATTCGGCAGGCCCCTGATTTTGCTTGCGCGGCGCCGGACGATGCGTCCTTTTCGACCACATGCAGATGTCCCGTCATGACTAGACCAGCCGCTTGCGCAACCAGCCCGACAACTGATCGAGCACGGTGACGACGACGAGGATCACGGCAATGATCGTGAACAGACGCGAGAAGTCGAGCAGGTCCATACTGTTCTTCAGCTCCTGCCCGATGCCTCCCGCGCCGACGACGCCGAGCACCGTGGAAGCGCGGACATTGAACTCCCACCAGAACAATGTCGTGGAAAGCATCACCGGCAGCACATCCGGCACCAGCGCATAGGCGATGGTCGTGAGGCGCCCGGCGCCGGTAGTACGCACGGCCTCGAGCGGGCCGATATTGACGTTCTCAATATGGTCGGCAAAAAACTTCGCGGCGCTTCCCCAGGTATGCAGCGCGATGCCGAGGACGCCCGCAAACGGCCCGAGCCCGACCGCGGCCACGAACAGCAGCGCGAACACGAATGAATCGATGCCGCGCAGCATGTTCAGAAACCAACGCGCCGGGTAATAGAGGCTCGGCCATGGCGTGATGTTGCGGCTCGCCAGCACCGCCATCGGAATCGCAAGAATGGCTGCGACCGTGGTTCCGATCGCGGCCATGGCCACGGTCTCCGCGGTGCGCAGCGCAAACAGCGGCAGCTCATCGAGCTTCGGCGGCCAGGCCGTCATGATCCAGTGGCCGAGACGCGGCAGCCCGCTCGAAAGTTTCGCGAGATCGATCTCGGCGAGATTCCACGACACCGCGTAGAAGCCCGCGACCACCGCCACCATCAGCCAGAACCGCGCACGCGTTCCGGCCGAGCCGCGACGCATGGCATCGAGATCGTCAAGCGCGCGTTCGGCCTTGCTCATCGTCATGGCCACGACCCGAGATCATGACGGGCCGCGGCAGAACCGCGACCCGAACATCGACACATGTCCATATCTTCTCAGCCCTTGGGCTTGATCTTGCCGACCGCGATGCCCGCCTTCTCGATCGTGTCGTAAGACTCATGGTTCGCGGCAACGAAGCCGGTATAGCGCGGCGGCAGCAGCGTCTCCGCCTGTTCCTTGGTGATCGCGGTGAGGATTGCCTGCACCTGCTCGCTGAGTTCCTTCGGCGCGCTCGCCGGCAGGGCAATGGCGTCGTTCGGCAGCGGGTCCGAGGTCCAGACGATCTTGTTGGAATCTTCCTTTACCTTGCCGCTCGCGATCATCGCGTTGCGGTTGCGGTCGAAGTCGGTCGCCATATCGACCTGCCCGGAGCTCACCGCGATCTCATTGGCGGCATGCGTCGAGCCGTCGGTGTACTTCCAGTAGGTTTTCGGATCGATCTTCCAGACTTCCTTGGCGTAATAGCTCGGCACCAGCCAGCCCGAGGTCGAGCCGACATCGGCGAAGGAAATCGACCTGCCCTTGGTGTCGTCGGGGAATTTCGAGACCTCCAGGTCCGGTCGCGCGATGATGATCGCATGATAGATCGGCTTGTCGTCGTATTTTACGGTCGCGACCGCCTGACAGCCGGTCGAGTTGTTGGCGATGATGTAGCCCCATGGGCCCATCCACGCGACGTCGAGCTGGTCGGAGCCCATCGCCACCGCCATGCCCGCCCAGTCGGTCGTCGCGACGAGATCGAAGTCCACGCCGAGTTCCTTGGCGAGATGCGCGAACAGCGGCGTATAGGCTTTCTTGGTGTCGTCGGCGCTCGGCAGCAGCGGGCCGACGCCGAAATGCAGCTTCTTCCTGCCCTGCGCGATCGCCGGCGTGAACAAAGTCGTCGCCGCAAGGCCCGCCGTTGCGACGATGAAACTTCTCCGGCTCTTGTTCATGTCCATACTATCGTCTCCCCCAACTTGAATTTTTGAAATCGTTCATGCGCGGCGGCGACGGCCGAACTCGTAGCCGACGCCGGCGCAGCCGAGCAGAAGGATGCCAAGGCCCGCGAGCACGCCGGGCGAAAACCCGGCGATAACGGTCGAGGATTGCGAAGCCTCATGCGGCGCCGTCTGTATGCCGGTGTTCGCCGCCTGCCCGCTTGCTTCGGCTAGCAGCTGATAGTTACGCGCAAGCATGGCACGGCCGACATCCTTCAGGATCGCCTGCCCCGCGACACGCCCCTGCCCGAGCACGAGATCCATATTGGCGACATCCGTGCCGCCGAGATTGACCGAGCGATTGCCGTCGCGATCCTCGACATGCCAGGCGGCCACTTTGTCGCCGTCCAGACGGTCCAGCGCGATCTTGAAATAGCCTTCCGGTCCGCTGAAAAATGCGCCTGGCTTCAGGCGGATTTCCTCCTTGTTCACCAGCATGAACCCGAAATTGTGGCCGGTCGGGCAGCCGACCGGATACACCGCAAAGCGCGCATCGGGCGCATAGTCCTGTCCGTATTCGAGGCTGAAGGCCTTATCGTAGATTTTCAGATTGGCCTTGCCGTCCTTGAACGGCTCCGGCCACGGCGAGAGGAAGCCCGCAATATCGCCATGCTCGAAGACGAGCGCCTTGCGTGCATCGTGATCCTCGATCAGCAATTCGTTCTTCACGGGGCCGAGCGTGCGCGTGAGTACGGCCTTGCCGTCCTCGACCACCTCGATCTCCACGGTGCCGGCGGCGTCATCGATTGCCGCGACACGGATCGTGCGATTGCCGGAGGTCCATTCATCGCCCACGCCGGCGAGCCCGGCGAACACTCTGTTGTCGGCGAGCAGGAGGCGATCCATCCGTACGCCGGAAATCCAGTCGAACACGATCTGCTGCGGCGTCACTTCGCGCGCTTGGCCCTGATTGTAGAGCTGGTTGAAGCGCGTGCCCCACCAGCCGGGCTCCGACATCGACAATACCGGCGAGCCGAACGCCCATTCCCAATCGGTGCCCGCGATGGTCTTTACATGCAGCGTGTGATTGGCGAGCTTCTCGTGCCCGACGGTCGCGTAATACTGGTAGACAGTGCCGCCGACGACCGCGCTCTTGCCGGCCGGGATCGTCACGTCCTCCTTGACGACGATGCTCATGTCGTAATCGACATAGGTCGGCATGCGGCCGAGCACCGGCATCGGCTCGCCGCGCAGCGCCACCTCGCCGCCCCAGGTGTCCTCCAGATAGAACAGCCCGCCGGCCGGGATAACCACTTCGCCGCTCTCGACGCGGCTCTGGCGGATCACCACGCCGTCGAATTTCGGCGGCCGCGGCACATCGAAATCGTCCTTCACCGCGCGCCATTGCGGCAGGCCGGGCAGGCCCGGCACATAAGCGGGCTTCACCGGCCGATCCGCGATCTCCGAGAACGGCGGCGGTGCGATGTCGGTCGTTGCAATCGGGTGCGCAAGCGGCAGACCCGGCTTTGCGGGCTGCAGCACGCTCGCGTAATCACGCGCCATGGCATCGGGCGGCATCAGCAATGTAAGCGCGGTAATGGCCGCACCGGCCATGAAGGTTTTGGAAAGCATGGCGGCCTCCGCTCCGGTTGTTTCCGAGGGTAATGACACCGAGGTTTCAGAACGCGGCATCGGGCATGCGCGGCCGCGCCGCGTGAGATAGAGCGCTCCCCACCCCGTCAGCATCAGCGTGTTGAGCGCGATCAGCCATTTCGGCAGGCCGGCGAGCAGCGATCCCGCAAGCCCGAGCCCGACAACCGACAACACCGGCGCGAGGCAGCTCACACACAGCGCCGACAGCGCGAGCACGCCGCCCCCCAATGCGGCGCCGGTTGCGGCCTTGCCGCCCACGCGCCGCCCGATCGACAGCGCGAAGCCGACAAACGCCGCCGCAAGCCCGAGCGAGAGCGCGATCCAGATTTCCTGCGTGCGCTGGAAGCTGACCCACCATGCCTGCGTGCGCTCATAGGTGAGCTGGCCCGCCGCGACGAATTCGCCGGGCAGAAAGCCGCAGTTCTCAGCGTCCGCGAGCGTCTCCGGCATCCGGAACGCGGCGAAACTCACCGCGACATAACCCAGCGCCGCCAATACGAAGAGTGCAATCAGCCCGCGATATCGAAACATCTTGTCGCCTCGTCCCTACGAAAACGAGCGCCCGCGAATGCGGACGCCCGCGCTATCGTTCAGTAGCTGATGCTGGGGCAGCCATCGCCGAGGAATTCGACGAGCTTCGCACCGCCGACGATCACCGCGCCGGGGACCAGATTGTCCTCGTCAAGCCCGCGCTTCTTGAAACAGGGCGAGCAGACGAAGATCTGGCCGCCTGCTTCGGCAAAGCTGGCCATCAGGTCCTTGAGCGGCGCGAAGCCCTCTTCATGGATGTCGTCGGCATAGCCCTTCTGCGACAGCCGCGTACCCTCGACCGACAGAAACACCACCACCTTCTTTTCGGAGGCGATCGCCGCATTGGCGATGACGAAGGCGACGGTCGCCTTGTCGGTATCGTTCTTGGCGTGGCTCAGGCTGACGACGAAATTTCCGGCCATTTTGGTCTCCCTTTGGATTCGATGGTGTGTTTTTCGGATAAGGATCAGGTCTTCATCGGCAATCGCATCACTCCCAATCCAGGCGCGAGCGAATCCAGAAGCTTTTCGTTTCGGGGTCGTGATGCAGCAATTCGTTGCCGCTGAGCCGGCACCAGACCGGCAGATCTTCGGGCGAGCCGGGATCGATAGAGATCAACCTGAACACCTGCCCCGGCACCGTGCGCAGACGATTGCGCAGTTCGAGCAGCAGGGGCCCGCAGCCGAGCTCGCCCGCATCCCATTCCACATCGGCGGCCGGCTCACTCATGATGAGACCCACGCCGAAAGCTCCCGCCGGAAACGGCAGGGCGCAATGCGATCCAGGCGATATGACATGCAGACCGGGCCAACAGGCACAATTCTCCCGCGCGGCTTCACGCTCTTCAAAGCGTGGCCGATATGAAACCGACAGATCACGATGCGTGGCGCGCTCCGACGCGTACCAATCGCACCTATGACGTTTGGAGAAAGCAGCAATCGTCTATCGAAACACGCCCGCCGGATGCCGACGACCAATGGGCTCACACGGAGCACTGCGGTTCGATATGTGTCGCTAAGGGGAAGCTAGACAGCTGCGCGCCGTATGGTCAAGGAAAATAGCGGACAGATGCTGCGGAGCGACATTCAGTCCCGTCGTCTTTCCGGGCCATTTGCAGGGCCTAGCCCATCGTCAGGAAACGGAGCCTAAGCGTCCTCGGCCATGCACGAGTCCGGCTCAGGGTGCGGCATGAGGGAAGTGCCGCTTTTCCGGGAAAGCCAAAGCCCTTTAACCGCACGGCCGAAAAGCCTACATTCGGGCCTTACCCATCCCTGACCGGCCCCGGAACCATGCCCTTCGACCTCGACCTTCCCGGACCCCGCGACACGACGCGCGTCGTCGTCGCCATGTCGGGCGGCGTGGATTCGTCGGTCGTGGCCGCGCTTCTGAAGCGCGAGGGCTACGATGTCGTCGGCGTCACGCTGCAGCTCTACGATCACGGCGCGGCCGTGCACCGCAAGGGCGCCTGCTGCGCCGGGCAGGACATTCACGATGCGCGGCGCGTCGCCGAGGCCATCGGCATTCCGCATTACGTGCTCGATTACGAGGCGCGCTTCCGCGAAAAGGTGATCGACCGTTTCGCCGAAAGCTATGCGCTCGGCGAGACGCCGATCCCGTGCGTCGAATGCAATCAGAAGATCAAGTTCGTCGATCTGCTGTCGACCGCGCGCCAGCTCGGCGCCAGCGCGATGGCGACGGGTCATTACGTCGCCTCGCGCGCGCTGCCCGGCGGCAGACGCGCGCTGCACCGCGCCGCCGATCCCGAGCGCGACCAGAGCTATTTCCTCTACGGCACGACGCGCGATCAGCTCGATCTGCTGCGCTTTCCTCTCGGCGATCTGACCAAGGTCCAGACGCGCGAGCTTGCCCACGAATTCGGCCTGCACATCGCCGACAAGCATGACAGCCAGGACATCTGCTTCGTGCCGACGGGCTCGTATTCCGACATCGTCGGAAAGCTGAAGCCGGAAGCCGGCGAGCCGGGCGAGATCGTCCATCTCGACGGCCGCGTTCTCGGCACGCACAAGGGCATCATGCATTACACGATCGGCCAGAGGCGCGGGCTCGGCCTCAGCATGGGCGAGCCTCTGTTCGTCGTCGGGCTCGATCCGGAAAAACACCGCGTCCTCGTCGGCCCGCGCGAGGCGCTGGCGACCAAGACGATCGCGCTGCGCGATCTGAACTGGCTCGGCGACGGCCCGATCGAGGACGGTATGGACGTGTTCGTGAAGGTGCGCTCGACACGCGCGCCGCAACCGGCAATCCTGTCGCGCGGCATAAACGGCGTCGAGGTGACGTTTGCCGATGCCGAAGAGGGCGTCGCGCCGGGCCAGGCTTGCGTGATCTACGATGCGGCCGAAGGCCAGGCGCGCGTGCTCGGCGGCGGCGTCATCGCCGCGGGCACGAAGGCCCAGATTCATGCCCGCGCGGCCGAGACGGTTCTGCCTGCATGAACGTCGAATACGATCTCGCGGGGCAGCAGAAGGTCTATGAGAAATGGGCGCCGATCTACGACGCCGTCTATCATAAATTCCTGTCCGACGCCCACGCGAAGACGGCGGCCGCCGCCGCGCGCTGCGGCACCGACATTCTCGAAGTCGGCGTCGGGACGGGGCTCGTTCTGCGCTATTATCCCGCCGACCGCCGTGTCATCGGCGTCGATCTGTCGGTACATATGCTGCAGAAGGCGGTTGCGAAAGTGCGCGATCTAAGTCTCAGCCATGTGAAGCTTCTGGCCTCGATGGATGCCTGCCGCCTCGGTTTCAAGGACGGGAGCTTCGATGCGGTGGCGGTGCCGTTCGTCATCACGCTCGTACCCGATCCCGAAGGCGCGCTCGATGAAATCCGCCGCGTGCTGAAGCCCGGCGGGGAGATCGTGGTCACGTCCAAGCTCGGCGCGGACAAGGGGTTCGTGCCGGCGGTCGAGGCCCAGCTCGCGCCGCTGATGAAAAAGGTCGGCTGGAGCTCGCATTTCAAGGTGTCGCGGCTCCGGGATTGGGCGGAGCGCCATCCCGATATGGAATTCGCCGGGGTCGAACCGGTATTCCCCGCCGGCTTCTTCAAACTGGTGCGGCTGCGCAAGCGCGCCTGATTTTTGTTTGCTCCAGGTCAATGAGGGCCGGTCCGGAGAGGCGCCAACTGCCTGTCTTGTCGGGCACAGGAGGTCCTCATGCCGACCGATACGGCAATCGCCGTTTCCATCTTCGTCGCCGCTTTTCTCTTCTTCGGTTTCAGCCTTGCTTATGCGAGCCGGCAGACCGACCGCATATTGCGCGAGAAGGCGAAAAACGGAGACTGACGGCTCCAGGAGGCGGCGGGAGCCGCCTCTCACGGCTCACGAGGCGGCGGGAGCCGCCTCCGAAGGCTTAGGCTGCGGCGAAGACCGCTTCCTTCCACGCCAGAATGCTCTGCCGCTCCGGCGGGATGCGCGCTGCGTGGGGCGCGAAGCTGCGCCATTCGGGGATGTGCTTGTCCGATACCGTCGTCAGCACGGGCTTGCCGGCGGCAATCGCGGTTTCGAAGGCCGCCGCCAGCCCCTCGCCGCCCGCTTCCAGCTTTCCGAACTTGCTGAGGACGATGAGGTCCGCATCCGGAATCTGGGTCAGCACGGCCGCGCAGGCATCGAGCGCGCCCTCGGCATCGACATGGCAGATCTTGCCCTCGGGAATCGTGTCCTTGAAGATCGAATAGCGTTCGCCGGAGGCGAGATCGATCAGATAGCCGCTGGTGCAGATGCGCTCGCCCTGGCCGTGATGCTCGGCGACGAGACCCACGACCTTGAGGCCCGCCTCGGCCCATTGCCGGGCGAGAGAGGCGAACAGGGTTTGGGTCTGGAACTCGTTCGCCTCCTCGATGGCGGCGATCAGCGGAGCCTGAGCCATGTGCTTGCCCTCGATCAGGTTGCCGCGGCCGATGATTCCGCGAGCTGCTTTTTCAGTTCCTTCATCGCCAGGAAGTTCTTGGTCACGTCACGGATCACCGATGCCATGGCCTCGACCTTGCCGTCTTTGTCCTTGAGCAAAACAATCGTGAACTCGATGGAGTTGCGGGTGCCGTCCTTCTTGAGGCCGGGAACCGCCAGAAGATCGCCCGCGCCATAGCGGCTCTGGCCGCTCGCGACCGTCTGGTGATAGCCCTCCCAGTGCCGGGCGCGGAACGGCTCGGGAATGATGATGTCGAGCGAGGCGCCGACCGCTTCCTCCTCTGTGAAGCCGAAAATGCGCTCCGCGCCGGGGTTCCAGAGGATGATATTGCCTTCGCGGTCGCTGGCAACCACGGCGTCTGAAAGACCGCCGATCAGAGCAAGGCCGATATCTTCCGCCGTGATCGTGCCGGCCTGTTTGCGGGCGAAATCCTTCTGCACGGGCGCGGATGCGGGCATGACCGGCGCGGGTTCCGGAGCGGCGTCCTCGAGCAGATCTTCCACATCGCCGAAGAATTCGTAATGCAGGCGCTGCTGCGGCACGCCGGCTTCGGCCAGTCCGCCGACAAAGGCGCGCAGGAAGGGCAGAGGACCGCAGACGAAATAATCCGCTTCCTCGATCGGCGTGTTGGCCTTCAGCCAGTCCATGGTCAGAAGGCCCTTGAGGTCGAACGCATCGCCCGGACCGGGATCGGCGTAGATTGTGGTCGTTACGATGCCGCCATGGCGTTTCGCGAGCGCCGCGATGTGGTCCCGGAAGGCATGGACCTCGCCGTTGAGCGCGCTGTGTACATATTGTGCCTTCGCGCCGGGATGGCGGTCGGCGATCGCTTCCGTCATCGCGACCATCGGCGTCTGACCGACGCCGCCCGACAGGAACACGACGGGCCGCTTCTGGTCTTCCGGCAGGAAGAAGGTGCCCGACGGCGGCATGACCTTGATCTTCGTGCCGATCGCGGCCTCGTCATGCAGCCATTTCGAGACCGTGCCCTGCGGTTCGCGCTTCACCGAGATGCGGTAATATTCGCCGTTGGCATCCGTCGAGATCGTGTAATTGCGCTGAACCTCGCCTCGCCCGGTGACGGGGAAAAGGAAGGTCAGGTGCTGGCCGGGCTTGTGGCGCGGAACGGGCTTTCCGTCTTCGGGGCGCAGGATGAAGGACGTGATGATCGCGCTCTCGGGACGCTTTTCGGCAATCGTGAAGATGCGCCAGTCCGTCCATGCCGCTGCCTCGGCCATTTATATCGTCCTTTTTTCAGAGAGGGCCCCGTGGCCGGTTCCTAGGCAGGGGGATATAAAGATGCAAGAAGAATACTTGTTTTAAGCTGGCGCATTTCCGCAAGCTTTTCGAGGCATTTGCGGGTGCGGTGCAGGGCGTAGCGAAAGGCGGGCCGGGGAAAGTGCGGGCTTTTCTTGACTTGACCTCGGCGCGGCACCTATATCCCGCGCCTGTGTGGCGGGGTAGCTCAGCTGGTTAGAGCAGCGGAATCATAATCCGCGTGTCGGGGGTTCGAGTCCCTCCCTCGCTACCAACAATCTTTTCCCCCAAATGCTTAGTTACCAGCACGTTGCGGGCACCGGGCCACCGAGTGCGTCCCCTGTTTTCACGTTGGGTCTATGCTGACGTTGCCCCCAACTTCTATCCAGTTCTGAGTTCGTTTCCGGCGGTGGTTTTGCCCTGCTGGGCGGGTGAAGCGGCGGGTGCTTGCGCGGAGCCGTTGGCGTAGCACAGCGCGAGCGACCGTC